>NZ_JBSEFH010000017.1:0-152861 GCF_053570585.1 Pseudochelatococcus sp. B33 | reverse complement strand
GTACAGGCCGAAGTTGATCGATCCCATGTTGAGCGAGGCGACCTCGGGCTTGAACTGCGCGGCGGGCCGCACGCGCTCCTCGACGCTCATGTAGGGACTGCCGCCGGTGGTGATGTTGATGGCGGCGTCGGTCTGCTGCTTGATGCGCGACAGGAAACGGCCGAAAGCCTCCGGCGTCTGGTCCGGCTTGCCGGTCTCGGGATCGCGCGCGTGAAGGTGGAGGATCGCCGCGCCGGCCTGCGCTGCGGCGAGCGCGTCGTCGATGATTTCATCCGGCGTGATCGGCAAATGCTCCGACATGGAGGGCGTATGGATCGCACCGGTGACGGCGCAGGTGATGATGACCTTGCGTGATCTGGCCACGTTAAACTCCCCGAATATAATATTTATTTATTGATCGATAATTTATTGTGGTGGTGCGTTTGTCAATTGAAATTGACTCAAGCCCCGCCCGCGATATCGACATGGGCGCCGCCGGAGCGGGCCGGGGAGGGAGATCATCGGGGCGCGTGGCGGCTTTCGGCGGGCCGGTATTCGGCCCTACATGGGGCCGCGGCGGCCGGATGCGAGCGTCACCACGAGCGGGATCGTGGTCGTGATCAGGATGGTGACGGCGCTCATCGCCATGCCGAGCCCCACCGATCCCTGATCGAACTGCCGCCAGATGAAGGTCGAGATCGTCGCCATGCCCACCGGCGCGAGCAGGATCGACGCGACGAGTTCACGCGTCGCGACGGCGAAGACGAGCAGCATCGCGGCAATCAGGCTCGGCAGCACCAGCGGCAGCAGGATGCGCCGGAAGGCCGTCAATGGCGATGCGCCGAAGACGCGCGCCGCCGCCTCAAGGTTGTCGCCCACCTGCCTGAACGCGGCGTTGGCGTAGCGCACGGTGTAGGGCAGCAGGATGCAGCAATAGGCCATCAGCAGGATCAGCGGCGTGTTGTAGGGCGTGACCGGCAGCCACGGCTGGTTCCACGCCAGGATGATGCCGACCGCCACCACGATGCCGGGAATGGCGTTGGGGACGACGGTCAGGGCATCGAGAAAGCCCTTGCCGCGAAAGCGCGTGCGCACCACGGTGTAGGATGTCGCGGCGCCGATCAGGCCGGTGAGCAGCGCCGTGACCGCGCCGAGGCTGAGGCTGTTGACGAGCGCCCGAAACGCGCCGTTCTCGTCGGCGGCGATGGCGCGGAAATGGCCGAGGCCGAGGTTGTCCGGCGAGAGGCCGCCGGAGAGCGTCTTCGACAGGGCGGTGGCGAAGATCGCGAACAGCGGCACGCCGACGGCAAGCAGGGTCACGACGGCGAAGGCGGCGACGACGGGAACGGCGAAGATGCCGAGCGGGCGCTTCTGGAACGCCTGCGGCTTGCCGCCCACCGTCTCGAAGGACCGGTTCGCGAGAATGCGCAGCTGGACGAGGAAGGCGCCGAGCGACATCATGACCAGCACCAGCGACAGTACCGCGGCGCCTTGCAGGTCGATGGGCCAGTCCGATACCCTGGTGTCGATGCCGGTCACCAGCACCTCGAAACCCGCCTGGCGGCCGAGCGCGGCCGGCGTGCCGTATTCCTCGATCGCCATGGCGAAGACGAGCAGCAGGCTCGCGGCAAGGCCGGGTAGCGAGAGGGGGAGCGTCACGCGGCGGAAGGCGGTGAAGGGCGAGGCGCCGAACACCCGGCCCACGTCCGCGTAGCGTCCGCCGATGGCCTCGACCGTGCGCGACACGGCGAAATAGACGACCGGGAACACCCCGAGCGTCATGACGAAAATCACGCCCCACAGCGAGAAGAGATAAGTGCCCGCGTCGAAGCCCGCGAGCTGCTTCAGATAGCCGTTGGGCTGCAGGGTCATGATCCAGCCGAGCGTCGCGATATAGGGCGGGATCATGAAGGGCACGAGCAGCAGCACGTCCCACAGCGGCGCCAGCGGCACACGAAACAGCGCTCGCAACACGGCGAGCGGCACGGCGACGAGCGCGGAACCCGCGACGACGCCGAGACCGAGCAGCAGCGTATTGGCCGCCATCCGCGGCAGCCCCGGCTCGGACAGGACCTTGCCGATCCCCTCCAGCGGCGCGGCGAGGGACCCCCGCCCCACGGCCGGGAAGATGGCCTGCAGGATGATGAACAGCAGCGGAACCGCCACGAGCACCATGAGCGCAAGCGCCGCTCCCCACACCACGGGGCCGGGGTTGCGCGTGGTTCCAGGGTTGCTCATGGCCCGCCTCGCCGCGTTGAAGAACTGCCGGATGAAAAGGAAGCGGCGCGTCCGCACAGGGCGCGCCGCGTGTGCCGTCGGGTCTTACTTCTTGGCGAAGATGGCGCCGAATTCCTTCAGGATCTCCGCGCGCTTGGCGTAGACCTGCGTGGAATCGATCTCGAGCAGCTTGAGATCCTTGATCAGCGGGCGGTCCGCCGCGATGTCGGTGCGGGCGGGGATCAGGAACGCCTTGGCGACCTGCGCCTGGCCCTCGTCCGACAGGATGTAGTCGACGAACTGCTTCGCCTCATCCTGGTTCTTGGACCAGTTGAGGATCACGACCGGACGCGGCGCGATCACGGTGCCGGAGGCGGGGAAGATCACCTCGACCGACTCACCCTTCTGCTGGCCGGCGAGCGAAATGTAGTCCACGGCGCCGAACACGGCGGCCTTGGCGCCCTGCAGCACCGGGTTGAGCGCGGCGGCGTTGGCGCCCGCGACCACGGCCCCGTTGGCGGCGAGGTCCTCGAACAGCTTCCAGTTGCCGGCAGCGCCGTTGAGCGCGGCGACGAGCTCGAACGACGCGCCCGACTGGGCGGGGTCGGGCAGCGTCACCAGATCCTTGAACGCCGGCTGCGTCAGGTCGGACCACTCGGCCGGCTTCGGCGTGCCGCTCTTGGGGTTCCAGACGATGGCGAGCGCCGAGATGCCCTGTGCAACCGCGGTGTCGGACTTGAGGAAATCCGGCACGTTCGCCGCGTTCGGGCTGGTGTAGGGCAGGAGCCACCCGCGCTCGGCGAAATCGGTCGCCGTGTCCCACGAGGCGGAGATCAGCACGTCGACCTGGGGATTGGCGGCCTCGGCCTCGATCCGGGCCATCACCTGCCCGGTTGTGCCCTGGAACACGTCGGCCTGGATGCCGGTCTTGTCCTTGAAGCCCTTGGCGAGAACGTTGATGAGGCCGGCGGGGCCGGCGGAATAGACGGTGACGTCCGCATGCGCACCGGTGGCGGCGGCAAGACCGGCAATGACGAAAGCAGCAAAACGCAGATGTCTGATCATGATGTTTCCCCGATAAGCTCAAGAAGATTGACGATAACCCGATGTAACGCTGCACTATGGGAGCGGGGTGACGTGCCGGCCGGGTGTCATGCCGGCAAACGCCATCCCGTTCCAATCGCTTGCCGACGCACGGTCGTTTCCCGCAGGCGGCTTTCGCTCGGCCTCGATCATGCATCCGCGAACCAGCGCAGCCGCTCCGGCAGGACGCGCACACCCGTACGCTCGCCGGCCCGCATGCGCTTGTCGCTGACGACCAGCACCTCCACCGGCTGCGCCTCCGCGGCCTGCGAGGGGCGATCGAGCGCGACGGTGACGAGATGATGTTCGCCACGAAACAGGCAGTGGCTCACCGTTCCGTCGCAGACGCCCGCGCCGGCTGCGGTGAGCGCGAGGGCGCGGCGGGCGAGCAGGACCCGGGCCTTCCCCCGGCCTGCGAAGGCAGGCGGCGGGGCGAGCGTGAGATCGGCATGCGCAAGCCGCCACGCGCCGCTTCCCTCCACCGCCGCGAAGACCGGGCCGAGATTGAGGAACACCGCCGTATCGGCGTCGGCCGGCGCGTCGACGAGTTCCTCCGGCGCCGCGTTCTGCACGATCCGGCCGCCGCGCATGATGGCGACGGAATCGGCCATGGCGAACGCCTCCCCCTGGTCGTGAGTGACGTAAAGGGCCGTGAGCCCGAGATCGCGCACCAGCGCGGCGAGTTCCGTCGAGAGCTGATCGCGCAATTCCTTGTCGAGATTCGACAGCGGCTCGTCGAACAGCACCAGACGCGGCTCGGCCACGATGGCGCGGGCGATGGCGACGCGCTGCTGCTGGCCGCCGGAGAGGGACGCGGGGCTGCGGCCCTCGAAACCGGCAAGGCCGACGAGCGCCAGCGCCTTCGCCACCCGCGCGCGCCGCTCGGCCGCCGCGACGCCGCGCATCTCCAGCGGAAAGGCGACATTGCCGCCGATCGACAGATGCGGCCACAGCGCGTAGTCCTGGAACACCATGCCGAGCCCGCGCCGCTCCGGCGGCACGAAGGCGCCGCTTTCGGCGTCGGCGACGACTGCGTCACCGATTCTGACGGTTCCCTCGGTGGGCGCCAGCAGACCGGCGACGATGCGCAGCAGGGTGGTCTTGCCGCAGCCCGAAGGGCCGAGCAGGGCCTGAATATGGCCGGGGGGCAGGGAGAGATCGATCTGCCGCAGGATCGCATTGCGCCCGAAGCTCAGCGCGACGTTCTCCACGGCAACGGCCGGTGCTGCGGCGGATATCGGGTCGGGATCGAGGTTGCGGTCGCTGTCTTGCGCAGCGTTCGGTATCATCGGCGGCAATCCGGCTGTACCCGAAGGCCGGCAGCCGGGAGCTGTCAAGCTTCAGGAATGGAAGGCGTTATCGCACTCGTCAGGGATCCGCTTGGCAGCGCGGACGTCGAATGGCGACAACTGGTGACTCACCAACGACATAAGCTCTAATTGTAACAAACTTGCGAACCCTCTGTCGGACATGCCGACCGGCAGCCCGCGCCGCCTCGGAAGGGACGCGGACTGCCGGCGGCGCAAGCCGTTGCTTTTCAGCGGTTCGACCGCGTGGCCGGGGCAGCGCCTATTCGGCCGGCTGCGGAAGACGGGCGGCGTCGGCCCGCTCGCCGGCGAGGCTGCGCTGGCCGACGGCCACGGTCAGCACCGTCGCCGCGCCCGCCACCACGGATACCCAGAAGCCGTTCTGCGCGCCGTAGTTGTCGACCACCCAGCCCGAGGCGAACGCGCCGAGCGCCATGCCGATACCGATCCCGGTCATGACCCAGGTCACGCCCTCCGTCAGCATGGACTCCGGCACGCGCCGCTCGATCAGGCCGAAAGCCGTGATGAAGGTCGGCGACACGGCGACGCCGCTCAGAAAGACGGCCACTGCGAGCAGCATGACCGAGCTGCCGGCCACGACCAGCGGCACGGCCGTGACGGCGAGAACGCTGACGGCGATCAGCATCTGGCGCTGCAGGGGCATCGTCGGGTTGACCGCGCCGAGGACGAGGCCGAGAACGAACGATCCGACGGCGTAGACGCCGATGACGAGGCTCGCCGCGCCCGGCTGGCCGAGTTCCTTCGTGATGGCGACCGAGCTCACCTCGGCCGTGGCGAAGATCGCGCCGACGAAGACGAGCGCCAGCGTGACGATCTGCACCGGGCGCAGCCGGATGGCCGATCCGCGCGGGGCGTCGAGGGCCGGCGCGCGCACCTTCGGCTCCGTTGACCGCTGCACCAGGAACGCAACCGTGCCGAGGGCGAGGAAGCCGGTGCTGGCCAGCATGCCGGCCTCCGGGAAGAGCGAGACCGCAAGGCCCACGGAAAGGGAAGCGCCCGAGATGTAGATCAACTCGTCCGCGGCCGACTCGAACGCGAAAGCGGTATTGAGTTCGGGCCGATCGCGAAAAATCTCGCTCCAGCGCGCCCGGACCATCGCCGATATGCTGGGCATCGTCGCCGCGACGAAGGCAAAGACGAACAGCGTCCAGACCGGCCAGTCCCGATTGACCGCCGCGATCAGCGCCAGAAACGCGGCGACCGACACGAACGCCGCCGGCGCGACGACGGCGGATTGGCCGAAGCGGTCCACGAGCCGCGATATCTGCGGCGACAGGAATGCATTCGTCAGGGCGAACGTCGCCGAAACGGCGCCCGCCAGCCAATACTCGCCGTGAGTCTGCGACAGCATGGCGACGATGCCGATGGGCGCCATCGCGATCGGCAGGCGGGCGACGAACGCCGCGGCCGAGAAGCCCTTCGCCCCCGGTGCACTGAAGATTTCTGCATAGGGATTCGACATTCGGGAAATTCCTTGATCAGCGACAGGTATCGCATATATACGTGACGTATGCGAATGAGATAGACACATACGTTGCGTATGTCAACTGAAATACGCGGCGTATGTGAAATTGGAGACGAAGGTGCGCAAGCCACGCAAGGAAATGATTGCCGAAACCCGGGCGAAGCTGATTGCCGCCGCGCGGCACGCTTTCGGCACCGTCGGCTATGCCGAAGCGTCCATGGACGACTTCACGGCCGAGGCGGGACTGACCCGTGGCGCGCTCTATCATCACTTCGGCGACAAGCAGGGGCTGCTGCGGGCGGTCATCGAGGAGATCGACAGGGAGATGACGGAGCGGCTGGAGGCGATCTCCGCCCGCGCGCCGACGCGCTGGCAGGGCGTCGTCGATGAGTGGATCGCCTATATCGAGATGGCGCTCGATCCCGAGATCCAGCGCATCATGTTCTGCGACGGCCCGGCGGTCCTCGGCGACATTTCGCAATGGCAGACCACCAGCGGCTGCATCACGGCGCTGAAGGAAAGCCTTGATCAGATCAAGGCCGACGGCGTGCTCGTCGATATCGACACGGAGGCCGCCGCACGGCTGATCAACGGTGCCGCCAGCCATGCCGCTATGTGGATCGCCGGTTCCGACAACCCCGAGGAGACGTCCAGAAGGGCGGTAGCGAGCTTCCGGCTGCTGCTTGAAGGGCTGCGCAAGGGGAGGAACTAGAGGCCGCTTTGTCTCACTCCGCGGGTCAATGCCTCAGCAGGTGGACCCCTTTCATGCGGGCCGCCTTGCGATCGAACGTCACCAGCCGGATGGCTCCGGCACGCCGCGCGGCTGCCGCGATCATGAGATCGGCAAAGCCAAGCCCTTCATCCCGATACTGAAACAAGGCAGCACCGGCGGCATCGGCGCCCTCCACCTCGATCTCGGGGGCGGCGAGCAATCCCTCCAGAGCCGCCCCGATCTCCGCCCGCGTGCATTTGTAGGCGCGCTCCAGCACCCAGACCAGCTCCACCATGACCTCGCGGCAGAGGAAACCCGGTTCATCCACGGTCAAACCGGCGATCGCCTCGTTGGCCGCGGCGGCTTGCGTGAGATCGTCCTGCATCAGGAACCGGACGAGGACATTGGTGTCGAGCGCGATCATTCCGCGGGATCGGCTCCCTCGGTCGCACCGGCCGCAATCGCCGCTTCCATATCCTCGAGACTGACCACCTTCCGGCCCGGCCGCGCCAGCAATCCGGCGAGGGCCGCCACCGGCCGCGCCTTCAGCAGGCGCACTTCGCCATTCAGGATGACATAGCGCACCCGATCACCGGGAACGAGTCCGAGCGCTGCCCGCACATCCTTGGGCAGCGTCGTCTGCCCCTTGGCCGTCACGGTGGATTGTCTCACCTCCGGTCTCCTTACTTATTCCGATATTGCATTACTATATGCGCAGGCGGATTACATCGCAAGCCCGGGCGCGTGTGCGGCCCTCTGCGCCGCACGTTCGGAGGACAGGCTGCGCAATCGCCGCGAAGTCTCGAACCAATATCGACATACGTCGACGATGGTTCACGACCCGACAGCTAAAGTAAAATCCGTTCTGATTAGGCTGGATCGTGTTCGCCGATTCTTGCTTTTGCGCAAATTCCGATCGATCGGATAAGTCCATTTGCAGGACGGGCGCGCTCCACAGGCGGTTTTATGGATTCCAGGCCCGGAACTCGTCAAAAACGGCCTGCAGCAGAGCGTCGACGAGGGAGGGATCGCAGCGGTCCGGATCGAACGCCGCCGTCAGCCTGGCGCCGTCGGCGACGATGGCCGGAAACGGCGCCGTCAGACGTCCGGCATCGATCAGGTCCGACAGCACCAGCGGCGGCCCGACGATGCAGCCGTGACCGGCGGCGGCGGCCTGCGCGGCGATGTAGAAATGCGGGGTCCGGCGCGTGTTGACGGGCCGGCCGATGCCGGCGGCCTCCAGCCAGGCCTCCAGTTCGCCGGGCCGCGTGTCGGCGACGAACACCGTCTCGGCCGCGATGCCGGCCGGCCCCGAGCGCTGCAGCGCCGCCACCCGCTCGGGCGGCGCGAGGAGCGTCAGCTGCTCGACGCCGAGCGCGCGCCGCTGCCAGCCTTCGGGGTGCCACGGCGTCCGCATGATGCCGATGTCGAACTGGGCGTGCTGCCAGTCGTCGGTGGTGTGAAGCGCCGTGACGCGCACCGGGCGTCCGCCCGCCGCCTCCTCGGCCGCCATCAGCCGTGGGATGATCCAATGGAACGCCAGCGTCGCGTTGGCCGCCAGCGTGATGACGCGCTGCTCGCTCTCGCGCGAAACGGCCTCCCAGCCGGCCTGGATCTGCTGCAATCCGGCGCCGACCGCCTGCGCGAGCTCGACCGCAAGGGGCGTCGGCCGCAGCCTGTGTCCCTTCTCGAACAGCGGCGCGCTCACGCCCTCCTGAAGCTGTGCGAGCTGCTTGCTCACCGCCCCCGGCGTCACACAAAGTTCATTGGCGGCTGCAACAATGTTGCCGGTACGTACGACCGCTTCGAGCGTCGCAAGCGCCCTCAGGGAAGGTAATCGACTCATTCATTTTACCTGAATTCAAATTGTGCAGAATATAAATCGCTTTCAATGGTTGGTAAAGAAATATATCTAGACCCCACAAACACGGATATGTGGGGAAATAACTTTGACAAAATTATCTATTACAATAAATAAACGCGAATATAAGCTTCCAATCGTGCCGGCTGTCGTTATCTGCTATGACGGGTTCGATCCCTCCTATCTGGCGGACGCGGCCGTCCGCGGGTTGTCGCCACGCCTCGTCGGCATGGCGGAACAGGGGTTCTACGCCAGCGCTCATGCGGCGATGCCGAGCTTCACCAATCCCAACAACGTGTCGATCATCTGCGGCGTGCCGCCCCGCGTTCACGGCGTCTCCGGCAACTACTGGTACGACCGGGAGACCGGCCGGGAAGTGATGATGACCGATGCCGGGCCATTACGGGCGCCGACGATCCTGGCCGGGCTCGGCGAGGCCGGCGTCAAGGTCGCGGCGGTGACGGCCAAGGACAAGCTGCGCAAGGTTCTCGCCGCCGGGCTCGCCGGGGAGGGCAGGCCCGGTATCGCCTTCTCGGCGGAAAACGCGGAATCGGCCACGCTTGCCGAGCATGGCATCACCGGCGGGGAAGCGCAGGCCGGCCTGCCCGTGCCGGACCGCTATTCGGCCGAACTCTCCCTGTTCGTGCTCGACGCCGGCCTGCGGCTGCTGGAGGGCGGCCGGGCGCAGGTGCTCTATCTGTCGCTGTCGGATTTCGCGCAGCATGCCTATGCCCCCGGCGCGCCGGAATCCGACGCCTTCATCCGCGCCGTCGACGCGCGGATCGGGGCGCTGCTCGATGCCGGGGCGGTGGTCGGCGTCGTCGCCGATCACGGCATGTCCGACCTGTCGCTGGCCGACGGCACACCGAACGTCCTCTATCTCGGCGATGTGCTGGATGCCCGCTACGGCGCGGGCACGACGCGGGTGATCTGCCCGATCACCGATCCGTTCGTGCGCCATCACGGCGCGCTCGGCGGCTTCGTGCGCATCCACGTGCTGGGCGCGCTCGACCACGGCGAGGTCCGCGATTTCGTCAGCCGCCTGCCGGGTGTCCAGCTCTCCCTGCTGCGCGCGGAGGCGTGCCGCCGGTTCGACCTTCCCGAAGAGCGGGAAGGGGATGTCGCCGTCGTTGCCGCCAAGGGCGTCGCGCTCGGCGCGCATCGGGACGCCCACGGGCTCGCCGAACTCGCCGGAACGCGGCTGCGCTCGCACGGCAGCCTGGCGGAGCGGGAGGTGCCCTTCGTCGTCTCTCACCCGCTTAACGCGGCCTATCGCGCCCGGGCGGCGACGCAGCAGCTCCACAACTACGACATTTTCGACTTCGTGCTGAACGGTACGCGTGAAGCGGAGGATTGAGACATGACAGGCCAACGCCGCGCGGTCGCGCTCATCCTGGATGGCTTGCGCCGTGACTTCGTCACCCCGGCGCTGATGCCGAACCTCGTCGCGCTGCGGCGGCGCGGTGTCTGGTGTGCCGGGCACCGTTCCGTGTTTCCGTCGGTGACGCGCGTGGTCTCGTCCAGCTTCGCCACCGGCTGCCGCCCGGCGCGCCATGGGCTCGCCGGCAATACGATCGCGATGGAGGAGGGCGGAAGGCTCGTCCTGTTCGATGCCGGCAAGCCGGAGTTCATCGCCGAGAAGCGGCGGCTGACCGGCTTCGCGCTGGCCGAGCCGACGCTCGCCGAGCGGCTCGCCGGTGCGGGCGGCGTCGTCGTGTTCAACAACGTCTCGCCGGGCGCGGCCTATCTGCACGATCCGCTCGGCCACGGCCACGTCTATCACCGCGCCGGCAGCTTCGCCCCCGGCCTTGCGCCGATCGAGGGCGAACGCGCGCTTGCCGTCGGCGGCGACCTCGACGGCGACTCCGCTGTCGTCGCGCGTTTCGTCACCGAGGCCATCCACGGTGGCGGGGCGGCGCTTTCCGTCGCCTGGCTCGGCCATCCGGATACGACCCAGCACGCGCACCCGCTCGGCTCGCCGCCGCATCACGAAGCCCTGCGCCGTGCCGACCTGCATGCCGGAGAGGTGATCGCGGCCGTGGACGCGGCGCGGGCGCGCGGCGAGGACATCCTGCTGCTCGTCGGCTCCGATCACGGCCACCAGACCATCGCGGCGATCGTGGACATCGAGGCGGAACTCGTCGCCGCCGGCCTGAAGGCCGCGCCGGGTTCCGGCGACATCGTGGTCGCGCCCAACGGCACCGCCGCGCTGATCTATGTCGCCGAGGAGGGCGAAGCGGCCATCGCGGCTCTGGGGGCCTATCTGGAAGCGCAGCCCTGGGCCGGGCGGGTCATCGGCCGCGAGAGCTTCGGCGCCTTCGGCGTGCCGGCCGGCGGAGGGCTCGCCTTCGCCGTCTCCATGGCGGCCGACGACGCGGCCGTCAACGCCTTCGGGGTTCCCGGCGTCAGCTACGGCGCGAAGCCCGCCGGCGGCAAGCCGGACCGCCTCGGATGCGGCCAGCACGGCGGGCTCGGCCGCTACGAGCAGTCGCCGGTGCTGATTCTCGACGGGCCCGGTTTCCCGGTCGATGCCGAGATCGGGGAAGAGACCTCCGCGATCGATATCGCGCCCACGCTCCTTGCCTTCCTCGGCCACGAGGCGGACGGTCTCGACGGCCGCCCGCTGCAATTCACCCCCGACCCCCACGATCAATCGAACGGACAGCCATGACCAGCTTCTTCAACGACCGCCGCCTCAACCGCCGCGGCTTCCTGGGCGCAGCTACCGCGTTCGCGGGCGCTCTCGCCTTCCTCCCCGAAGCCGCTCTCAGTCAGGACGCGCGCAAGGGCATCCTGCGATACGCGACGCTCGGCCTCGACACGTCCGACCCGCATCGCCACACGGGCAGCATCGCCGTTCAGCAGGCCTATGCCGAGGCGCTGACCTCCATCGCCGCCGACGGCTCCGTCGAGCCGTTCCTTGCCGAAAGCTTCGAAACGTCCGAGGACGGGCTGATCCATCGCTTCAAGCTGCGGGAGAACGTCAAATTCCACAACGGCGATGCCCTGACCGCCGCCGATGTCGCCGAGAATTTCGAGCGCGTGAAGACGAAGGTGAAGGGCGGCTGGCTCGTCACGGCGATGCAGCGCGTCGCGAAGCTGGAGACGCCGGATGCGACCACGCTCGTCGTGACGCTGGATGAGCCCTACGCTCCCTTCCTGAACCTGCTCTCCGAACTCTGGATCCTGTCACCCAAGTCCGACGGCTGGGAGGAGACGATCCGCACGCCGATCGGCACCGGCCCCTTCACCTTCGGCACCTGGCAGCCCAAGGTGAAGCTGGTGGCGCCGGCTTTCGCCGACTACTGGGGGGATGGCACGCCGTATGTCGAGGCGGTCGAGTTCGACCTGCGCGACGGCACGGACAAGAGCCTCGCCCTGCGGGCCGGCGACCTCGACATCATCAATGTCGAGCGCGATGCCGCCGGCGTGCTGGAGCAGGCCGGGGCGGCCACGATTACCGGCCTCAAGGACACGACGTGGTACTTCATCGCCTTCAACAACCGCAAGCCGCGCCCGCCCTTCGATGACGTGCGCGTGCGGCAGGCGCTGGCGCTCGCCGTCGACAAGACAGCGTTCACCCGCTTCGTCGGCGGCGACAACGGCGTCGTCACCAACCAGATCGTGGCGCCGGGCAACGTCTATTTCGATCAGGCGACCCACGATGCCGATCCGTTCCGCACGCCCGATCTCGACAAGGCACAGGCGCTGCTCGCCGAAGCCGGCGTGAACCCGGCCGACCACACGATCGAGTTCGTCTCCTGGCAGGATGCATACAGCCAGGTGGTCGTGCAGATGGTGCGCAAGCTCGGCTTCAAGGTGAACCACGTCGCGCTCGACGATATCGGTGCCCAGAACCGTCTTGGCCAGTACGACTGGGACATGAACGCCATGGGGTCGGGTCCGCGTTCGGACATCTTCCAGCGCTATGTCCGGCTGATGAGCGACGGCCCGAACCCGGTGCTCTGGGGCGGCATCCAGGATCCGGACCTCGACCGGCTGATCGACACGGCCGTCAAGGAGCCCGATCTCGCCAAGCGCAAGGCGGCCTATCTCGCGGCGTCGCAGCGCGTCACCGACAAGGGCTATTTCTACGTCCTCGGCCATGCGCCGAGCCTCATCGCCGTCCGCACGGGCGTGACGGGCTACGAGCCCGGCTTCACCTGGGCCTGCCACTGGGCGAGCGGGGGCGTCTCGCGCGCCCGCGTGGGCTGACGGTTGCGGGGGCCGCCATGTCGATCGAGGCAGATGCTCCGATGCACGCTCCGCAACGCGCGGCTGTGCCGCGCCGGCGCTGGCCGGCGGGCCTTGCCTGCGCGGCGGCCGTCGTCCTGCTGGCGATCGTCGTCGGCGTGGCGGCGCCGTGGCTGAGCGCGAATTCGCCGCTGGATCAGGATCTGCTCCAGCTCAATCAGGCGCCGGGCGGCGATTTTCCGCTCGGCACCGACCACCTCGGCCGCGACGTGTTCGCGCGGCTGCTCTACGGCGCACGCGAAACGCTGGCGATTGCCGTTGCGGGCACGCTGGTGGCCTTCGCCATCGGCGCGGGTTTCGTGCTGCCGGCGCTGTCCTTCGGGCGCTGGTCCGAGGCGGTGTTGTTCGCCGGGGTCGACCTCGTGCGCGCGCTGCCGGCGACATTGCTCGCCTTGCTGCTGATCGTCGGGTTCGGCAGCGGCGCCGGGCCGCTGATGCTGGCGCTCGGCATTTCGTTTGCCCCGCTCGTCGCCTATGTCACGCGTGCCGCCTACCACCGCGAGGCCGCGCGCGACTACGTCCAGGCCGCGGCCAGCTTCAGCGGCGGCAGACTGCACGTGCTCGGGCGCCACATCCTGCCGAACATCGCCGGGACGCTCGTCACCCAGGCGGCGATCATCCTGCCGCGCTGCATCGTCACGGAGTCCGTGCTCAGCTTCCTGGGCGTCGGCTCCTCGCCCGATACCCCGACGTGGGGCCGGATGATCGCGGACGCGAGCCGCTTCATCGAGCGCGCCCCGCACGCGATCCTCGCGCCGCTCGTCGCGCTGGTGCTGCTGACGCTCAGCTTTTCGGTGATCGGCAATCATCTGCGGCAGTGGCTCGATCCGGTGCGCGCCGGCGCGCGCGTGCCGGAGGCTACCAGCGTTTGAGGTCGGCATGGCACGCATCCTCTCCATCCTCGGCAGCCTGCTGCGCGGCCTCGTCCAGGCGGCCTGCATCGTGATGCTGACCTTCTTCCTGTGTCGGGTCATGCCCGGAGACGTGGTCGACGTGCTCGGCCTCGAGGGAGGGCTCAGTGCCGAGCAGCAGGCGCAGATGCGCCGGGATTTCGGGCTCGACAGGCCGCTGCCAGCGCAGTTCGGCGACTGGGTGGCGCATGCCGCCGCCGGCGATTTCGGCCGCTCGATCCGGTTCGACAGGCCGGTTTCCGAGATGCTGACCGCGGCGCTGCCGGTCACGGCGAAGCTCGGGGCGCTCAGCTTCGCGTTCGGCCTCGGCCTCGCGCTCCTGCTGGCGGTCGCGGCGACGGCGCGGCCCTCGCGCTGGCTCGACGGCGCGGTGGACGCCGTCAACACCTGGTCGATCGCGGTGCCCACCTTCTGCGCCGGCGTCGCGGCCATCCTCGTCTTCTCCGTCTGGCTCGGCTGGCTGCCGGTGATCGGCGGACTGCTGGTCCCGGTCGTTATCATCGGGCTCGACAATGCCGGGCAGATCGTCAAGGCGCTGCGCGAGGAGCTGAAGGAGGCGGCGATGCTGCCGCACGTGCGCACCGCGCGCGCCAAGGGCCTGTCGCCCTGGCGCATCGCCTGGGCGCACGTGACGCCGGCTGCGATGCCGATCGTGCTGGCCTTGTCCGGCCTCGTGCTCGGCGGGCTCGTCGCCGGCTCGCTGACCATGGAGGTGCTGTTCGCGCTGCCGGGGCTCGGCAGTCTGACGCTGAACGCCATCCACGGCCGCGACTACCCCGTCATCCTGGCCGCGGTCACGCTGATCGCGGTCGGTCTGGTGGCGATCAACACGATCGTCGACATGCTCCACCGTCTGGTCGATCCGAGGCTCGCCTGATGCAACCGGTTCTCGACGTCAAGGGTCTCGACATCACCATCGCCGGGCGGCGGGTGGTGCGCGACCTCACTTTCTCCATCGCTCCCGGCGAGACACTGGCGCTGATCGGCGAATCCGGTTCCGGCAAGTCGATGACCGCCTCGGCCATCATCGGGCTGCTGCCGCCCGGCGCGCGGCTTGCCGCGCAGTCGCGCCTCACCTTCGAGGGCAAGCCGCTGCGGCCGCAGGACGAGGCCGCGATGCGGCCCATTCGCGGCCGCGGCATCGGCATGGTCTTTCAGGATCCGATGAGCTGTCTCAACCCGTTCATGACCGTCGCCGCGCAGATCGGCGAGGCGCTGGAGCGGGCGGGCGTTCCGGGCGGAGAGGCGCGCCGCAGGCGGCTCATCGAACTCGCCGGGATGGTCGAGCTGCCCGATCCGGCGGCGATCGTGCGCCGCTATCCGCACGAGCTCTCCGGCGGCCAGCAGCAGCGCGTGATGCTCGCCATGGCGCTCGCCGCCCAGCCGCGCCTGCTCATCGCCGACGAAGTGACGAGTGCGTTGGACGCCACCGTCCAGGCCGAGATCCTGAGCCTGCTGAAACGGCTGCAGGAGGAACTCGGCAACGCCGTGCTCTTCATCACCCATGATCTCGCGGCCGCCGCCACGCTCGCGCACCGCGTGCTGGTGATGTACGCAGGCGCGCTCGTCGAGCAGGGGCCGGTCGGGACAGTGCTGTCCACTCCCCGGCAGGACTATACCCGCCAGCTCGTCTCGATCCGCCGGGTGCTGGCCTCGCCCGCGCCGCGAGGCGCTGCCAGAACGGCGGCAACGCCGGTGCTGCGGGTCGCCGACGTCGCCTACGACTATCCGGCCAAGCGGCTGCTGGGTCGCCCGTTCCCGGCGCTGCGCGGCGTGTCGCTCGACATCGCGCCGGGCGAGACGCTCGGGATCCTCGGCGAGTCCGGCTCCGGAAAGTCGACGCTGGCGCGGCTGGTGCTGGGGCTCGCCCGGCCCGGGAAGGGAGAGATCACGCTGTTCGATACACCGATCGCGCGGCTCCCCCGGCTCGATCGCGCCTTGCGCCGGCGCATCCAGATCATCTTCCAGAACCCCTACGGGGCGCTCAATCCGCGGCTGACGGTCGAGGCGTCGATGCGCGAGCCGCTCGAACTGCTGGGGCTCTCCGGGCCGGGGGACCGCCGCAGGCTGGAGCAGGCGCTGGACGACGTGCGTCTCGGCCCCGAGTACCTTTCCCGCTATCCGCACCAGCTCTCCGGCGGTCAGCGCCAGCGCGTCTGCATCGCCCGCGCCCTGCTGTCCGAACCCGAGCTGCTGGTCTGCGACGAGGTCGTTTCCGCGCTCGACGCGACGGTGCAGATGCAGGTCGTGGCCATGCTGAAGGCGATCCAGGCCGAGCGCAACTTCGCCATGATGTTCATCGGCCACGACATCGAGATCGTGCGCTGGGTCTCCGACCGGATCGCGGTCATGCACCGCGGGCGGATCGTCGAACAGGGCGCGGCGGGCGAGATCGTGCGGGCGCCGCGCGAGCCCTATACCCGGCGGCTGATCGCATCCATCCCGCGCCCGCTGATCGACGTTGGGGCCGCTCACCGGCTTTCCCTGTCGTAGATCTGCCCGGCTGCTGCCGGCTGCCGGCTTCTGCCGAAGAACCAGACGAGCACCATCAGCGATGCCGCGTAGGGCAGGATGAGGAATATCTGGTAGGGAATGTCGGGATTCGAGAACTGCAGCCGGAGCTGGAGCGCGTCGCAAAGGCCGAAGAACAGCGCGGCCGCCACCGCGCCGAGCGGATGCCAGCGGCCGAGGATCACCGCGGCGAGCGCAATGAACCCCTTGCCGGCGCTCATGCCCTCCGAGAACAGGTAGATCTGGCTGAGGACCAGGTGGCAGCCGCCGAGCGCCGCGAGCCCGCCGCTGAGCGCCAGCGCGGCATAGCGGACGCGCGTGACGTCGACACCGGACGAATCCGCGGCGCGGGGGTTCTCGCCGGCGGCGCGCAGGCTCAGGCCCGCATGGGTGCGGTAGACGACGAACGCCACCACCGCCGTCAGGACCGCCAGGGCGTAGACAAGGGGATCCTGCCGCAGCAGGGCATCCCCGATGACGGTTAGCCCCGGCAGGTCGAGCGCCGAGAAGCCGGGTACGCTGCCGCTCCGGCCTGCGAGCAGGCTGCGCGCCAGGAAGGCCGTCAGGCCGGCGGACAGCAGGTTGATGGCGATGCCGGCGACAAGCTGGTTGACACGAAACGTGATCGCCAGCAGCGCCAGCAGAAGGCCGCCGGCCATGCCGAGCGCCATACCGAGCACGCAGCCCGCGACCGGCGAGCCGGTGGCGAGGGCGCCTGCCGCCGCGCCGAAGGCGCCCATCAGCATCATGCCTTCCAGTCCGACATTGTAGACGCCGCTGCGTTCCGCGATCACGCCGCCGAGCGCGGCGAAGCCGATCGGCACCGCCAGACGGACGGCCGCGCCGAGCAGCAGGGCGACGGCGCCGGTGTCGAGAACCATATCCATCATTTGCTTTCCGGCCTTGAGAGTTGCATCGCGGGTGTGCTGTCCCGGCCCGTTCCGGAGACGAAGACGCGCAGCAGATCGAGCTTCCAGGCGAGGCTCGCCGCGACGAAGATGACGATGATGCCGACCATTGCCTCCACGACGCTGCCGTCGATGCCCGCCACGCGCTGCATCACGTTGGCGCCCGCTTGCAGGCCGGCCAGGAAGAAGGCGGACAGCGGGGCGAGGGCGGGGTTGGCGTTCGCCATGAAGGCGGCGACGATGCCGTCGAAGCCGTAGCCGGCGCTGAACAGATGGAACAGGCGATATTTGAGGCCGAGAACCTCGATGCCGCCGGCGAGGCCGGCCAACGCACCGCCCGCCGCCATGGACCAGACGATCTGGCGTCTGACGTCGATCCCGGCATAGCGGGCGGCATTCACGCTCCTGCCGGTGATGTCGAGCGCCATTCCGACCGGGGTTCGCAGGAAGACGACGGTGATCGCCGCGGCCGCGACGAGGCCGAAGACGACGCCGATGTGCGCATCGGTCTGCGGCAGCAGGATGGGCAGACGCAGCGCGGCCGGCACCTCATCCGAATAGGGATAGGGCGCGCCTTGCGCGATCATGGGTCCGCTCACCGCGTAGCTGACGATGTGGATCGCGATGAAGTTCATGAGCAGCGTCACGATCACCTCGTTGATCCCGCGCCAGGCGCGCAGCAATCCCGCCAGTGCCGCCCAGAGCGCGCCTCCCGCCATCGCCGCAAGGACGACGAGCGGCATCGCGACGACCACGGTAACGCCCTCGAGCCGCAGCGCCGCGACGGTGGCGAACAGGCCGCCGATATAGATCTGTCCCTCGCCGCCGATGTTGTAGAGGCCGGCGCGCAGGGGCACGATCACGGCGAGCGCGGCGAGCAGGATCGGTGAGGTCTTCACCAATGTGTTGGACAGCCCCCAGTAGTCGAGAAAGGCTTCCCGGAAGAGAAGGCCGTAGGCTGCGAGGGGATCGCCGCCGGCCGCGACGATGAGGACGGAGCTGACAAGCAGCGCTGCGGCGACCGCGAGGGGGATGCGCAGGCCGCTGGCGAGGTCGAGCAGGCGGTTCATGCGGCTTCTCCGGTGCTGGTCCCCGTGGCCCCCGACATGAGGAGACCCGCGCGCTCGGCGGTGAGTTCGCCGGGCAGAAGCTCGCCGGTGATCCTGCCGCGAAAGATCATCGCGATGCGATCCGCCACCTCGGCGACGTGTTCGAGTTCCGTGGATATGTAGAGGATCGCGGTGCCGCGGTCGCGCTCATCGATCAGCTTGCGGTGAACGAACGCCACCGCGCCGATGTCGAGCCCCTTCGTGGCCTGCGCGACGACGAGGATATCGGGCCTGGCCTCGATCTCCCGGGCGAGGATGATCTTCTGCTGGTTGCCTCCCGACAGATCCCGCGCGGCCTGCCGGATCGAGCGCGCGCGCACGTCGTAGCGCTCCATCAGGTCGGCGGCGTTCCTGGCGATGCGCCCGTGGTCGAGGAGGCCGAGGCGGGCGAACGGTGGGCGGCGGAAGGATCTGAGCGCGAAGTTCAAGGCGATGGAGTGGTCGAGCACCAGCCCCGTGCCGTGGCGATCCTCGGGCACGAACCCGATCCGGGCGATCCGGTGCCGCAAGTCGGCCGTGAGCCCGGTGACGTCCCGGCCCCCGGCGAGGATCCGGCCGGCCTCCAGGGGCCTCAGCCCGCAGATCGCCTCTGCGAGTTCCTGCTGGCCATTGCCGTCCACGCCGGCGAGGCCGAGTATCTCGCCCCGCCGCACGGCGATGGACAGGTTGTCGAGGGCGATCGCGCCGCGGTCGTTGCGGACCGTCAGATCACGGCATTCGAGCACGACCGCGCCCGCCTCGCCGCGCCGCGCCACGGTCGGCGCAGCCACGTCCCGGCCTACCATCAGCCTCGAAAGCTCGCGCGGATCGGTCTCGGCGACGCGCCGGCCCGCAACCACGCGCCCCTGCCGCATCACCGTGACGTCGTCCGCCAGCGCCATGACCTCGTCGAGCTTGTGGGTGACGAACAGGATCGTCTTGCCGCTGTCGCGCAGAACGCGCATGCGTTGCAGGAAGGCGTCGACCTCGTTCGGCGCCAGCACGCTCGTCGGCTCATCCAGCACGAGGATGTTCGCGCCACGATAGAGCACCTTGAGGATCTCGACACGCTGGCGCATCCCCATGGACAGCCGCCAGACCTCCTGCGCCGGATCGATCGCCAGTCCGTAGGACTCGCTCATCCGCGCGATGTCCCGCGCGTGCCGGCGCAGCCCGATCAGCGACGCGCTCCGGTCGGTGCCGAGCAGGATGTTCTCCGCCACCGTCAGCGCCTCGGCCAGATGCACGTGCTGATGGATCATGCCGATGCCATTGGCGATGGCGTCGGAGGGAGAGCGCAGGTGTACGGCCTTCCCGTCGATGCATATCGACCCTTCGGTCGGCCGGTACAGGCCGTAGAGCACGTTCATCAGCGTCGTCTTGCCGGCGCCGTTCTCGCCGAGAACGGCGCGCACGGTGCCGCGCTCGACCGAGAGATCGACTTGGCTGAGCGCTGTGAAGTCGCCGAATTTCTTGCTGATTCCGTCGAGGACGAGGAAACTCAACCCATGACTCCCTTGGTGGTGACGGGGCGCGAAACAGGCCGGTGCCCGGCGCGGCGCCGGATGCCGGGAAGCGTCAGCGCAGCGTGCAGAAAAATGGGGGCCACTTTTCGTCGACAAAGCTGCGCAAACTCAGGAACCTACGCCGGTTCGATCGTCAACTCGCCGGCTTTGATCCTGGCCGCGAGCGCTTCGATTTCCTTCACGATCTCGGGCGGGATGTCCGGGTGGTAGCTGCCGAGCCGCACGGTATCCGGCTGGTTCAGGTCGAACTTGTAGTTCCTGCCCTCGAGCCCTTCGGACTTGGCCGTGCTCAGCAGTGAAACGATCAGCGCCTTCACGTCGAGAATCGACGACTGCAGCATGATGTCCGGCCATTTCGATATGGCGTCGTAGTACAGCCCGAACGCCCTGGCGCCTTTCTCCCTGACGGCCTGCAGGGCGCCCTGGGTGGCGCTGTCCATGGTCGGCCAGATGATGTCGGCGCCCTGGCCGATCAGGGTGAGCGCGGCCTCCTTGCCCTTGGCGACGTCTTCCCAGTCGCCGGTCCAGGTGGAGAATACCTGGCCGTCCGGCCTCGCCGCCCTGAAGCCCGCCTCGAAGCCGGCCACCGTGTCGTTGGTGAACTTGAACTGCTGCGCCTGGACGAGCCCGACCTTTCCGGTCTTGGTGAGGCGTCCGGCGAGGAAGCCCAGGAGATAGGCGGGCTGGCTGAAGTAGAAATCCGCCGTGGTGACGTTGCCTGCTGCGCGAAGGCCGTTGGTGACGATGAAACGGGTATCGGGGAAGCGCGCCGCGACCCTGTCGACCGCATCCTGGAACTCGCCGCCGTGGCCGATCACGTGGGTGAACCCGCGCCGCGCGTAGTCGGACAGGCTTTCGACATGGTCGGGCTGCGCGACCTTCTCGCTGTACGCGGTCTCGATGCCGAGCTTCTCGGCGGCGGCGATCAGCGCTTCATAGCCCGACTGGCTCCAGCCATGATCCGTGATCGGTCCGGGCATGACGATCGCCACTTTCATGTCGGCTGCGGATGCCGGGCGGGCGAGGATGAGGGCCGGCGCCGCGATGGCGGCGGCTCCCAGCAAGGTGCGCCTTGTGAAACTCATCGATGTTCCCCATGCTGTTATGCGCCGGCTCGATTGCCGGCCGCCTTCTTCTGCGCAGTAGAACTTTCACAGACGCGATCGCTCAAATGAGCACTTCTCAGCCCCGGTTGAACCCGGGGCAACACACGGCTTGATCCCCGTCGGCAGGACCAATCTGAGTGCATTCTCCTTTTCGGCACGCCGACGGCGCGCGAGCAGCCCGACCGCGTCCCCGGCGGTTCCTCCTTGGGCCCGGCGGTGGCGCTCGCCACCGTCTGGGCATCGCGCTTGTGACCCGGCTCTTTTTCTTCATAACCCCCTGAGATTATCCCAATGGCGGATTGCGCCCTTTGGCGTTTAGCTCGGTCGAGAAAACGGAGGCACGACACAAACGGAGGCGAGTCCATGGCGCCAGTCGCACCCGGCCGCTCAGGGCAGGACAACGACCACGAAGACCGGAACCATCCCATTGCACCCGACGGCACGCCGGAGGCGGGGCTGCTCTACGAGGTGCCGGCGCGGCGCGGGTGGGCCGTGCGCCTGCGGGCCGGGCAGGTGCTGACCATCGTCAACACGCACGGAACGCAGGTCTGCGACTTCTGGGCCTTTGCGGCCGGCGACGTGAGCGAGTTCGTCTCCCTGCCGCACTTTCACGCCGTGGCGAGCCGGCTGACGCCGCAGGTCGGAGACGGCCTGACCAGCAACCGGCGGCGGACGCTGCTGACGCTGGAGGAGGATACCTCGCCCGGCGTGCACGACACCGTCATCGCCGCCTGCGACATCCATCGCTACGAGCAGCTCGGCGCGCAGGGATATCACGACAACTGCACCGACAACCTCCACGCCGCGCTCGCGGCAATCGGGATAACCCCGCCCTCGGTCCCGGCGCCGTTCAACATCTGGATGAACACGCCCGTGGCGGCGGACGGCTCGATCTCCTGGCTGGCGCCCGTTTCGCGGCAGGGCGACCGGGTGGCGCTGCGGGCCGATGTCGACGTGATCGCGGTGATGTCCGCCTGCCCGCAGGACATGGCGCCGATCAACGGCGAAGACCAGACCCCGAAAAGCATCGCCTTCCGCGTGGACTGACCGTCATGATCCGAAACCCCATCCCCTGGCCGAACGGCGCGCGCTGCGCGTGCTCGATCTCCTTCGATGTGGACGCCGACAGCCTCATTCACATCGCAAGGCCCAGAGACGGCTTCAACCGGCTCTATCCCGTCACCATGGGGCGCTACGGCCCGACGACCGCCGTGCCACGGATCCTCGAAACCTATCGGCGCTTCGGGCTGCGGCAATCGTTCTTCATCCCGGCCTGGACCATGGAGCAGTACCCCGATGCGGTCGAGGCCATCCTGAAGGACGGTCACGAGATCGGCCACCACGGTTATCTGCATGAAGACCCGACCGTGATTTCCCAGCCCGAACAGCGCTTCTGGTTCGAGAAGGCGCTCGACGTGCATCGGCGCATGACCGGCAGGGCGCCGCGCGGGTATCGCGCGCCCGTGTACAACGTCACCCAGGGCACGATCGACCTGCTCGTGGAGCACGGGTTCGCCTACGATTCGTCGCTCATGGCCGACGACATCCCCTATCTGATGCGCAGCCGGGACGGCGAGCTGTACGAGGTGCCGCCGCACTGGGGCAACGACGACTGGCCGGCATTCGCGCATTACGAGGAAATCGGCTACATGATGCCCGTGCGTTCCCCGTCAGCGGGCCTGGCCGCCTTCTTCGAGGAATTCGAGGCCCACTATGAGGCCGGAGGCCTGTGGATGCCGGTCTGGCATCCGTTCCTGACGGGGCGGCTCGCCCGCTGGCGGTTGGTGGAGAAGTTTCTGGAGGACGTGCTCTCCCGCCGCGACGTCTGGTTCGCGCCGCTCGCGGACATCGTCGCCCATGTCGAGGCCGTCCGGCGGCAAGGCACGACGGTGCGGGTGGAGCAGCTGCCATACTACGAGAGGCCGGTCGTCCTCTCCCCGGCGGTCGGCAACAGCCTGTAGCAGCCTCAGGGCACCACGGCGAGGCGTCGGGGCCGCTCGATGAAATCGGCCGCCTCGGCGCGAAGCCACTCGCAGAAGCGGGCGACGGGGCGCCGCCGATGGCGCCCCGGCAGATAGGCGAGATGGTAGCCGAAGCCCGGCAGGAGCGGTCCGTCCAGCCTGACCGCCCTGCGTTCCCGGACCGCATCTTCCGTCATGATATCGGAACAGAGCAGCGGCCCCATGCCGCGCTCCATCGCATGCATGGCGAGGCTCTCGTCGTTGAACCACGAAACCCGGAACGTGTCGACGGGCGGCTTTCCCGCGGCCTCCAGCCATCGTGCCCAGTCCGGCGCGTCGAGCGCGCGGTTGACCCACTTGTAGGCGAGGAGCGGCATGCTCCGGTAATCCTCGATCTGCCGCGACGCGATCCCCGGGCAATCGGCGCTCGCGACCGGGCCGTACATGTCCTGCAGCAGGAGCGTGGACGACAGGTCGTCCTTCGGCTGGTGACCGTAACGGATCGCGACGTCGACGTCGGACCGGCGCAGATCGACGAGTTCCTCCGTGGCCTCGACATGGACATCGACACCGGGCGCCGCGCCGGTGAAGCCGGGCAGCCTGGGCATGAGCCAGCGCTCGGCGAAGGCGCGCGTCGTCGTCACCGTCAGGGACTCCCGCCCGTTGCGGTCGTGAATCTGCTCGAACGCCTCGGCGAAACGGTCGAAGCCGTCGCGCAGCGCCGGGTAGAGCTTCTCGCCCAGCGCGGTCAGCCTGACCTCGCGCGGGGTGCGTTCGAACAGCTTCTGGCCGAGCTGCTCCTCGAGATGGCGGATCTGGTGGGAGACGGCCGTCATGGTGACGCACAGCTCCGTGGCGGCAGCGGTGAAGCTGCGGTTCCTGGCCGCCGCCTCGAAGGCCCGGATGGAGTTCAGAGGGGGTAGCTTGCGCATGCTTTGCCTCCCGGTCACACGATGCGTTCGAGATAGGGAGCCACCTCGGGCTCGGGGAGCACGGACATAACCTTGAGCCGGTCCAGAGTCCGCTTGCTTTCCTGTCTCAGATGGGCGGAATGACTGGCCGCGGCCGCGTCGAATTCCTCGGCCAGCAACTGGTCGAGCACGATGCCGTGCTCGACGAAGGCGGGATCGTCCGGATAGATCCCGATGAACTCGGCGAACAGGGCATCGACGATCATCGGCAGCCGGCCGGTGCGCATGACGCGCTTGACGCGATCGTTGCGATAGTGACGCACGCACGTGATGTGGAGATCCTGCTCGATCGCCTCGATGGCGGCGCGCGGGATCTTCCCCGTCAGGCGGCGTGCCGCGGTGACGCGATCGCGCATGCGCAGCAGCTCGGCCCTGTCGAGCATCGGTGCCGAGAGTTTCAGCGCGTGCGGCTCCAGCAGCATGCGCAACTCCCGGTCCTCCGCGACGGCACGCGCGGTGACGGGTCCGGCCAGCCACGGGGAATGAAGCTCCTTCTCCACGAGCCCGGCCTCGCGCAGCCGCCACAGAACCTCACGGGCGACCGGCCGGCTGACGCCGAAGGCGCCCGCGAGCTTCTGCTCGTCGATGCGATAATGTCCGAAGGCGACAGCCGTCATCACCGCCGCCTCGACCTCGGCGATGATGTTGTCGGCGGCCGGCCTCGCGGCGGGGCCGTTCTCGGCGGTGATTTCGTCGGCGCCGATGGGGCGGCGGATCGGCTCCACGTCGCCGCCTCCCGCGACGACGAAGCCGCGGCCGTCGAAACGCCGGATCCCGCCCTGGTCGGCGATGTCGTTGAGCGCCTTGCGAATGGTCGCGCGGCTGGTCTCGAAGATTGCCGACAGTCTGCCCTCGAGAAGCACGAGACCGGGCTCGAAACGCCCGTCCTCGATGGCCGCGAGGATGCGGGACGCATAGACACGGTAGAGGGGACCCTCTTCATCAGCGGATGAAATCGACTTTTGCATTCGGATTCGCCCAGATACGCGCTGAATCAGCTTGTCTCCTCGATCTGAGGTCTTAAACCTGTCACTAAAAATGATGCTTGTAAACAAGTTTCGTTATCGACAGTATGGAAACGCCGTGAACAGGCTCTACCCATGGAACAGGCTCCAGCCATGACCCGTCCGACCCATGCAGCCGCCGCGCCCTCCGTCAAGACCCGCAGACGCGTGCTGCGCGTTCTCGGAACGACGTCGACGCTCATCCCCGGCATTCTGGAACGGGCGAGGAGCGATCTCGGATTCGACATCGAGGGGATTGTCATGGACGGCAATCTGGCGCACCGGACCGGCGTTACGGCCCCCGAGAGCTTCGACGTCTACGACCAATGGTTCCACAACCTGGAGTTCGTCTGGACGGCGCATGCCATCCGCGCCATCGAGGTCGACCGGATCGTGCGGTATCCGGGAGCCGAGGCGGCGCTCGCGAACTGCGCCTCGACGGGCAACGGCTTCGGCGGCGTGCCGTCGAGGATGCTCTTCGTGCAGAGCGACAGTCGGCTGGGTCCGGCAGAGAGCGGCCGCATCAGCATGTTGCCCCTGACCCACTGCGCCGACAGCTTCGGGTATCGGCCCGAAACGATGCCCGATGGCTACGATGCAAGCAGCGAGAGCTGGGCGTGGCTCATCGATCCGATGTGGAAGCGGGCTGTCCTGCAAAGCAACGCGTCGATCGGCGCCATCGATGCGATCCTGGCCGCCCGCGCCGCCGGGCTGCTCGATGTCGAAGACCCCGGCAATCTGACGGTCGGCGAGATCGATCGCCTGATGGACGTGCTCATGGCGCTGCGCCGGGAGGGGCACTTCGCCGGCTTCTGGAGCACGCCGGCGGATTCGGCCGATCTGTTTTCCCGCAGCAGGGCGCGTATCGGCAGCATCTGGTCTTCCGCCCTGGGGTTGCAGGGGCTGCGTCACACGTCGTTCCGGACCGCCGCGCCCGCGGAGGGCTACCGCGGCTGGTATGGCGGCATGGCCATCTCGCGGCATGTCGATGCGAGCCGGCTGGACATGGCCTACGAGTACATGGCCTGGTGGCTCGGCGGCTGGCCGGGAGCGGTTGTCGCGCGGCAGGGCTACTACTTTTCGGTGCCCGACGCCGCGAGGCGGCACATGGGCGAAGGAGAGTGGGACTACTGGTACGCCGGCCGGCCCGCCCCGCGAACACTCCCCGGCGTCGACGGCACCGATTTCGTGCCGGCGGGGACGCTGCGCGAGGGCGGCTCCTATAGAGAACGCATGTCGGCGATCGCGATCTGGAACGCCGTCATGGACGAGCACAACTACCTCGTCAGGCGCTGGCACGATTTCCTGAACTATCGGCGGTGACATGTCGACCATGCGGCCGCCGCAACGGGAGCGGGCGCTTGCCCCCGGTGTCCGTCGGTGTCGGCCGCAGACCGCCGTCGAAGGTTACACGACGGCGGTCTGCCCCGTGAGTTCCCGGACCGTACGCGCTATCGCCGCTTCCGCGTCCGCGAGCGCCTGTTCCCTGCGTTCTCCGCCGAATTCCTCGTATTCAGCCGCGATGGTGATGATATCGGCCGCGTCCGCGCCGAGATAGTGGGCGCAGGCGGCGATCCCTGTATCGAGCGCGTTCATGTGGGCCCGCACGCCGCCGGCGAATCCGAACTCGCCGCGCGACGACAACACCACGAGCCGCTTGCCCTTCAGCACCGGCTCGATCGGGAAATCGCCCCGGGCGAGGTCGAACGAGAACGTTCGTCCGATCCTGGCGATCTGATCGAACCATGCCTTCAGCGAGGCCGGCATATTATAGTTGTACATCGGGGCGCCGAGGACGATGACGTCCGCCTGCTCGATCTCGTCGATGAGTTCGTCGGAATGGGCGAGCATCTCCCTCATCGCCGCGGTGCGCCGATCCGGGGCGGTAAACGCGGCGGCTATCCAGTCCTGACTCATCGCCGGAGGCGGGTTCAGTCCGACGTCGCGATGAATGATCCGGTCCTGCGGGCGCGCCGAGCGCCAGAGATCGGTGAAAAGTTTCCCGAGCCGCCGGGAATGGGAACGTTCCAGCCTGGCGCTGGAGTCGACATGCAGAAGGGTCTTGATGGGCATGTGGAAACCTCGATGAGTGTTTCGACAGCCGTAACGCCTTTTGGAATCGGCGACAAAATCAACTTGATCAGCACCTGTTGAGGCAGACTCATGCTCTCCAGGTTCTTGAATTTGTGCAAGCTTCGTCAACGAAAAGTGGCAACCACTTTTCTGCACGCTGCACTAAAACATGAAATCCCGCAGAGGCCGTTGTTGCCGGCCTCAGAGCTGGAGGACGCGCAGGTTGTTCGTCGTGCCGGCTTTGCCGAACGGGATGCCGGCAACCACGATGATATGGTCGCGCGGACGGGCGAAGCCCTCGGCAAGCGCGGTGGCTGCGGCGCGCTCGACCATTTCCTCGTAGGTGCTCACGTCCTCGGCGAGAACGCTGTGCGCCCCCCACAGCAGCGCCAGACGCCGTGCCACCGCCTCATCGGGCGTGATCGCCAGGATCGGCACCGGCGGGCGCTTGCGGGCGATGCGCGCCGGGGTGGTGCCGCTCGAGGTGAAGGCCACGATCACCGGCGCGTGGATCGCGTCCGCCAGATCCGCCCCCGCCGCCGCCACCGCGTGCGGCGGCGTCTGCTCCTCGCCGGGCTCGGATGCGGCGATGAGCGAGCGGTAGAGCTTGTGGCTCTCCGTGCTGCGGATGATGCGGTCCATCATCGCCACCACCTCGCGCGGGTAGCGGCCCGTCGCCGATTCGGCCGACAGCATGACGGCGTCGGCGCCGTCGTAGATGGCGGTCGCGACATCGGAGGCTTCCGCACGGGTCGGCGTCGGCGCCGCCACCATGGAGTCGAGCATCTGCGTCGCGACGATCACCGGCCGCACGGCCAGCCGGCATGCCCGCACCAGCTCCTTCTGCCGGCCGGGAACCTCCTCCGGCGGGATCTCCACGCCGAGATCGCCGCGCGCCACCATGACCGCATCGGAAAGCTGGATGATGTCCTCGATGTGGTCGAGGGCGGACGGCTTCTCGATCTTCGCCATGAGCCCGGCCCGCTCGCCGATGAGGGCGCGCGCCTCGATCAGGTCACCGGGCTTCTGCACGAAGGACAGCGCCACCCAGTCGACCCCGAGCGACAGGCCGAATTCGAGGTCGGCGCGGTCCTTTGCCGTGAGCGGCGACAGGTCGAGCACGGTGCCGGGCAGGTTCACGCCCTTGCGGTTCGAGATCGTCCCGCCGACGGCGACCGTGGCGTCGATGTGCTCCGCGCCGAGGCCGGTGACCCTGACGCGCACGCGCCCGTCGTCGATCAGGAGGTCCTGGCCCGGCGCGATGGCGGCGAAGATCTCGGGATGAGGCAGCGGGATCGCCGTCCGGTCGCCCTCGGTGCCGTTCAGGACGAAGCGGATGGTTTCGCCGGCGGCGACGGCAAACCCGCCGTCCCGGACGGTGCCGATGCGGATCTTGGGCCCCTGCAGGTCCTGCAGGATGCCGATCGGCCGGCCCAATTCCCGCTCCAGCGCGCGGATCGCGCCGTGCACCCTGGCATGGTCCTCATGGGTCCCGTGGCTGAAGTTCAGCCTGAAGGTGTCGACACCGGCGAGAAACAGGTCCTTCAGCATCTCCGGCGCGGCGCTGGCCGGGCCGACGGTGGCGACGATCTTGGAGCGACGTTGACGGTGCATGATGCGATCGGCCCCAAGGCCGCCCTCTGTTCGTTTCGTTCAGAAGATGTAGCGCGTGGAGATGACGTTCGAGAGATGACGCTCAACTTGGGCGCCGGCCGGGGGAACCTCCGGCTTGCGCTGGCCCGCCCGACCGCCACCATGGAAAGCATGCAGAACGAACACAACGCCCCGGTGACGGACCGCCTGTCCCCGGCCGAGCCGTTGCGGCCGGGGAAACCGCCGCCGCCGCGCGGTCACCGGCGCCGGTCGACGCCGCCGAGGCAGACGTATTTGATTTCGAGGAACTCCTCGATCCCGTACCGCGAACCTTCCCGGCCCAACCCGGAAAGCTTGACGCCGCCGAAGGGCGCTTCCGCCGTCGAGATCAGACCGGTGTTGACGCCGACCATGCCATATTCGAGCGCCTCCGCAACGCGGAAGACGCGTGCCATGTCGGTCGCGTAGAAATAGGAGGCGAGGCCGAACTCGGTGTCGTTCGCCTGTGCGATCACGTCCGCCTCGTCCGTGAAGCGGAACAGCGGCGCCACCGGACCGAAGGTTTCCTCGCGGGCCACCGCCATGTCTCTGGTGACGTCCGCCAGCACCGTGGGCTCGTAGAACGTGCCGCCGAGCACGTGACGCTTGCCGCCGGTGACGATCCGCGCACCCTTACCGACCGCGTCCGCGACGTGCTCCTCCACCTTGGCGAGCGCCGCCTTGTCGATCAGGGGGCCGAGGATGACGCCCTCGTCGAAGCCGTTGCCGGTCTTGAGCCCTGCGGCGGCCTCCGCCAGCTTCTGCGAAAACGCGTCGTAGACCGCGTCCTGAACATAGATCCGGTTGGCGCAGACGCAGGTCTGGCCGTTGTTGCGGTATTTCGCGATCAGGGCGCCGTCCACGGCGGCGTCGAGATCGGCATCGTCGAACACGATGAAGGGCGCGTTGCCGCCGAGTTCGAGGCCGAGCTTCTTGATCGTCGGCGCCGACTGCCTGTAGAGCTCGGCGCCGATTTCCGTCGAGCCGGTGAAGGTGAGCTTGCGGACGGTGGGATGGGCCGTCATCACCGCGCCGATCGCGGCGGCCGAGCCGGTGACGACGCTGAACAGGCCCGGCGGCAAGCCCGCCCGCTCGGCCAGCACCGCGAGCGCGATCGCCGAGAACGGCGTCTGCGAGGCGGGCTTGAGCACCATGGCGCAGCCGGCGGCGAGGGCCGGCCCCGCCTTGCGGGTGATCATGGCATTCGGGAAGTTCCAGGGGGTGATGGCCGCCACCACGCCGACAGGCTGTTTCAGGACCAGAATGCGCTTGTCGGGCTGATGGCCGGGGATGATGTCGCCATAGACGCGGCGCGCCTCCTCGGAGAACCATTCGATGAAGCTCGCGCCATAGACGATTTCACCGGTCGCCTCGGCCAGCGGCTTGCCCTGTTCGAGGGTCAGGATCGCGCCGAGATCCTCCTTGTTGGCGATGATCAGGTCGAACCACGCCCGCAGGACGGCGGCGCGTTCCTTGGCGGTGCGGGCGGCCCATTCCTGCTGCGCGAGGCGCGCGGCCTCGATCGCGGCTTCGGTTTCCGCCGCTCCGAGCTTCGGAACGCGGCCGATGATCTCGTTCGTCGCGGGGTTGTTGACCTCGATGGCGTTGTCGGCGCTTGCCTCGATCCAGTCTTTGCCGACGAGGGCAGCCTGGCGGAACAGGGTGGGATCTTTCAATGTCAAGGTACGGCCTCCTCACCTGTGCAACAGGACGATATCGCCCGCGTGTCTCTGTCTTTATTGTTCGTCTTTATTGTTCGCTGGCGGGCCGGCGCCGATACGGATCCGGCCCGCAATCCCCAGCATGGCGGGGATCGCCGCTTCCGGTCAAGGAGGCGCGGGACATGTGTGCCCTGCCGATACGGCTTGGCTCCTCGCGGACACTGCGGCGGCCGGCCACCGGTTCCCCCGGCCCGTGCGGACAGTCTTCAGCGACCCTGAAACGTTGCCACGGCTCCGCCAAGCCGGCATGGGCATGCCGGCCGCAACAGCCGAGTCAGACGGGCAGCAGTGCCCGCGGAACCAAAGGCAGCGTAAGGCTCGACAGGTGCCGAGCCTTACGGTTCACGGGGCATGAATGACCCGCGAATCCTTCGGAGCGGTCACTCGACCGGTTCGGCGACGTTGGACGCGGTAGCCGCTTTGCCTCTGCCAGCGCGTTTGGTTCGGGGCGCCGCGGCCGGCGCTGCCGGTGCTGCCGACGCTGCTTTCGCGCGTCCCCTGCGCTTGGGCGCGGCCTGCTCCACGGGTGCCTGCTCCTGTGGTGCCTGCTCCTCGGGCGCCTGCTCGACGGCCGCGGGCTCCTCGGGGGGAGGGGGCGCCGTCTCGGTTTTCCGCCGGCCCAGGCCCTGCAGCTTCGCCACTTCCCGCCGCTGCTGCGAATAGTTCGGAGCAACCAGCGGATAATCGTCCGGCAGGTTATAGCGAGACCGGTAGTCCGCCGGCGTCAGCCCGTGGGTCGCCAGATGCCGCTTCAGGCTCTTGTAAGGCTTGCCGTCGATCAGGCTGATGATGTGATCGCGAGAGGCAAGGCTGGTGCGCACGGAAACAGCGGGGATATATTCGGGTTGCGGCGGCACTGCCGGCTTGTCATCTCCGGACAGGGCGGCCCGTGTCGCGCGGATCAGTTCGGCAAGCTCGTTGCTCGGCACCGCATTGTTTCCGACGTAGGCGCTCAGGAGCTGTACTGTCAAGGCAGTGAGATCGGGCTTTTCAGGCTCCGACATAAGAATCCCCTTCGTACTGATGTTGCAATGAATATCCTGACCTCGCCTTTCTTAGTCAGGTTAGATCAACCGTGCAACTTTTGTGACGGAATATCAAGGGTCTAATATTGAAAAACATCAGCAAAAGGCGATCGGCGCACGTGAATCCATGATCGGGACGGGTCATGCGCGGGATGGCATGGCAATGGTTGTGTCTGTTTTCATTGCGGTAGCCGGGATCGCGGCCAGTCGAGCCCAAGATGTTTTTGAGATAAACGCAGCGTTCGACAGTTGTCTGGCGGGGCATTCCCCGTGATACTTTTCTTTCGGACGCGTTCCGGCCGACCGAATGGTTCCATTCGATCGGCCGGCGCTTCGAGAGCCGTCAGGCCACCTCTGTCCACAGGTCCGAGGGCGGGGTCAGCAGGCTGACCCGGCTCTGGGCCTCGTCGCTCTGCGCGAAGAAGAGCGCGACGTCGGCACGCGAGGCGTCCGCTTCATCGAGCTGGCCGATCCAGTATTGCCGGCCGGCCTCTTCCCCCGCGCGCTCCAGCACCGTGGTGTAAAGCGCGTCGATGAAAGCCGCGTTATCCAGCCCCTCGCTGTACTGATGGAACTCTTCCGCCTCGGCGAACCGGGCGCTGATCGTCCACACGTCCTGTCCGGCAAGGCTTTCGCCCAGCCAGAAGTCGAAACCGGCGCCGTCGGCTTCCCGGCCGAGGAACGCGTGGTAGAGCCCCTGGATGTCACTCTGTCCCGCCGCCAGCAGATCATCCGTCTGATCGGCGTATACCAGCGTTTCGATGTTGCTGACCCGCTGGAGCCCGCCGGTGGCGGCGTTGGCGATGTGGACCAGTCCGTCCTTCACTTCGATGGTGTAGTCCGCCTTTGCGCCGGCCAGTATCAGGATGTCGCGCCCGGTGCCGCCGTCGATTCGGTCGTTGCCGGCGCTCTCGACGAAGCGGTTGTTGCCGGCGTTGCCAAGCAGGACGTTGTCGAGCCCGTTGCCGACGACCACAACGTCATTCGACCCGTTGAGGCGCAGAGCCTCGACGGTATCGGGCAGCACGATCGCCTGGTCGCCGTAGTAGACGGCCAGATCGAAGCCGTCGGTGCCCTTCTCGGCGGTGAAGCCGGCGACATCGCGCACCAGGATGTCGTTGCCGCCCCAGAAGTTGTGCGCGGCGATGGCACCGTCTCCGGCCTTGTACTGGTCCGCGATGGTGCGGCCGAGGTCGGGGAAGTCCGTGAACAGCGCGTCGATGCCGAAGTCGAACAGCCGCACGATTTCCTCGACCGGCAACTGCAGCGTGCCGTCGGGGTTCAGCGCCAGGAACGGTTCGTCGGCGCGCACCGTCCAGAGGATGGATTCGAGCCCGACCGCGTGGGCGATGGCCGGCAGATCAAGGATATTGGAGATGATGCGGGTCACCTGCGGGATGCCGTCGCCGTTGGCGTCGACCGGGTTGAGCAGCCCGGTCGTCTGCAGCACGGCGTCCTTCGCCGGCGCCAGCGCATCGCCGTAGAGCTTGGCGATCGCCGCGGCCGCCTGGGGCGTGTACAGGTCGGTGTTGAGGGCGCTCTCCCGCGTCAGCGGGAAGTCGAAGTCCTTGTAGATGTCCGGATTCGCGCCGAGCTCGGCGAATTCCGGGGTGAAGTGGAAGTAGATGTCGAACGCGCCGCCGAGCAACTGCACCAGCTTGAAGTCGACGCCCGCCTCCGGCTGGATCTTGGTGCCGAGCTCGATGAGGTTCGCCACCTCGAACGACTGGATATAGACGCGGTCGCGCTCGGTGAAACCGAGGTCCACCAGCTTGTCGACGAGCAACTGGCTCGTGTTGACGTGGATGAACTCCCCGTCGACATACTGGCCGGTGTACTGGAAAAACGTCGGATGCTTCGTCTCGGGGGCGATGGCGATCTTCTTGCCGGTTTCCTGCTCGACCTCGTTGACGAGTGCGATGACTTCCTCGAGCGTGGCGATGCGGAACTGGTCGTTGTAGGCCGCGCTTTCGGGGCGGATCTCCGGAATGCGCTCGCGCGCCCACAGCGTCTTGATCTCGGCCAGGGTGAAGTCTTCCGCGAACCAGCCGGAGACTTCGGTGCCGTCGATGTTCTTCGTGGTGTAGAGGTGCTCGAACTCGGGCCGTTCGCTCACGTCGGTGGTCTCGTTGAGCAGGTTCTCGTGGCGGGCGATGAGATGCCCGTCCTTGGTGACCACGATATCGGGCTCGATGACTTGCGCACCCATCTCGATGGCGAGCTTGTAGGCCTCGATGGTGTGCTCGGGGCGATAGCCGCTGGCGCCGCGGTGGGCGATGATCTGCGGGATATCGGGCGTGGGCGTCGACAGGTTGAGGCCGATGACCACCGGATCGTGGTCCGAGGTGGCGAAGACGTCGTCGTTGAAGAACCGGGGATCGGTGAACTGGCTGGAATAGTTCAGCAGGTCCGGCTCCTGCGAGTTGATGTGCCATTCGGCCACCCCGGTGACCTGCGCCGCCAGCGACCCGTTCGCGAGACCCTGATCCAGCGTGCCACGCTGGCCGTCGAACAGGTAGCTGAACGCCTCGTCCTGACCGATGTGGGCGTCGATCAGGTCGACATAGCCGGCATCGCGGATGGCGCTGATCGGGTCTTCCTTGGCGTAGGAATTGAGATCGCCGAGGATGAGCACGTCGGGATCTGTGATGCCGTTCTTGGCGAAGTAGCCCTCGGAATTGCCGATGTCGAGCCATTCGGTGAGCTGGTGGGCGGTTTCGACGCGGGTGGCGTTGAAGGCGCCCTGGCCGTCGCCCTGATCCGCGTCCGCGCCTTTGCCCGTGCCGCTCTTCGACTTGAAGTGATTCACCGAGACGGTGAAGCGCTCGCCGGTGCCCGCTTCCTCGAACGTCGCGGTGACGGCGGGACGGGTGCTCTGCTGACCGCCTTCATCGAACACGAAGATGTCGCTCGCCACGACGCTGACCTCGTTCGTCTTGTAGATGAGGCCGGTGGTGATGGCGTCGGTGCCGATGAAGCCGTCGGAATCGGCCGCGGTCGGGTTGACGAAGGCATAGACCGTACCGTCGGGAGCCCGGGCGTTGAGGGCGTTCACCAGTACTGCAATGGCGGAGGCATCGCTGAAGCCGTTGTTTTCCAGCTCCTGCAGGCCGATGACGCTGCCGTCGAGCTTGAGCAGCGCGGTGACGATCTTGTCGGTCTGGCGCTGCAGATCGGATTCGGTCGTCGCGCCGCGCGGCTCGAGGTTTTCGGGGCCGGAGCCGTTGCCCGAGCCATCGTTGAGGGTGGTGAAGTAATTGAGCAGGTTGAAGCTCGCCACCGTCAGCCGGCCGCCGACATCCTCGGGCTCCTGCGGGCGCGCGCCGCCGTTCGTCGCCTCGTCGATGGGCAGCAGGCCGATCGGCAGCAGCTTGTATTCGTTGAAGTTGTAGGTCAGCACGCCGGTCACCGGGCCGGTGAGCTCGGCGCCCAGCCGCAGGGTCGGGCCTTGCTCCGAGAACGTGTCGCCGGCGTCGATGAAGCCGTTGCCGTTGTCGCCGACAGCGGCCGGCGCGTAGGGGAACTCGATGGGGTTCTGGGCCGGGTTGCCGTCGTCGATCTTGAAGCGGTTGTTGGCGTTGGCCTGCTGCAGCGCATGGATCTCGTCGAGCTGCGTGTTCGGGTCGAAGATCTGCGTCGGCTGCACCTGCCCGCCGGCGGAAACGACGATCTCGCCATAGCGGTCGAAGTTGAAGTTCTCGATGACGGTGAGCGGCAGCTCCGTGCCCGTCGTCAGCGTGACGAGCTGGCCCTCGAACCGCTCCAGATCGGTGATGAAGTCGGGCGACAGCGCGATGACCGCCGGCGTGGGCTGGCCGTTGCCGCTCGACAGGGTGACGATGTCCGTCACGTCCTTGATCTGCGTCAGGTTGAAATATTCATCGACCGTGCCGGACACATTGACATGATCGCCGACGGCAACCGTCGGCGCACCTCCGGTGTAGACGAAAATGCCCTCGGACGTGGCCGCGTCGTCATCGGCGTCGCTGTCCTCTTCCTGCAGGAAGAAGCCGTCCACGGTCTTGTAGGTGACGATGGCGGAAACGAGCACGTAGTTGCCGATATAGGTGCTGGCGGTCGCGGTGCCCTGGATCTGCGAGATCAGCAGCGCCTGAGGCGCATCGCCCTCTGCATCAAAGGTGACCGACGTCGCCGAATCACCATTCGACGCGGAATCAAGCTGAGACATGCCAATATCCTTGTGATGTATAGGCAGAGAAAGCTCTGCCAGCAAATAAACTGTCGTTAAACTAACATTCGACAATGACATTAAATTAAATTTCCAGATCGATGATGGGGATCGACTGGTAATCCCGGACTGCCGTGCATCCGGGCCGCGCCCGGCCCACCGCTATGGGCCGCCGGGCCTCGGGACAATCCGCCGCGCCGGATGGCGCGCATGCGGTGGCGCGCGTCCGGGGCGTCGCGCCGGTCGCGTCAGTCGGCCCCGTCGAGCTCCAGCAGGCGCCGCCGCGCAGTTTCGGCGTCCGCACCGTGGCGGAGGGCGTCGGCGACGATGCCGCCGCCGCGGCGCTGGAACGCGGCATAGCCGTTGAAGCGCGGGCGGGTCCAGGCCCGTTCCACGGTTCCGCGCACACTTGAGAAGAAGCCGTTGAAACGTGCGTCGATGTCGGCTTCCTGCCAGCCGGCGAGGCTTGCGGGCTGGCCGTTGTTCTCCGCCACCACCCGGCGCTGGACCTCGGCGCCGGCCATGAAGCGGACGAAGGCCGCGGCCGCCTCGCGGCTGGCGCTGAAGCGCGACAGGCCCATGGCGGTGCCGCCGATGGTCGTGCCGGCATCGTGGGGAGCCGTGCCGCCCGCAAAGGGCGCGAAGCCGAGCCGGTTCGGCAGGTCCGGCTCGCCATAGGTCGCGTAGCCGTAGACGACGGGCGCGTAGACCACGTCGTCGCGGGTTGCCATGGCCTCATGCAGATCGATGCTGTTCCAGCCCTTCGCCTCCTCGGGCGACAGATCCATGACCGCGCGCACGGCATCATAGGCGAAGGCGAAGCTCGCCGCCGGAATGTCCCGCAGCCCGTGGTCGTCCGCGACGACGGGTTCGCCCCGGTTGGCCATGTAGGAAAAGATGCTCAACAGGGCATGCGGGGTCTCGATGGCCGTGCCGAGATAGAGGCCCGCATCACGCGCGCGGCGGCCGAGTCCGAGCACGTCGGCATGGCTGACGGGCAGGCCGCCGCCGAGCTTTTGCAGGAGATCGGGGCGATAGATCGCGTGCTGGGTGGCGCCGTCGATCGGTGCGCCCCAGACGTGGCCGGCGAACCGATAGGTGGAAAGGCTCGGACCGATATACCGGCCGTCCATCCCCGGACCCGCGACGTCCGGCATCAGATCCTCGAGCGGAAGGAAACAGCCGCTTGCCGCAATGGCGCCGCAGAAGGGATGGTCGAAGACCACGATGTCGTGGCGCTTCGCGACCACCTCGATATCCTGATGCTCGAAATCGGACAGGGGCCGCACGGTCTGGACGATCTCGCAATCGGGGCGGGATTGCCGGAAGAGCGCGATGGCCCGCGCGACCGGTTCGATCGCGCGGCGGCTTTGCCAGTTCAGAATGTCGAGCCTCGGCATCAGGCAGCCCGCCGATTGACGATGTGGATGTGGTTGCAGATGAGCGCGAGGCTGTCGTCCTGCTTGAGAACTTCCACCTGCTCGATGACCAGCCCCTTGTCGGGGCTCTTGTGATCGCGCTTTTCAACGATGGTGCTGCGCACCCGGATCGTATCGCCGATGAAGGTGGGGGTGATGAAGCGCAGCCGGTCGTAGCCGTAGGACATGGACTGGGGGTTGATGACGCTCGCGGCCATGCCGATGCCCACGCTGAAGATCAGCGTCCCATGGGCGATGCGCTGTTTGAACGGCTGCGTCGCGCACCATTCGGCGTCCATGTGGTGGGGAAAGAAGTCGCCGGTCTGCCCGGCATGCATCACGATGTCGGCCTCGGTGATGGTGCGGCCGGTGGTGATGGAGGTCTCGCCGATGGCGTAGTCCTCGAAAAAGCGCTCGATGATCATGGCTGCTAAAACCCGTATTCCCGCTGGATGTCTGCTGTGTCTTCGCCGATCCGGGGCGCGCCCTTGGCGGCGGTGAGGATCCGGCCGTCGATGCGGATCGGGCAGCGCGTGGTGCGAACTGTCGCGCCGCTGGCGGTGATCACGTCCTGAATCATGTCGAGCGCCTTGAAGCCCTCGTGCTCGATCAGCGCCGGCCAGTCCATGACCGGGGCACACCAGATGTCGGCGGGCTCGAGAATGGCCAGCCAGTGCGCGGTGGTCGCGGTGACGAGGCGGTCGGCGATCAGCGTCTTGATCGCGTCGCGATCCGTGAACACCCGGTCCGGATGGTCGAAGTCGGCCAGTGACGGCATATCGAGCAGCCGAGCCAGTTTGCTGAGCGGGTTCATGGCAACGGCGAGGAAGCCGTCGGCTGTCCGATAGATGCCGTAGGGGGCGCCGAGATAGGCGCTGGCGCTGCCGATTCCGCTCCGCCTCGGGCCCGAACCGTCGCCGTTGAGGAAGGTGCTGAAGAACTCGAACTGCAGATCGAGGATGGATTCGAACAGGCTGACGTCGACGCGCGCGCCTTGGCCCGTCGCGCCACGGCGCACCAGGGCCGAGAGGATCCCCTGAACGAGATGCGCGCCTGCGAACATGTCGGCCACGGCAACGCCGGTGGCCACGGGCGGCTCGCCGTCGTCGCCGCTCATCCAAGCCAGGCCCGCCATGGATTGCACGAGCAGATCCTGTCCCGGCTTGTTCCGCCACGGGCCGGTGTCGCCGTAGCCGGTGATGGAGGCATAGACGATGCGCGGGTTGATCGCGCGCACCGTGTCATAATCGAGCCCCAGACGTTCGATGACGCCGGGACGGAAGTTCTGGATCAGAATATCCGCCCGGGCAATCAGCGCCTTGACCCTGGCAACGTCCTCCGCGGACTTGAGGTCGGCCGTGAAGCTGCGCTTGTTGCGGTTGATGGCATGGAACAGGGTGCTGTCGCCATCGACCTGGAGGTTGGAGACATAGAGCCGGCGGCTCAGATCGCCCCCATCCGGGCGTTCGATCTTGATCACCTCCGCTCCGAGGTCGGCGAGGCGAAGTGCGGCGGACGGCCCGGCCAGGAACTGGCTCATGTCGAGAACCAGGTGCCCCTGCAGGGGCAGGAAAAGATCTTTGCTGGACATGGAACTACTCGTTGAGGTCTGGTCAGCGGCCCATCATCGTGGCGGGCAGCAGCAGCGAAATCTGCGGGAGCACGGTCACCAGCAGCAGGATGACCAGCAGGCAGGCAAGCAGCGGCAGGCTTTCCCTGAAGGTCTCCGTGATGGGCGTGCGCAACACGCTCGATGCGGTGAAGGTCAGGGTGCCGACCGGCGGCGTGATGCCACCCATGGTCAGGTTGAGCACCATGATGATGCCGAGGTGGATCGGGTCGATGCCGAGCGAGGCGGCGACCGGCACCAGGATCGGCGTCAGCAGGATGATGGCCGCCGTGCCCTCGATGAACATGCCCACGATCAGCAGCATGAGATTGACCAGGAGCAGCAGCACCAGCGGATTGTCCGTCAGCAGCACCAGGGCGTTGGCGATCTGGGTCGGGATCTGCTCCCACACCATGTAATAGCCGAAAGTCGATGCGCCGCAGATGATGAGCATCACGACCGAGATGGTGATGACGGAGTCGTGGATGATTTCGGGCACGTCGCGCCAGCTCAGCTCGCGGTGGCAGACCGCGCCGACGAAGATGGCGTAGACGACGGCGATGGCGCCTGCCTCGGTGGGCGTGAAGATGCCGTAGCGCAGGCCCACGACGATGAAGACGGGCACACTCAGCGCCCAGATCGAGTCCACGAAGGCCCTGAAAAGGTCGCGGCCGCTGACCATGCTGGTCCGCGCCGGCAGGAAGCCGCGGCGGCTGGAAAGGAAGTAGATCACCACCATCAGCGCGACGGCGATCAGCAGACCCGGAACGATGCCGGCCAGGAAGAGGCGGCCCACCGACACGTTGGCCATGAAGGCGTAGACGATGAGGCCGATGCCCGGCGGGATCATGGCGGTGATGATCGACGAGGCGGCCACGATCGCGGCGGCGAAGCCGCGCGGGTAGCCCTTCTCGATCATGGTGGGACCCAGCATCTTGGAGAGCATGGCCGCGTCGGCATTCGCGGAGGCGGTGAGGCCGCCCAGCAGGACGGCGAGGATGACCACGACCTGCGCCAGCCCGCCCACGAGGTGGCCCACGAAGGCGTCGGCGAGGTTGAGCAGGCGGCGGGTGATGCCGGAGACATTCATGATGCTGCCGGCGATGACGAAGAACGGCAGTGCCAGAAGCGGAAAGGACTCGGTGCTGGAGACGATGCGCTGGGCGAAGATGTCGATGGGGAGCGACGCTCCGAGGAAGAAGTAGAGCAGGCTCGGCGCGATGAGCGCCACTGCGACCGGGACGCTGAGCATCAGCAGACCCAACATGAGAAATGTCGGCCAGAGGATCATGGGATCGGCCTCTTCTGGAACAGAACCTCGTAGCTGCGGACGGCGTGGCGCACCGTCATCAGCAGGAAGCCGACGGCGGCGGCCGCGTAGAGCGTGGCCTGGGGAAGACGCAGGACCGTCGTCGGAATGTCGAGCGTGGAGAGGGTGAAGCGGATCGCCAGAAAGGACACCGCACCCAGCACCGCCAGCGTGATCAGGGCAGCGAGGATCTGCACGAGGCGCGCCACGCCGGGCGGCACCAGGAACAGAAAGGTGTCGATCACGATGTGCCCCGACCGCCGGAAGGCGGCGGCGGCGCCCAGAAACACCGCCCAGGCGAAACCGATGGCGGCGAGTTCGCTGGTCCAGTTCGCCGGCGTCGGCAGGACATAGCGGGTGACGACACCCCAGCTCACCGAGCACACGACGGCGGTAAGGGCGACGGTTGCGAGAATTTCCTCGATCATGAGATCGGAAAAGCGGGTCGACACGGGCGCGGCAGCCGCAGCCGCGGGCAGGACATCGGACATGGAATTGGTTCTCTCGGTTGGCTGCGGGCGACCTGGACCGCCCGCCATCGCCCGTCAGTTGTCCAGAATGGCCCGGATCTGGTCGTAGACGCCCGGCGTCCAGTCGGGGAACGCGGAGTAGACCTTCGCGGTGGCCTCGCGGAACGCGGCCGTATCCACATCGGTCACGACCGTGACGCCTTCATCCTTGAGGGTTTCGAGGAGCTTCTCGTCGTTCTCCAGCGTCTTTTCCGTCATGACGTTGCCGGCATTCACGGCTTCCTCGATCAGGATCTGCTGCAGGTCGGGAGCGAGCGACTGGAAGATGGTCTCGTTCATGACGAGGCCGAGGAAGGCGGTGAAGTGCCCGGTGAGCGACAGGGTCTTGCGCTGCTCCTGCAGCTTGGCGCCGTAGAGCGAACCCATCGGCGCCTCGACGGACTCGACCACGTTCTGCGACAGCGCGCTATAGACCTCGCCCCACGGCAGCGGAACGCCGCGTGCGTTGAGGGCGCCGAAAGTCTCGACCCAGATGGGGTTGGGCGCGATGCGCATGGTCACGCCTTTCAGGTCCTCGGGCGTCACGAACGGCTTGCTGCCGAGCATGTGACGCTTGCCGAAGAAGTAGTTGAAGGACAGCGGGCGAAAGCCGGCTTTCGCCGCCTTCTCCGTGAGGCCCGCATACCATTCGCTTTCGAGGATGCGATTGAAATCGCGCGGAGTGTCCAGCAGATAGGGACCGTTCATCACCCCGAAGTCGGGGATGTAGTCGGACATGAAGCCGGGATCGGCGACCTGGATGATCGGCGCGCCCTGGCGAACCTGTTCATAGACCTCCCGGTTGATGCCGAGCTGCTCGGAAGGGAAAACGGTGATGTTGAGCCGGCCCTCGCTGCGGGCATTGACCGCTTCGGCAAAGCCGACGACCGCCTGATGAATGGGTTCCGTCGGCGCCAGCGCATGAGCGACGCGCAGATTGACAGTTTGTGCTATGGCGGAGGACGTCACCATGGACAACGCGACAGCGGCGGCAAGCGCCCGGAGGACCTTGTGCATTTTTCACTCCCTGTGACCCGTGTGCCGGGTTCGCATATCGACTGATCGAGTCGAATTTCATATGTGTAGTGATAGTTCTATATGTGGAATATCGAGGCGTCAAGACAGCATGTTTGAAACGGATACGGGCAATCGGGTCCCCGCGCTCGAAAAGGGGTTGGACATCCTGGAGGCGCTCGCTCAGGAGCGCATGGGGCTGCCGCAAAAGCAGCTCGCCGAGCGGGTAGGGCGCTCGGCGAGCGAGATTTTTCGTGTGCTTCTGGCGCTCGAGGCGCGAGGCTATATCGCCCGCGACTCGCAGTCGGGGATTTACACGCTGACGCTTCGCCTGTTCGAACTGGCCAATATTCACCCGCCAACCCGCCGGCTGGTGCAGATTGCGATACCGCACATGGAAAACCTCGCGGCCCGGGTCGGCAGTTCGTGCCATCTGGTCACGCAGCACGGGGACCAGTTCATCGTGCTCGCCCAGGCGCAGCCGGATAGTCTGCTGATGGGCTGGAGCGTGAAGGTCGGCGGTGTCTTCCCGCTTTCCGAAGCCTATGCCTCGGCAAGAATGATCGTCGCGCACCAGCGTCCGGAACGCAGGCACGAGATGGCCGAAAAGATGGCCGGCACGGCGCCCGGAGCAAGCGAAGCCCTCATCGCGCGCCTGGAAAGCATCCAGAACGCCGGATACGAAGTGTCGCTCAGCGCCATAGCGCCAGGCGTAACCGACATCAGCGCGCCCGTGCTCAACCACCTGGGGTCCGCCATTGCAGCGCTGACGGTGTCGCGGATCGGCGCCGTATCGGAGAACTCGCTGGCAATGGTCACTGAACATCTGCGCGATTCCGCCCGAACCATCACCCAGGCCATCGGTGGCGGCCTCGAGGTGGGCGACACGCCGCCAACCGGCTGACGATCACGAGATTATTCGGAGAGCAGTCAACCGGCGAATCCGGTCAGGCGGAGACGTGCGGAGAATGGTCCGTTTTCATCGGATCGGATCGTTCGTTATGGCGCGGTTCCGGTCCGTCGTCTGGCGCTGCCGGGCCGCCTCCTGTCGGCGCGCGAAGAGGGCGGGCCGATTGAATCGCCGCTGACGATAACCGGTTCCAGAGCGAAGTCCGGAGCGCCCTGATGACCTTCCACCCTTGCGACGATGTAGTCCAGCGCTGCGCGCCCGCAGGTCTCCAGGCCGAGGTCGACGCGCGCCACGCGGGACGCTCCCCATTCGCTGATCGCCTTGCCGCCGATGCCGATCACCGACACGTCCCGCGGCACGGCGCGGCCCGCCGCCGTCGCGGCCCGGACCACGTTGAGGGAGGTGACGCCCGAGGCGGCGATGATCGCTGTCGTCGCGGGCCGCTCCTCGAACAGGCGGACGGTGGCCGGGGCCACCCATGCCGCGCCGAATTCCATCTCGACCAGATGGGGGGCGAAGCCCGCCTCCTGGCAGGCCGCGGTGATGCCCGCGATGCGCTGGGTGAGGACGCGGTTGCGGATGGGGCCCACGAGGATGCCGATGTCGCGATGGCCGTGCACGATGAGTTCGCGCGCCGCACGCCGGCCCACGTCGACATTGTCGACGTGGAAGGACGGTATGGCGATATCGCGCGGGCTGAGCGTCGCGACGACAACGCCGCTGCGCTCCATCTTCTTGACGAGCCGCGCCAGCTCGTCGTGATAGGTGAACTGATCGAAACCGCCCCCCGCCAGGATCAGCCCGGCCACGCGGTGCTCCCAAAGCCTCCGGCAATAGTCGAGCTCGAGCTGCGGGTCGCGCTGCATGTTGCACACCGTGGTGAGCATGCGCCCCGTGGTCTCGGAATAGCAGGTCACCGTTTCCGCGATCTCGCCGTAATAGGGATCGAGCATGTTGCCGACCACGAGGCCGACGAAGGCGGGCGCTCCGGCGCGCAGGGTCCGCGCCATCACATTCGGCACATAGCCGAGCTCGTCGGCGGCGGCCCGCACGCGCTCCTTGAGACTTTCCTCGACCGGCCAGCCCTGGTCGCGGAGAACCCGGCCGGCCGTGCTCACCGAGACGCTCGCGGCGGCGGCAACGTCCGCGAGTGTGGGCGACCGGGGCCTCTTGCCCAACTTTGCGCGGCCTTCGCTCCGCATTGCCATAGTCAGTTCCGATCCTTGTTGATGTTGAACGGGCATGTAATTCGACATTGACAAATATGGTGCGTTAGACAACGTTATCTCGTGCAAGACAACGTTGTCTCAACAACAAAATATTATAAAGCGCCGGAAGAGGCGCGATTGGGAGGTCACATGTTTCCAGCTCTGAAGAAGGTGCGGACCCCTATTCGCGGGGTGTCCCGTTTCGCTTGTGGCGCCGCGGCCCTGCTCATGGCTTCCTGCCTCGCCACCGGTGGTGCCAGCGCGCAGGACGGTGCGGCATTCACGCCCAAGGGGCCGGTCGCGATGATCGTGCCGTTCGGTGCCGGCGGTGGCAGCGACCTGATGGCCCGTTCCATGGCGGCCGGTATCACGACCGTCCATCCGGGCATTCAGATCACCGTCGAGAACCGTCCCGGCGGCAATGGCGTCATCGGCTACAACTATCTGCGCCAGCGCCATGGCGATCCGCAGACGCTGCTCGCGTCCGAAACGGCGGCGGTCGCTTTGCCGCTGCTCATCCAGCCGGCGCCGTTCCAGTGGACCGATTTCACGCCGATCGCCCAGATCGCTGCGGATGCGCAGCTTCTCGTCGTGCCGTACGATGCGCCCTACAAGAGCCTTGCGGATTTCATCACGGCGGCGAAGGAGAAGAAGTTCCGCGTCGGCCTGACCTCGACCACCAGCTCGGACGCCATCGTCACCAATCTGCTGGCGCGCAATCAGGACGTCTCGTTCCAGCCGGTGGTGCTGGAATCCGGCTCCGCCTCGGTGGCGCGCCTGATGAACGGCGATATCGAGTTCACCATCCTCAATCCCAGCGAAACCATCGGGCAGATGAATGCCAAGACGCTGCGCCCGCTGGTTGCGTTCTCGGAAGTTCGCTACCCGGCGGATTCGCCGCTTGCCGACATCCCGACCGCCAAGGAACAGGGCGTCGACGTCTCCTTCGCGCAGTATCGCGGCCTGTTCGGCGCCGGCGGCCTCACCGAGGCGCAGGCCGATTTCTGGGCCTCGACCATGGAGGAGTGGACCAAGACGCCGGCCTACAAGGACTATATAACCAAGAACAACCTGTTCCCGGAATTCCGCCGCGGCCAGGAGTTCAACGACTATCTGGTCAGGACTCAAGCAACGCTTGAGCAGGTGCTCAAGAAGGACTGAGCGCCATGATGCCCCAACTCTTGCGGCGGCAGTCGTTCGGAGAGCTCGCCTGCGCCGCATCCTTTCTGGCGCTCGGTATCTTCGTGGCGCTCTACGGGCTCCGATACCCCGTGTCGGCCGACGGCATCGTCGGCCCCGGCCTCATGCCCCTGATATGGGGGCTGGCGCTGGCGATCGCCGCGGCGGTCCTCGTGGTCAACGCACTCAGGGCGCGGCCCAGGCCGGATGACGCCGCCCCGTCGCCCGACGGCCGGGATCTCTCCCTCGCCGACTTCTCGGAGGATGAGGGGGGCGCCGCCGGCAGGCCGACCACGGTGGCCGGCATCCTGTTTCTGATGGGGCTGTCGGTCGTGCTGGCGCCCGTCTTCGGGCTCATTCCCATGCTCGGGGTGCTCGTCTTCGTCTGCGTGCTCGCCTTCGAGCGCGAGGGCTTCGCCGCCGCCGCATCGATGTCGGCCGGTTCGATGGCGGTTTCGTGGGCGCTCTTCGTCTGGCTGTTTGAAGTGCCTGTCCCGGTCGGGACGATCTGGCGGGCTCTGGGGCTGTGACCATGGACACCTTCTACGCCATGTTGGGCGGGTTCGCCGTCGCTCTGACGTTCTCGAACATCGCCTATTGCGCGCTCGGCGTGACGCTCGGCACCGTCATCGGCCTGTTGCCGGGGCTCGGCTCCTCCACCGGCGTGGCGCTGCTGCTGCCGCTCACGCTCGGGCTCGATCCCCTCACGGCCATGATCCTCCTCGCCGGCATCTATTACGGCGCGCAGTATGGCGGCACGATCTCGTCGGTCCTGGTTGCGACGCCGGGGGAGGCGAGTTCGGTGCCGACCGTGCTCGACGGCTACAAGCTCGCCCGGCAGGGGCGGGGCGGAGCGGCGCTTGCCATCGCCGCCATCGCCTCCTTCCTGGCCGGCACGATCAGTATTGTGTTCCTGAGCCTGGCGCTGGTGCCGCTTGCCCAGGTCGCGCTGAAGTTCGGCCCGCCCGAGACCTTCGCCCTGATGCTGTTCGGCATCATCAGCGTGGTGGGGCTGGCGAGCGGAGACCTCTTCAAGGGCTTCGTCATGGCGGCGGTCGGCGTGCTGATCTCGACCGTCGGCATCGACGCGATGACCGGCACGGCGCGGTTCACTTTCGGCCTGACCGAACTGCTCGGCGGCATCGATTTCCTCTACGTCGTCATCGGGCTGTTCGCCGTCAACGAGGTGTTGAAGGCGGTCGGAAGCGGCCAGCCCGAACCGTTGCGCACGCGCTTCAGCGACATGGTCGTGAGCCGCGAGGACCTGCGTCTCTCGGCGATGCCGATCTTTCGCGGCGGCCTGCTCGGCTTCGTATTCGGGATCATTCCCGGCGCCGGCGCGACGCTTGCCTCGTTCTTCGCCTACGACGTCGAGCGCCGCGTCGCCCGCAAGAAGGGGATCACCCTGGGCACGGGACGGATCGAGGGGGTCGCCGGCCCGGAGGCGGCCAACAACTCCTCGGTCAACGGCTCCTTCATTCCCACGCTGGCGCTCGGCATTCCGGGCTCGGCGACCACCGCGATCCTGCTCGGCGGCTTCCTGCTGTTCGGCATCCAGCCGGGTCCGCTGCTGGTGAAGGAGCAGTCCGGTCTGGTCTGGGGCCTGATCGCGTCGTTCTATGTCGGCAACATCCTGTTGCTGATCCTCAATCTGCCGCTGGCGCCGGTCTTCGCGCTGATGCTGCGGTTCCGTTACTGCTTCCTGTATCCCGGCATTCTGGTGTTCAGCATCCTCGGCGCCTACTCGCTCGAGAACGACCTGTTCGGGATCTGGATCGTCATCGGCTCGGCCGCGATCGGCCTTGCCCTCACGTCCTATGGCTATCCGGCGGCGCCGCTCATTCTCGGCCTCGTCCTGGGACGGCCGCTCGAAACCTCGCTGGTCCAGACGTCCTCGATGGGGACAGGCAACCTCCTCATCTTCTTCGAGAGGCCCATCGCGGTGATCCTGCTCGCGCTCTCGCTGGCGAGCGTCGTTGTGCCGCCCATCGTCGCCCATCTCAATGTTCTTCGAAAATCGAAGACGGAACAAGGTCTTGCCCGGGAGTCGCGCTAGAGCGCCTTCCGATCGGCTGGAACCTTTGGATCGATCGGAATTCGCTCAGGATCAAAGAGCTACAGGCGGCCCCGACAATCCTTGCACATGTGACTCACTACTTACAGGAATGGAGACCTTCTATGAAAATCACTGCCGTCGAAACCTACCTCGTCTCGGCCCCGCTCGAGGTCATCTGGCAGACCGGCATCGGTACCGGCACGCGGCGTGATGAGCTTCTTGTCGTCGTGCGTACCGACGAGAACGTCTACGGCCTCGGTTCGTCCTACCACGCCCATGCCCCTCTTGCCGTGAAGGCCATCATCGACGAGAAGCTGGCGCCCATGGCGATCGGCGAGGATGCGCTCGACGTTCAGGGCGTCTGGGAAAAGCTGTTCTACGGCTCGGTCTATCTCGGCGCGTCTGCGGTCTCGGGAATCTCGGGCATCGACATCGCGCTGTGGGACATTCTCGGCAAGGTTTCGGGCCAGCCGGTCGCCCGCCTGCTCGGCGGCGGCGGGGTCGACCGTGTGGCCGCCTATGTCGGCTGCATGGTGCTCGGCCACAAGCCGATGGAGGAGCTGCTCGCCGAGGCCAAGTCCTATGCTGACATGGGCTTCAAGGCGCTCAAGGTCCGCGGCGGCGCCGGCGTCGAGCGCGACGTGGAGGTGGTGCGGCAGGTACGCGAACTGCTCGGCCCGGACGTCGACGTGATGATCGACATGAACGCCAGCTACAGCTGGAGCGAGGCGGTGCGGGTGGCGCGCGGTCTCGGCGAGGTCGGCGCCTTCTGGATGGAGGATCCGTTCGATTTCACCATCGCCAACCATCATGACGACGTCGGCCGCCTCACCCGCATGGGGCTGGTGCCGATCGCGTCCGGCGGCAACGTCTATTCGCGCTATGACGTGCGCAACCTCTTCGAGCGCGGCGGCGTCGATTTCATCACTCCGGACGCGGTGAAGTGCGGCGGCATATCGGAGGCGATGAAGGTCGCCCACCTCGCCAGCGCGTTCAACGTCCAGGTCGCGCCCCACACGCTGAACGGCCTCGGCCAGGTCGCGAACATCCACTTCGCCGCCGCGATCCCGGCGCATGTGCGCGGCCATGTGGAGTGGGACCCCGGCGCGAGCAACCCGCTGCGCGATGAGATGCTCACCCATCCCGTCGAGGTGGTCGACGGCTTCCTCACCGTACCGACCCGGCCCGGCCTCGGCACCGACGTCAAGTGGGACGTCGTGCGCCAGTTGCCGTTCAGCACCGGTGAGGAGATCAAGGGCCACGGCAAGCGCCGGGTGCGGCGCTGGAACAGCGCGCCGAACCCCGCGCCGGCGCAGAAGCACTAGCCGGCGACGGTCTGACCGCCGACTGCATCGAAGGCGCTTCGTGCGATGGAGGAGGGAGCCCCCCAGGGGCTCCCTCTTTGCGTCTGGACCCCGCGCATACGCGGGCCGATCCCGCCCGACAAGCGCTCACTATATCGGCAGGGAATAGCAGAAGCACGAGATAGTCTGATAACTCCGCCCGCGACTTTGCTAGGACAATGGATCACGACGCAAGTCGGCGAGACAAGCAGCGAGGGCGGAGACATGGAGCGGTCGATGACGGAAAGAGAGTATGACGTCGTTGTCGTTGGAGGCGGGAATGCGGCGTTGTGCGCGGCTCTGTCGGCGCGGGAGAACGGCGCCAGCGTGCTCTTGCTGGAGCGCGCCCCCGAAGAGGAACGCGGCGGCAACAGCTCCTACACCGAAGGCCTGATGCGCTTCGTCTATTCCGGCGCGGACGACATTTTCGCGCTGTCCCCCGATCTCACCCCGGAAGAAATGGACAGCGATTTCGGCAGCTACACGGAAGACCAGTTCTTCGACGACATGGCGCGCGTCACCCACAATCGGACGGACCCCAACCTGTGCGAGATCCTGGTGCGCCAGAGCAATCCGACCATGCACTGGATGGTGAAGCAGGGCGTGAAATTCTATCCGCAGTTCGGCCGGCAGTCCTTCAAGGTCAACGGCCGGTTCAAGTTCTGGGGCGGCGCGACGCTGGCCGCCTGGGGCGGCGGGCAGGGGCTCGTCGATACGCTCTATCTCGCTGCGCAAAAGGCGGGGGTCGACGTGCGCTACAACGCCTGGGTGCGGGAGCTCGTCAGTTCGGACGCCGGCGTTGAGGGCGTGATCGTCAAGCTGGACGGCGCCACCCGTGAGATCAGGGCCGGGGCGGTGGTGCTCGCCTGCGGCGGGTTCGAGGCGAACAGCGAATGGCGCAGCAAGTATCTCGGTCCGGGCTGGGATCTCGCCAAGGTGCGCGGCAGCAAGTTCAACACCGGCGACGGGCTGGAGATGGCGTTGAGGATCGGCGCTCAGCCGAAGGGCAACTGGTCCGGCTGCCATGCCGTCGGCTGGGAGCGCTATGCCGAGGATTTCGGCGACCTCGCCGTTACCGGAGACTACGAGCGGGACAGTTATCCCTGGTCGATCATGGTCAACGCCGCCGGCAGACGCTTCCTCGACGAAGGCGCGGACATCCGCAACTATACCTACGCGAAATACGGACGGGTGATACTGGAGCAGCCCGGCCAGTTCGCCTGGCAGATCTTCGATGCCTCCGTTGCTCACCTCCTGCGCCCGGAATACGCAACCCGCCGCGTCACGCGGGTGAAGGCGAACACGCTGGAGGAACTGGTGGACAGGATGGGTGACGTCGATCGCGACACGTTCCTGAAAACGGTGCGTGAGTTCAACGCCGCCGTCAAACGGGACGTCCCCTTCGATCCCACCGTCAAGGACGGGCGCTCCACCGAGGACGTGGAGCCGCGCAAATCCAACTGGGCCAATCCGATCGAAACCCCGCCGTTCGAGGCCTATGCCGTCACCTGCGGCATCACCTTCACCTTCGGCGGCCTGTGCATCTCGACGGACGCGCAGGCGATCGACAGCGGCGCGCTGCCGATCCCGGGCCTCTACGTGGCCGGCGAACTGGTCGGCGGCCTGTTCTACTTCAACTATCCCGGCGCCACGGGCCTGATGAGCGGCGCCGTCTTCGGGCGGATCGCCGGACAGAACGCCGCACGCGAGGCACTGAACAGGGCGGGTTCCGACCGCCGCAAGGTGACGTCCAGCGCCGTCTAGCGCGGCAGATATAAGAAAAAAAATCGCATATAGAAACATATATGTTGGTTTGAACGATGTATTAAGAGGAAAATAGAATTGTAAACTCGATTTCATTTACAGAAATTGAGTTCATGTTTCGACAATAAATTTAACGACGGCGGCGAGATAGACCGCTGACATGAATGAACACTGGCTAGGGCGGATTGCAGGAGGGAGGGGAACGTCTTGATCGCTTCGAAGGATTCAACGAAGGTCGGCTTCGTCGGTATCGGCAACATGGGCCAGTCCATGGCCCGCCATCTGGTGGAAGCCGGATGGGATGTCACCGTCTACGACACCGACGCCCGGAAGGCCGAAACCTTCGCGGCCGCGCAGAGATGCGTCCACGCCAGCTCGCTCGCCGAACTCGGCGAACGGTCGGACGTGGTCGTGCTGATGCTGCCCGACGGCGGGATCGTGCGCCGCGTCGCGCTGGGCGGCGGCGGGGAGGACGACTGCCTGCTGCGGACCATGAAGCCCGGCGGCACGATCATCGACATGAGCTCGTCCGCGCCGGTCGGCACGCGCGAGCTGGGCAAGGCGCTTCAGCCGTTCGACATTGCGTTGCTGGATGCGCCCGTATCGGGCGGCACGAAGGGTGCCGTCGCCGCGACGCTGGCGATCATGGTCGGTGGCGACCGCGCGCTGGCCGAGCGTTTCGACCCGTTGCTGGCGACGATGGGCCGGCGCTTCCATATCGGCCCCCTCGGTGCGGGACACGCCGTCAAGGTGCTGAACAATTACGTGTCCGCCGCGGGTCTGGCCGCTGCGGCGGAGGCGCTGCTCGTCGCCGAGCGCTTCGGGGTGGACGGCGGGGTCCTCGTCGATGTCCTCAATGCGTCGACCGGCCGCAACAACAGCACCGAGAACAAGTTCAGGCAGTACATCCTCAACCGGGCCTACAATTCCGGCTTCTCGCTCGACCTGATGGTCAAGGATCTGAAACTGGCCATGGAGGTTGCCGAAGCCTGCGAGGTGCCGGCCGCCCTCGGCCATGCCTGCCTGCATCTCTGGGAGGATGCGCAATCGTGGAACGGCCCCGATGCCGATCATACCGAGTTCGCGCGTTTCGTGACCGAGAGCGCGAGCGCCGGAAAGGAGGTGGAGGCAAGCCCATGACGGCCACGACACCTATGACACACGCACTCAGGCGTCGATTGCTGGCCGGCGAAACGGTCGCGGTCTGCAATACGGATTTCCCGACGCCGCGTCTGGTCGAGTTTGTCGGTACCCTCGGCTTCGACGCCGTATTCATCGATTGCGAGCATGCCGCCACCGATTTCACGGCGGTGGAGGAGCTTGCGCGGGCGGCACGGGCAGCCGGGATGGCGTCGATCCTCCGCCCCTGGTCCAACGAGACCGGGCTGATCAACCGTTATCTCAGTTGCGGGGTGGACGGCATCCAGACGCCCCATGTGGAGACGCGCGCCGAGGTCGAGGCGATCGCGGACGGAATTGCCCAATGGGAGGGAGATCACACCGGCAAGTTGCTGGTGGCGATGATCGAATCCGAGACGGCCGTCGCCAACCTGCCCCAGATGCTCGACGCGGAGGCTGTCGACGTGTTCTATGTCGGAGCCTTCGACCTCGCCCAGTCCATGGGTCTCAAGGGCCGGCCGGATCATCCGGCGGTCAGGCGGGCCGTGGAGACGGCGATCGGCGCCGTCGCGCGAGCCGGGCGGGCGGCCGGTCTGAATGTTCAGGGTGATCTCGATGCGGTCGCGCATTATCGCCGTCTCGGCCTGCGCTGGATCAACGTTCATCTGAAAGCGCTCGTCGGTAGCCCCGCGAGGGGTTTTCTCGACAGCGTCCGTGGGCCGCTCGCGCCGGCCTGAGCCGGGTTGTGATAGTTGAAGACAAGAACGGCAGTCGGAGGAGGCGGTCATGTACGGCCATATCTATCACGATTTCGAGCGGGCGCCGCCCGGCCTTGTCGAGCGGTTCAAGACCGTCGCAACCTCCACCCTGAGCGATGCGATGGGCCGCCACGGCGCGATGCGGCCGGAGATCCGCCCGATCTTCGAGAACATCGCCATGGTGGGCTCGGCCTTCACGGTGCTCTGTTTCCCCGGCGACAACATCATGGTGCACAAGGCCGTCCATATGATGCGGCCGGGGGATGTGCTCGTTGTCGACGCCGGCGATCCCGATAGCGGCTGCTTCGGCCATCGCAGCGCCATGCAGGTGCGGGCGCGCGGCGGCGTCGGCGTCGTCGCCAGCGGCACCATTCGCGATGTCGCGCTGCTGCGGCGCGATCGCTTCCCGGTCTTTGCGCGCGGCATCTCGCCGCGCGCGCCGCAGAAGAACACGCCCGGCTCGATCAACGTCCCGGTTCATGTCGGCGGACTGGTGGTCTCGCCCGGCGACATCGTCGTCGGCGACGACGACGGCGTGGCCGTGGTGCCGCGTCTGCTGGCCGAGCGGGTTCTGGCAACGGCGATGGAGCGGGACCGCGTCGAGACCGAGGCCATGGAGAAGGGCAACCTGAACGAGTTGCTTCCCGATCCCGCTCACGGCACGCTCGATATTGACAGACTGCTGAAGGGAAAGGTGGTCGACCACTTCGAATAGCCCGATCCGGCGGCATCGGGCTGATCAGGACACGTGCTTTCACGGGAGGCGACGGCATGCAGCGGTTCCAGCATTATATCGATGGCCAGTACGTCGATCCGATCGGCGGCGAATGGTTCGAGACGTTCAATCCCTATACGGCCAAGCCATGGGCCTGGATCGCGCGCGGCAATGCCGCGGACGTGGACCGGGCCGTCGAGGCGGCGCACGCGGCCGTCACGAAGGGGCCCTGGGCGACGAGCACCGCGAGCGAGCGCGGGGCGCTGCTGCGGCGCATCGGCGATCTCGTCGCGCGGGATGCCGAACGCCTCGCGGCAACGGAGGTGCGTGACAACGGCAAGCTGATGGCCGAGATGCTGGCGCAGATGCGCTACATGCCAAACTGGTACTACTATTACGGCGGGCTCGCCGACAAGGTCGAAGGCGCGGTCATTCCGCTCGATAAGCGCGGTTATCTCAACTACACCCGCTACGAGCCGCTCGGTGTCGTGGGGATCATCACGCCGTGGAATTCGCCGCTGATGCTGACGGCGTGGAAGCTCGCGCCCGCGCTCGCGGCCGGCAATACGGCTGTCATCAAGCCTTCGGAATTCACCTCCGCATCGGTGCTGGAGTTCGTCAAGCTGGTCGAGGAGGCCGGCGCCCCGAACGGACTGGTCAACGTCGTCACGGGGTTCGGCGACGAGGTTGGCGTGCCGCTCGTCGACCATCCGAAGGTCGCGAAGGTGGCGTTCACGGGGTCGGACGCGACGGGCAGGAAGATCTACGCGCTGGCCGCGCAGACGATGAAACACGTGACGATGGAGCTCGGCGGCAAGTCGCCGAACATCGTCTTCGCCGATGCGGACCTGGACGAGGCGGTCAACGGCGCCATTTCGGGGATCTTCGCCGCGACCGGGCAAACCTGTATCGCCGGCTCGCGGCTGCTGGTCGAGGATAGCGTGCACGATGCCTTTCTCGACCGCCTCGTCGACAAGGTGCGGACGGCGCGGATGGGCGATCCGGCCCAGATGGAAACGCAGGTCGGCCCCATCACCACCTTGCCGCAATACAACAAGGTGCTGCACTACATCGATGTCGCCGTGGGCGAGGGGGCAAAGCTCGTCCTTGGCGGAAAGCCGGGCGAGCTGCCCGAATGCGGCGACGGCTGGTTCGTCGAGCCGACGATTTTCAAGGATGTCGACAACCGCATGCGCATCGCGCAGGAGGAGGTGTTCGGGCCTGTCCTGTCGGTCATCCGCTTCAAGGACGAGGAGGACGCGGTTCGCATCGCCAATGAAACGATCTACGGCCTAGCCGCCGGCGTCTGGACGCGGGATGTCGGTCGCGCCGTGCGCATGACGGAGGCACTGAGCGCGGGAACGGTGTGGGTGAACACCTATCGCGCGACGAGCTACATGTCGCCGTTCGGCGGCTACCGCCAGAGCGGCCTCGGGCGGGAGAACGGCACCGAGATGATCAAGGAGTATCTGCAGGTGAAGAGCGTCTGGATGAATTTCGGCGCGCCTTCGGCCAATCCCTTCGTGCAGAGGTGACATCGCCGCGCGATCTCGGAAGGGATTGAGGTCATCGCCTCACGCCTGGGCGCAGGAGAGGCAGCGGGGCGGCAAAGAAGAAAGCTATAACCAGGACGGGCGGGAACCATGAAAATTCACATCACCAAGGATTTCCTGAGTGGCGCGCTATTCGGCGCGATCGGGCTCGGAACCATCGCCATGGGGGTCAGCTACCGGCTGGGAACGCCGGGGAACATGGGGCCAGGATATTTTCCTGTCATGCTCGGCGTCATCATGGCGCTCATCGGCCTGACGATGCTCATCCGCTCGATGCTGAATCCCGAAGCGTCGGACGGCGTCGCCAGCTGGGAAGTCCGGCCGCTGGTCTTCGTGCTGGCCGCCGTGTTCGTGTTCAGCCTGCTGATCGATTCACTGGGCGTCATCGTCGCGGTGGCGAGCCTCGTGCTGATCGGCCGGCTGGGTGGACGCGAGGGCAGCATGTCCGAGCTTGCCGTCATGATCGTGGCCATGACGGTCCTGGCGGTCGGCATCTTCGTCTACGGCCTTAACATCCCCCTGAAGTTGAGGCCCTGGTGATGGAACTGCTGCAGCATCTCTCGCTCGGTTTCGGCGTCGCCCTGTCGCCGATGAACCTCGCCTACTGCTTCGTCGGCGCGCTGCTGGGCACGTTCATCGGCGTCCTGCCCGGCGTCGGGCCTCTCGTCACCATCGCCGTGCTTCTGCCGCTCACCTTCGGCCTGCCGCCGGAGGGGGCGATGATCATGCTTGCCGGCATCTACTACGGCGCGGCCTATGGCGGTTCGACGACCGCCATTCTGGTCAACCTCCCCGGCGAATCGTCATCGGCCGTCACCTGCATCGACGGCTATCAGATGGCGCGCCAGGGACGCGCCGGTCCGGCGCTGGCGATCGCCGCCATCGGCTCCGTCGTCGCCGGCTGCTTCGGCACGCTGCTGATAGCGCTGGTCGGGCCGCCGCTCGGCGCGGTGGCGCTGAAGTTCGGCGCGGCGGAATATTTCTCGCTGATGTTCATGGCGCTGATCTGCTCCTCCGCCCTCGTCCGCGGTTCGCTGGTCAAGGGCATGGGCATGGCGTTCTGCGGCGCGATCTTCGGACTGGCGGGAACTGACGTCAACACGGGCATCGACCGCTTCACCTTCGGCTTGCCGGGGCTCATGGAAGGGTTCGATTTCGTCGTTGTGGCAGCCGGGCTTTTCGCGTTTTCGGAGATCGTGGCCAACCTCGGCGCGCCGCTTCAGCGCGACGTCCTGACCAAGCGGGTGACGAACCTCATGCCGACGCGCGCGGATCTCGGAGCCTCGTGGAAGCCCATACTGCGCGGCACGGGCATCGGCTCGATCCTCGGCGTGCTGCCGGGGGCGGGGCAGACGATCGCCTCCTTCGCCTCCTATGCACTCGAAAGAAAGCTCAGCCGTGATCCCTCCCGGTTCGGCAAGGGGGCGATCGAAGGCGTGGCCGGGCCTGAATCGGCCAATAACGCGGCCGCGCAAACGCACTTCATTCCGACGCTGACGCTCGGCATTCCGAGCAGCGCGACCATGGCGCTGCTTCTCGGCGCGCTGATGATCCATGGCATCACCCCCGGTCCTCAGGTGATGACGCTGCACCCCGATCTGTTCTGGGGACTGGTCGCCAGCATGTGGATCGGCAACCTGATGCTGGTCATCCTCAATCTGCCGCTGGTCGGCTTGTGGGTCACGTTTCTCAAGGTTCCCTATCGCTGGCTGTATCCGCTCATCCTCATGTTTTCCTGCATCGGCATCTACACGGTGAACATGAGCCCCAGCGACGTCGCCTTCGCGGCCTTCTTCGGCCTGCTCGGCTACATCTTCCTGAAGCTGGATTGCGAGCCGGCGCCCTTCATCCTGGGCTTTCTGCTCGGGCCGATGATCGAGGAGAACTTTCGCCGCGCCATGCTGCAGTCACATGGCAATCCGGAAGTCTTCGTGAGTTCGCCGCTGAGCGCCACCTTCCTGATCATCGCGCTCTGCATGATCCTGCTGATGGTCGCCCCCTCGATCCGCAAACAGAAGGATCAGGCAATAGCGGAGGGCTAGAGCACGCCTCGGAGAGGTGAGCGAGGACAGAGAGTTGGAACGGGATGACCTTCCGGCGGAAGGTCATCCCGTTCCCATGCGGTTCGGGCCGCCGGCCGGGGGCGGATGCCGGTTGCGGGCGTTTCCTCGGAGCGGCCATCCTTTTTCGATAATGTCATATTTTTCATGACTGATTTGCCGCAAGCGGCATAGACTGGGGCCCGATTGCAATCAGTGCAGGGGAGGTCCATGGTTCAGCTTCGCCAACTCCGGTACGTCATCGAGGTCAACCGGCAGGGCAACCATATTTCCGCCGCCGCTGAGGCTTTGAACACCTCCCAGCCCGGCATGAGCAAGCAGATTCAGGAGCTGGAGATCGAACTCGGCTTCTCCATTTTCCAGCGCAGCCGGAACCGCGTGATCGGGCTGACCGACCCCGGCCGGGAAGTCGTGGAGATAGCCCAGCGCATTCTCAACGAAGTCCAGAGCCTCAAGAACATCCGCGAAGACTACGGCGCCCAGGAAGAAGGCACGCTGACGATCGCGACGACGCACACCCACGCCCGCTACATCCTGCCGCGCGTCATCAAGAGTTTCGTGCAGCGCTATCCGCAGGTGCGGATCGGATTGCAGCAGGGCAATCCGACGGAAATCTGTGAGGCCGTGGAGGCCGGCAAGGCCGATCTTGCGGTGGGCACGGAAACGATACGGCCCTTTCCGCAGCTCCTGCAGCTGCCGTGCTACCAGATAACGCGCATCCTCATCGCGCCCAAGGCGCACCCCATTTTGCGGATCAAGACTCTGACCCTGGAAGCCATCGCCAAATATCCGATGATCGCGCACGACCCGCATCGCAGCGGACGGTGGAAGATCCTCGACGCCTTCGAGAAGCGGGGGATCACGCCGACGATCCTCTTCAATGCCGTCGACGCCGACGTGGGCAAGACCTATGTGGAGATGGGCCTCGGCATCGCCATCATGGCGTCCGACGCCTTCGATCAGGCCCACGACAGGCTTTTGCGCGCCCGCGATGCGAGCCATCTGTTCGACGCCAGCACCAGCTACGTCACGTTGCGCACGGACACCTACATCCGCCGCTTCATCTTCGATTTCATCGCGCTTCTGGCGCCGACGCTCACGCCGGACCACGTGCGTTCGACCCTGCGGGCGCGCGAGCGCGAACGCCTGGCGAGATAGGCCGGCTTCCCCGCCTCCCGCCAGCCGCGTCCCATGGACGGCGAGTCCGCGCTAGTATTCCTGGGGTGCATACTACTATCGGAAAACACGCTTTGCACCGCTGATACCCGCTCACTAAACTCCCATCAGCCAAGCATAACACGGGAGGAAACCGCTTAACTCCCGGGCCTTAGCACAGGGGAGGAAGCCATGTTCATTCGTCGTCGCCACATCGTCGGACTTGCGTTGTCGCTCGTCGCGCTGCCAGCCGCGCCGGTCTTTGCCCAGTCCGAAAACTATCCCAGCCAGACCGTCAGGATCGTCTCGCCGTTCGAGGCGGGCGGCGGCACCGACATCATGGCGCGCGAGCTCGCGAACAAGCTCAAGGACTTGTGGAACAACAACCCGGTCATCGTCGAGAACAAGGCCGGCGCCGCCGGCAATCTGGGTACGGATATCGTCGCCAAGTCGAAGCCCGACGGCTACACTCTGCTGCTGACGACGAATGCGACGATCGTCATCAACCCGCAGCTTTTCGGCGACCGCGTCAAGTATGATCCGGTCAAGGATCTCGTGCCGATATCCATGCTGTCGGCGTTGCCGTTCGTGTTTCTGGTGCCCCCGACGTCGTCGGCCACGACGATGGAAGAGTTTCTGGAACTGGCCCGGCAGAGCCCCGGCAAGCTCAGTTGCGGCTCGTCGGGCGTCGGCGGCGGCGCGCATCTGGCGCTGGAAATGCTGAAGGGCAGGACAGGTGTCGAGATCACCCACCTTCCCTATAAGGGAACCGGCTCATCGATCACCGCGCTGCTCGGCGGGCATATCGACTGTCTGTTCGTGTCCATCCTCAGCGCTTCGCCCTACATCAAGCAGGAGCAGGCGCGCGCCCTGGCGGTGAGCAGCCTTCAGCGCAACCCGTCCCTGCCCGACATTCCCGCCGTTGCGGAACTGCCCGGCCTGGATGGGTTCGAGTCGGATCTCTGGTACGGCTTGCTGGCGCCCGCCGGCACGGACCCGCAGATCGTGCGGAAAGTCCATGAAGGGGCCAAGGCCCTGATCGACGATCCCGAGTTCCGCAAGCGCTACGAGCCGACCGGCGCGGTTCTCGTGGGCAACACGCCCGAGGAGTTCTCGGAGCAGATCAAGAGCGACATCCAGAAATGGACGGACGTCGTCCAGCAGTCCGGCATCGCCAGCGAGCTCTGACAGCCTCCGGACCGATCCGGATGGTCCGCGCGGCGAGGGCGCGTGGACCCGTCCGGGCTTTGCTGAAGCTTCCCCTCACGCCTTGCATGGGAGTCAACGTGAAACCACAATCTGCACCTCGTCTTTGGCCGGGCGACATCTTCGACGCGCTCAAACGGGCGGATGTGAGACAGGTCGCCTACGTTCCGGACGCCGGGCATATCGAGCTGATATCGAGCTGCGTCGCCGATCCCGCCATGGAGGCCGTCTCGCTGACGACGGAGGAGGAGGGCGTCGCCATGCTCGCCGGCGCCTGGCTCGGCGGGGACAGGGGGGCGCTGCTGATGCAGTCGTCGGGCGTCGGCAACTGCATCAACATGTTGAGCGTGCCCCTCCATTGCCGCATGCCGCTGCTGATGATCGTCACGATGCGCGGCGAGTGGGGTGAGTTCAACCCCTGGCAATTGCCGATGGGGCAGAACACCGAACGCGTCTTCCAGGATATGGGCGTCTACGTCCAGCGTGCCACCCACGCGGAGGAGGTGGGACAGATCGTCTATGCCGCCGCGCAACTCGCCTTTTCGTCCAGCTGCGTGGTTGCCGTGCTTCTCGGCCAGCGGCTCCTCGGTTTCAAGGACTGGAGCAAGTGACCATGACCGACACACGACAGGGCACCATGGATCGCCGCGAGGTCATGAGGGCAATCGTGGCGCAACGCGGGACGGCGCTGATAGTCACGGGCCTCGGCTCCACGACCTATGACGCGGGCACGGTCGACCATCCCAATACGTTCTGCCTCTGGGGCGGGATGGGCGCTGCCGCCATGACCGGCCTCGGGCTTGCGCTCGCCCAGCCCGACCGCCGCGTTCTCGTCGTGACCGGCGACGGGGAGATGCTGATGGGGATCGGCGCGCTCGCCACCATCGGGGCGCGTCGTCCGCCGAATCTCGCCATTGCGGTCATCGACAACGAGCACTACAGCGAGACCGGCATGCAGCCGACGCACACGCGCCGCGGCGTCAGCCTGGCGGGCATCGCGGGCGCGTGCGGCTTCGCGGGGGTGGAAACGGTCTACACGGAAGAGGAACTCGCTGCCGTGGTCCCGAAGCTCTTTTCGGCCGACGGGCCTTTCTTCGTGGCCATCAAGGTGAACCAGCAACGCTATCCGATGTCGATCCGCGTCCGCGATGGCGCGCATCTGAAGGACCGCTTCCGGGAAAACCTTCTCGGCGCCGAGCGTGCCTATTCCTGAGCCCCGGGCCGATGTCCGTCGTCTCGCCGCGCCCGTCCATCGCGACGGGCGCCCTCGAGCGCGCCTTGTCGGCACACCGGAGACAGGGAGGGAAGATGTCCCGAAAGCAGGATTGGAAGGTTGCCCTCGCAGGCGAGTGCATGATTTCCCGGCCCTTTTCCGTCTGCGGGGAGCCGGAATTCCTCGCGGTGCTCGACCTGCTCAGGAACGCCGACGTCACCTATGCGCATCTTGAAATGAACTTCGGGGATGCCGATGATCTCGAATGGTCGTCGCGCGGCGACTGGGTGGCGAGCTACATGATCGCGGAGCCGGCGCTGGCGGCAGAGCTCAAGACGGCGGGTATCGATCTGCTGTCGCTCGCCCACAATCACAGTTTCGATTTCGGTGTCTCCGGCCTCCTGTCGACCATCCGGCACTGCCGGGCGGCGGGCTTCGCCTGCGCCGGCACGGGACGCGACCTGGAGGAGGCGCGCGAGCCGGCCTTCCTCGAAACCCGCATGGGGCGCGTCGCTCTCGTCTCCACGAGCTCGGGGAACAAGGCCTATGAATGGGCGAGCCATCCCAAGGCCCAGCTTCGCGGCCGCCCCGGTGTCAACCCCCTGCGGGTGTCCATGCAATACGCGGTGGATGCCGAGGCCGCCTCGCAGTTGCAAAGGCTCGCCGGCATGCTCGGCATCGGCCGGCTGCAGAAGAACGAGGCGGGCGAAGACGAGATCGCGCTGAATTTTCCCGGCGACCAGTCGACGCGCACGTCTCCCGTCTTCGTTCAGCGTGACGATTTCGGGGTGTTCAGCGACTGCCATCCGCGCGATCTCGATGGCAATCTGCGGTCGATCAATGAGGCCGCCGCCATGGCCGACCTCGTCATGGTCGCCCATCATTACAACATCGCCGAGGGGCCGCGCGGCGACGGCCCGCCGCGTTTCGCCCGGCAGTTCGCCAGGGCCGCGATCGAGGCCGGGGCCGATATCTACATCGGCCATGGCTGGCACAAGACCCTCGGCATCGAGATTCATCGCGGCAAGCCGATATTCTACGGTGTCGGCAATTTCATCGCCCAGTCGGAGTTCGTCCGCCGCGTGCCCTATGACAGCTACGAGGCCTGGGGGCACGATGTCGACCGCCTGCCGACGCTCAACGCCGCCGCCTATCCGCTGCATCCGGGCCTCGACCTCGCACCCTGGTGGAGTTCGGCGGTGTTCGAGCTGGCGTATGACGGCGACGCGCTGCGGGAAATCCGCCTGCACCCGGTCGAGATGGGCAGGCGGGCGACGCCCGACGGCACGCTCATCACCCGGCGCACCGGCAAGGGGCCGCATCCGCTGACGGAAGGGCGCCCCTTTCTCGCCGACAAGGGGAACGGCGAGGCCGTCCTCCAGCGGCTCAGGACGCTTTCGGAACCATTCGGGACGCGGATCGACATCGAGGACGGCATCGGCGTCATCCGGCTTTGACGGCAACGGCGCCCCGCGACCGGGCCGAGGAAGGATATCGACATGGAGAGCATGACCGTGCCAAGCCACGCTCATGAACTGATCGACTTCGCACGAGGCATATCGCTCGACACGCTGCCGCCGGAGGTCGTGGAGCAGGCGCGGATCTGCCTTCTGGAGGCGCTCGGCTGCGGCATCTTCGGCGCTACCCGGCCCTGGTCGCGCATCCTTGCGGCGGAGATGGTGTCCGAGCGGTCGCAGGGCGCGAGCACCGTCATCGGCCGGCCGGAAAAGCTCGCGGCGCCGGCCGCGGCCCTTTGCAACGGCACGGCGATCCACGGCTATGAGCTCGACGACCTGATCGCGGAGTCCGTTGTCCATCCGGGAGCGGCGGTGATCCCGGCGGCGCTTGCGGCGGGCGAGGCGGTCGAGGCCGGCGGCGCCCGGCTGATCGAGGCCATCGTCGCCGGCTACGAGGTGATGCATCGCGTTGGCCTCGCGCTGGGGGCGGAGCCGTCAAGACGCGGATTTCACGTGACCAGCCTTTCCGCTCCCGTCGCCTGCGCGGCGGCGGCCGGCGTCGTCATGGGCCTGACGCGCGACAGGCTTCTGTCCGCCGTGGGGCTGGCCTGCTCGGCCGCCGGCGGCATCAAGAGCTTCGCCATCGGCAGGGGCGGCGGCATGGTCAAGCGGCTGCATCTCGGCCGCGCGGCCGAGGCCGGCGTGCGCGCCTGCCGGCTCGCCGAACGGGGCTTCCTCGGCCCGCCCTTCGCCATCGACAGCCGTTTCGGCCTCCTGGAGGTCTTCGGGGGCGACAGCGCGGTGCCGGCCCGGCTCAGCCAGGGGCTCGGTTCGGACTGGGCGATCGGGAAAACCTGGTTCAAGGTCTTCCCGATCTGCGGCTGGATCCAGTCCGCCGTGCAGTCGCTGCTCGAATTGCGGGGGCCGGAGCCTCTGGACCCGGCCGGCGTCGTGTCTGTGCGCGTGGGCGTCAGCAGATACGCCGTGCAGAACAACAGCGAGCCGGCGCCTGTCGACACGATGGGCGCGCAATACAGCATCCCCTATTGCGCCGCGCTCGCCCTCACGGGCAACCCGAGGGACCCCGACATGTTCTCTGTCGAGGCCGTCGGCCGGCCCGAGATCCGGGCGCTGGCGCAGCGGGTGGAGGTCGTCGTCGATCCCCGCATCGAGGCGGTCTATCCGCGCCAGTACGGTGCGAGCGTCACCCTGACGCTCGCCGGCGGCCGCACGCTGGAGGGGATGGTGCTCGATTGCCACGGAACGCCCGCGGACCCCTGCAGCGAGGCCGAAAGCGCCGACAAGTTCAGGCTGCTGACGCGCGGCCGGCTCTCCGTCCCACAAGCCGAGGCCCTGACCCGGCGCGTGCGGACGCTCGCCGATCTCCCTTCGGTCCGCTTGCTCACGCAAGCCTTGTCGGAAGCCGATACGCCATGACCTCCCATCTGCATGACATCACCGCACGCGACATCGATCTCGGGATAGACCGGACCTACCGCCTCTTCTCCGTGCCGGCGCTCGAAGAGAACGGGATCGGCAAGGTGTCGCGGATGCCGGTGTCGCTGCGCATCGTGCTGGAATCCGTGCTGCGCAACTGCGACGGCAAGAAGGTGCTGCCCGAGCATGTCGAGGCGCTGGCCAACTGGCGGCCGAACGCGGCGCGCACGGAGGAAATCCCTTTCACGATCGGGCGCATCGTTCTCAACTGCGCCGCCGGGATACCGCTGCTCGGGGACCTGACGGCCATGCGTGGCGCGATGATGCGGCGCGGCTATCCCGCCGAGACTGTCGGTCCCCGGGTGCCCGTCGACATGGCGCTCGACCACACGCTGACGGTCGATTATCACGGCAGGGCGGATGCCATCGGGCTCAACACGGCGCTCGACATACGCCGCAACGCCGAGCGCTACCGCTTCGTGAAATGGGCGATGCAGGCCTATGGCGGCATCCGGCTTTTCCCCCCCGGCTCCGGCATCCTGCATCAGCTCAATCTGGAGCTGCTGGCCCCCGGTTTTCTGGTCAGGGACGGTGTCTGCTATCCCGATACGCTGGTCGGATCGGATTCCCACACCTGCATGATCGCGGGCCTCGGCGCCGTCGGCTGGGGTGTGGGCGGCATCGAGGCGCAGGCGGCCCTGCTCGGCCATCCGGTCTTCTTCCTGACGCCGGATGTGGTGGGCGTTCACGTCTCCGGCGCGCTGCGCGAGGGCGTGACCGCCACGGACCTCGTCCTCCACGTGACGGAAATGCTGCGCAAGGCGAAAGTGGTCGGAAAGTTCGTCGAATTCTTCGGCGAAGGGGTGGCGACGCTCAGCGTCCCCGATCGTGCGACGATCGCCAACATGGCGGTCGAATACGGCGCGACCATCGGCTACTTTCCGGTCGACGGGCAGACGTGCCTCTACCTCCGGCAGACCGGGCGTCCCGAGGAGAGGGTGCGCGCTGTCGAAAGACTGTATCGCGCGCAAGGATGTTTCGGCGCACCGAAACCGGGCGAGATCGACTATTCCGAGGTTCTCGGGCTGGATCTTGCGGCCGTCGAGCCCAGCGTGGCGGGGCCGAAGCGGCCCCAGGACCGCGTGTCGCTGGGGCGGCTCAAGACGCGCTTCGCCGAGGTGCTCGCCGCCCCTGTGAGCGACGGCGGCTACGGCAAGCCGGCGGCCGTCGCCCGCGCCGCCGGCGAGCCGGAGAACGCCCGCCATGTCATGCGCGACGGCGACGTCGTCATCGCCGCGATCGCCTCCTGCACGAACACATCCAATCCCGATGTCATGCTGACGGCCGGATTGCTCGCGCGTAACGCCGTCGCACGCGGCCTGAGGGCCAAACCCTGGGTCAAGACCTCCCTGACGCCGGGGTCGATGGTGGTCAGCCGATATCTGGAGGCGACGGACCTGCAGCCGGCGCTCGACGCCCTCGGCTTCGTCGTCGCGGGCTACAGCTGCGCCACCTGCGTGGGGGCGTCCGGGCCGATCGATCCCGCGCTCGAAAACGAGATCGCCGCCGGCGACGTGGTGGCGTGTGCCGTGCTTTCCGGCAACCGCAACTTCGAGGCGCGCATCCATCCGGCGGCGCGGGCCGCCTTTCTGGCCAGTCCGCCGCTGGTGGTGGCCTTCGCGCTGACGGGGCGCGTCGACATCGATCTCCTGACCGAGCCGCTGGGGGCGGGATCGGACGGCAAGCCCGTCTATCTGCGCGACATCTGGCCGACGCCGGAAGAGCTGGCGCAGGTGCAGACCTTTGCGGCGAACCCCGATTTCTACCGCCAGACCTATGCCGGGGACATCGCCGCGCGCGATCCGAACTGGAAGACGATACCGCAGGCGACAGGCGTGCTCTACCCCTGGGAAGAGGCCTCCACCTATCTGAAGGAGCCGCCGTTCCTGGCGCCGGAATTGTCCGTCTCCGCGCTGGAGCCGATCCATGGCGCGCGGGCGCTTGCGATCCTGGGGGATTCCGTCACCACCGATCATATCAGTCCGATCGGGACCATCCGGCATAATTCTCCGGCCGGGACCTATCTGAGCGGCCTCGGCGTCGCGCCCGCGGACTTCAACAATTTCGGCGCACGCCGGATGAACCACGAAGTCATGGTGCGCGGCGGCTTCGGCAACCAGCGGCTGCGCAATCTGATGGTGCCGGGCGTGGAGGGGGGCTTCACCGCGTATCAGCCCGGCGGCGAACGCATGAGCGTCTATGACGCGGCGCTTCGCTACAGGGCCGCCGGCGTGCCGCTGATCGTCGTCGCCGGCCAGGAATACGGCACCGGCAGCGCCCGCGACTGGGCGGCGAAGGCGACGCGGCTGCTCGGCGTGCGGGCCGTGGTGGCCGAAGGCTTCGAGCGCATTCATCGCAGCAATCTCGTCGGCATGGGCGTCCTTCCGTTCCAGCTCGCCGACGGGGTGCGCACGGCCGATCTCGGCCTCGACGGTTCGGAGGTCTTCGATATCGCCGGGCTCGACCGGCACGCCTGGCCGCGCCAGCCGTTGACGCTCGGCATCCGCCGCGCCGACGGAAGCAGGACGGAGGCGCCCCTCGTCCTGCGTCTCGATACGCCGATCGAGGTCGACTATGCCCGCGCCGGCGGGCTCATGCCCTACATTCTCGGCGAGCTCGTCGTCGCGGCGAGACTGTCGCAGGCCGCATCGTGATGCCGGTCTGCAGGCGTGCCGCTCGATCGCCGTCAAGCCTTGCCGTCACGCTTTAATTCTTTCTTTCCGAATAATCTATTCCAAGGAAGGATGCCGCTTGTGGTGATCGTGCTCAGGCAGGCAAGCAGGACATGAAAAGGAGAGGGTACATGGATCAGGATATCTACGAGAAGGGCCTCGCCATCCGCCGCGCGACGCTGGGCGATGCCTACGTGGACAAGGCGCTTGCCCAGGCGGATGATTTCACGCAGGACTTGCAGCAACTGGTCACGACCTATTGCTGGGGAGAGATCTGGGGCCGCGAGGGGCTCGACCGGAAAACCCGCTCGCTCATCAACCTGGCCATGATCAGTGCCCTCAATCGTCCGCACGAACTGGCCGCGCATGTGCGCGGCGCGATCAACAACGGGCTGAGCAGGGATGAGATCAAGGAGGTGTTCCTTCAGGTCGGCATCTATTGCGGTGTGCCGGCAATGGTCGACAGTTTCCGGATCGGCCGGGAGGTCCTGAAGGAAATCGACGCCGGCGCGGCTCCCGATCAGGGGGAAGCGCCCGATCCTTCAAAAGAATGATGCATCGATAAGGGGATAAAGCGGGATGGCGATTCAACCGCAAGTTGTCCAGCTCCCCGAAAAAAGCTGTCACGCCTGAGCCCCGTCGCCGCTTCGCTGACCGCCCCCTCGCACGGAAAGACCGTTTTCCATTCCGGCGTCCGGCTTCGGCTGCCCGGGAGCCTCCCGGCGCGCGACGGTGAGGCATGCTGACAGAGCGCTTGTCCGATCAAATCGAATCATTCAATCGATCAGAACTCGCTCAGAAGAAAGAAGTGAGGGGATTTCGCCGTTTCACGGAGACGATGAAACCCTCCGGGGGAGGTTATCACGATCCGGCCGTTCGATGCGTGGACAAGATGGGGCAGGATGCCCTTTGCCTTCGGCCTCGCCGCGCTCGCGGGCTTCTGCGGCGCGGCCTATCATATTCCTCTCGCCTGGATGCTGGGGCCGCTGCTCGCCGCCGCGTGCCTGTCCCTGGCGGGAGTCGATCTGCGCCCGAACGAGAATCTCAGGAAATTCGGCCAGCTCACGATCGGCACCGCCGTCGGCCTCAACATGACCGCGAGCGTGCTGGCCGAACTCGGCAGCTGGCTGCCGCTGATGGTTTTCAGCGCCCTGTTCTCGGTCCTTGCATCGTGTGTGATGGGGGTGATCCTCGCGAGAATGGCGCGGCTCGATCAGAAAACGGCGTTCTTCGCCAGCCTGCCCGGGGGACTGGCGGAAATGGGCAATATCGGCATGCAGATGCACGCGCGCGCCGAGCCGATCGCGATCGTCCATACGCTGCGCGTGGCGCTTGTCGCCATCGTCACGCCGTCCATCCTGCTGGCGTTCGGCACGCCGCACCCCAGCACATTGCCGGCCTCGCAGATCGTCGATCCCTACTGGGCCGTGGGGCTCATCGCCGGCGGCGCGGGATTCGCCTATCTGCTCGGCTTCGCCCGATTGAACAACCCCTACATGATCGGCGCGGTCGTGTTCACGGCGATTTTCGCGTCCCAGGACCTCGTGTCGGGCAAGATGCTGCCGCCGGTGTTCGCGCTGGCCCAGCTGCTGATCGGTTTTGCCGTCGGCTGCCGGTTTCGCCGCGATATATTGACCAGGCTGCCGCGCGTGGCGCTGTGCAGTGTGATCTCGATCCTCGGGCTCGGCCTGGTGATGGCCGGTTTCGCCTGGCTGCTATCCCTCACGATTGACATGGAATTTCCGGCTGCGATGCTGGCGACGTCGCCCGGCGGCCTCTCCGAGATGACCGTGACGGCCGAAATCCTGCACCTGGCGGTGCCGGTCGTCGTCGGCTTTCAGGTGGTCCGGGGTGTGCTGGTCAACAGCCTGGCCTCCTACTATTTCATGATATTCACCCGATCGGGCATGCTTGGATTCCTCCAGAAGCTGCTGGGCGTGGGCGCCGAGGACTATAATTGACCGCCGGCGCCGTTCGAGCGTCATGATCCGCGACGTCTTCTCCCGCGTGTGACGCCGGCGAGGGGTGCCGCGCCGCCGGGGCAGGGGGACGAATCGGACCGGATTCGTTGCGGACGGCGTGCCGGTGCCAACCCTGTTGAACGATTCAAAAACAGGTGGCCGATTGTCGCACGATGCGGAGTCCCGCAGGCGTCGTCCGGTGCCCTGGCAAGCCATCAAAATTCAACCCATTGAAAATGAATGATAATAAATCGCCCTGTCGGAACGCTACGCGTCGCGTGCTGTAGCGGATCAATATGAAACGTTTTATTGACATGCGTCCCGGCTGCTCATAATCTGATGCTGCGGTTCGTGGCTGGCCCCTGTCGGGATGAAGCGTCGCGGGCAGGGCCGGAAAAATGCGTTCAAGCATGGCCGCGTAACATGGGAGGAAATCAGGGATGGCATTTCGTTTTGGCCGCCTCATGGGCGGTGCTTTGCTTGCGTCGGCCATGTTGGGCGGAACGGCCTTGGGCTGTGAGCTCAAGATCGGCGCTCCCGGGGTCCTGTCGGGGCCTGCGGCGCAATGGGGCCTCGCGCTGCGCGGGGCGCTCGAGTTCGTCGCCAAGGAAACCACGGAGGAGAAGCGGCTGGTCATCGACGGCACGCCCTGTTCCGTCTCGGTCGTGGTGATCGATTCCAAATATACGGCGGAAGGTGCGGCGTCGGCGATGAATGCGCTGGCGGCGGAAGGCATCAAGGTCATTGTCGGCGGGGTTGGCTCGCCGGAAGTGACGGGGATGAAGCCTGTCGCCACCCGCAACCGCATGGTGGCGATGGTCAACAGCTTCGCGAAGGATTCGATCGGCCCGCAATGGCCGAACGTGTTTCATATCGGCCCCGGTCCGTCGGGCTGGGCGGGCCCTATCATCGATGAGGGCCTAAAACGTTTCAAATTTTCCAAGGTGGCCATCGTCGCGCCGAACGATCAGGGCGGTACCGATGTCGCCGGTGTGAATGCGCAGATCTTCGACGAGAAGGGCATCACCGTCTCCGAGGAATATTACCAGCGCGGCACGACCAATTTCGCGCCCATCGTCACCCGCGTCCTCAATGCGAATCCCGAGGCGGTGGACCTCGCTTCCTCGCCCGCGGGCGACGCGGGCATCATCGTCAAGCAGCTGCGTCAGGCCGGTTTCGAGGGGCCGATCTTCCGGCTCGGCGGTCCCGGTTTCAGCGAGATCGCGCGCGTTGCGGGCGGTGTCGAGGTGCTGAAGGATTTTCTCTGGTACGAGCCGGTCTACATGGACGACAACCTGCGCGCGCTCGAGGCGAAGCATCTTGAGCTGATGGGCAGCGCGCGTCCCGAGAACGCCGACTACTTCCGCTGGGTCTTCGCCGCCCGGATGATGGTGAAGGCGGTCCAGGCCGCGGGCAGCCTCACGGACGCCCAGAAGATCGCCGACGCGATGCGCGCCCTGCCGGTCGAGGACGAGAACCTCGGCAATGGGCACTGGATCGGGCAGAAGTTCTTCGAGATCAACCAGGAGATGTCCTATCCCTTCGCCATCGGTGTGGTCGAAGGCGGAGAGGTCCAGCCGTTGATCCACGCGGATGCCGTTAGCGAAGGCTGAGGCCGTGGAGGGAAGATGGAAGGTTTCATTGCAACGGGGCTGATCGGCATCAGCCTCGGCTCCCAGTACACCCTTCTCGCGCTCGGATTCACGCTGATCTTCGGTATTCTCGGCGTGGTGAACTTCGCGCACGGCGGGTTCTACGTGATGGGCGGCTACGTCGCCTACTACTGTTCGGGCATTCTGGGCCTGCCCTATGCGGTCGCGCTGCTGATCGCGCTGATCAGCACGGCCGCGCTGGGCTGGCTTCTCGAGCGGCTCATCCTCGAACGCGTGATCGAGGATCACCAGGCCACGCTCATGGTCACCATGGGGTTCTATCTCGTGATGGCCACGGCGGTCCTTGTGATCTTCGGGGCCGAATCGCCCGAGTTCGCCTTCCCCATCTCCGGGGTGTGGCGCTCGGGAGGGGTCTACTTCCCCTATGCGAACATGGTTGTGCTGGGGGTCTGCCTCGTTGCGATCGCCTTCGTCTACCTCCTGGTCTACCGCACCAATATCGGGCGCGCCATGCGCGCCATGGCCGAGGATCGCGCGGTGGCCAGCGCGCTGGGCATGCGCACCAAGGCGTTGTTTCCCTTCGCTTTCGCGCTTGCTACCGGGCTTGCGGGGATGACGGGCGCGCTCGTCACCCCCATCCTGGCGCTCGCGCCGCATGTCGGCGATCCGGTTCTCGCCTTCTCGTTCCTGACCGTGATCCTCGGCGGCCTCGGCAGCGTCGCCGGCGCGACGGTCGCCGCTTTCATCGTCGGTCTGGTCGAGGCCTATTCCGCCGTCTATTTCGGCGGGTCCAAAGGTGCGCTGATGCTCTTCGTCCTCGTCCTGATCATTCTCGTGGTCCGGCCCCAGGGCCTGTTCGGCAAGGAGGTGCGCCGGTCATGAGTTCTGCCACCGCCACGCTTCTTCCGCCCGAGCGGCGCCCGTCGTTACTGGGGGCGCACGACTGGATCACCCTTGCCGTCGTGCTCGCGCTCTTTGCGGTGCCGTTCCTGTCGACCAATCCGCAGATCCTGTCGCAGACCAATCTGATCCTCATCGCCGGCACCGCCGCGCTCGGGGTCTACATCATGCTGCGCATGGACCTGATGAGCTTCGCCGTGCCCGCCTTCATGGCGATCGGCGGCTATACTGTCGCGCTCCTCAGCCTCAGGCTCGGCGTCACCGACGTGATCGTGCTCGGGCTGATGGCCTTCGTGATGCCGGCGCTCTTCGCCATTCCGCTGGGGGCGCTGATCCTGCGGCTCAAGGGTGTCTACTTCGTTCTCGTCACCTTCGTGCTGACCGAGATCGTCCAGCTCGTCCTGTTCGAGGCGGCGCCGCTGACCGGCGGCTCGAACGGCCTCGTGGGCATGCCGGCGGTCACCTTCTTCGGCGTCGAGCTGTGGGACAACTCCCACGTGCTGCTGATCACCTGCGGCCTGGCCTTCTCGGGTTTCCTCGTGACCGCGGTCTTCACGCGCCATTTCCGCTATGCGTTCGCGGCGATCGAGAAGAACGACGTCCTGGCCGAAAGCCTCGGGCTCGCCTGCTGGAAATACAAGGCCATGGCCTTCTCGGTGGCGGCCGGTGTCTCGGGGCTTGCGGGCTTCGCGCTCGTCAACATGCTGATGACCGCGCACCCGACCTCCTTCGCACCGATGTCGTCGGTCCAGTACATCACCTACACGATCGTCGGCGGCAAGGCGTCCATCCTCGGCACCCTGGTCGGAGCGGGGCTCCTCGTCTCCGCGACGGATTACTTCGCCCTGCGCGGCGAGCTCTCACCGGGCCTCTTCGGCCTGCTGATCATCGTCGTGACCCTGGTGGCGCGCGGCGGCGTGGTCGGGCTCGCGATCGGCGGTCTGCGGCGGCTGCGCGGCGGCCGGGAGAAGGTCTCGCGGCCCGCCCGGGCCGTCGCTCCGGGGGAGGCCGTATCATGAGCGGACATGCCGTCACAGCCGGCGAGGCGCTTCATGTCGAGAGCATTTCCAAGTCGTTCGGCGGGTTGAAGGTTTTTCACGATGTGAGCTTCGTCCTGCCGCCCGCCGGGCTTCTGGGGGTGATCGGGCCGAACGGCGCCGGCAAGACCACGATGATCAACATCATCTCCGGCCGACTGCCGCTGAGTTCGGGTCGCGTCATGCTGGGCGACACCCGCGTCGACGGGCGCCCGGTCTACACCAACGCCGGCGGCGGGCTGGTGCGCAGCTTCCAGCAGACCGCAACCTTCAGCGGCTACAGCGTCGAGGACAACCTGATCTCGGCCCTGCGCTTCTCCGGCGGGGATCGGTCGGTGCTGGAGCGGCTCGCGCCGCTTCTCGACCAGTTCGGCCTGATCAAGAACTGGGACCGCGCCGCCGAGGTCCTGCCCTATGGCCTGCAGAAGATGCTCGGCCTGACCATGGCGCTCGCCACCCAGCCGAGGATGCTTCTCCTCGACGAGCCGGCGGCGGGGCTGGAGAAATCCGAGCGCATCAACATCGACCGCTACGTGCAGTTCGCGCAGCAGGAATTCAAGTGCGGCGTGCTGCTCGTCGAGCACGACATGGATCTCATCAAGCGGCTGTGTCCGGAGGTGATCGTGCTCGACGGCGGGCGGCTCATCGCCGCCGGAGAGCCGGCCGAGGTGCTGAGCCGCAAGGACGTGATCGACGCCTATCTCGGCGGCAGCGACGACGACGAGGAAGACGATGCTCAAAATTCGTGATCTGCATGTGGCCTACGGCGGCACGCGCGCGGTGGACGGGATCGACCTCGAGATCGCCGGCGGCCGGACCGTTCTTCTCATCGGCGCCAACGGCGCCGGAAAGTCTAGCCTGATCAACGCCGTGATCGGGCTGGTGCGCGCGGCGCGCGGCAAGATCACGTTCGAGGGCCGCGATATCGGCGCCCTCGCGAGTGATGCGCGCGCCCGGCTCGGGATCGGCTATTCGCCCGAGGGGCGGCGGGTGTTTCCCACCATGTCGGTGAAGGACAACGTTCTCGCCGGCGCGGTGCGGCTGTCGCCGCGCCGGCAGTCGCAGCGCTGGGACAGGATGGTGGAGAACTTCCCCTTTCTCGCCGAACGCCAGTCGCAGCGCGCGGGCGAGCTTTCGGGCGGGCAGCAGCAGCTCGTGGCCATCGCGCGGGCGATGAGCGGCGAGCCCAAGCTGCTGTTGCTCGACGAGCCCTTCCTCGGCCTCGCCCCGGTGTGGATCCAGCAGATCTCGGCGGCCGTGCGGCGGATGCAGGACGAAGGCATCGCCGTCCTCATGACGGAGCAGATGGCGCGTCCGGCGCTGAAGATCGCCCACTACGGCCATGTCATGCGCTCCGGCCAGATCCGCCGCTCAGGCTCCACCGACGAAATAAGGGGGGCGGCCCTTGCCGAGGAATACCTCTGAGCCGGGCAGGCACGGCATCGAGCCGAACAGGAGAAATGTCTTGACGAATTCCGCACCGCTTCGCGGTCTCACCATTCTGGAACTCGGCCACAGCGTGGCCGCTCCTTATGCGGGGCTGATCCTCGCCGAGCTCGGCGCGCGGGTGATCAAGATCGAGAACCCGCACACGGGTGACTATGCACGGGGCTGGGGGCCGCCCTTCTACAAGGAGAACGCCACCGCCTTCCATGCGCTCAACCGCGGCAAGGAGAGCCTGACGCTGGATTTTTCGAACCCGGACGACATCGCGCTGCTGAAACGTCTGGTCGCGCAGGCCGACGCCGTCATCCAGAACCTGCGGCCCGGCCTCATGGCGAAGTTCGGCCTCGATGTCGAGGAGATGCGCCGGGCCAATCCCGCGCTGATCTGGTGTGACATCGGCGCCTTCGGCAAGACCGGCCCGCTGTCGCGCAAGCCCGGCTACGATCCGCTCGCCCAGGCGACCTCCGGCATCATGTCGATCACCGGCGAGATCGACCGGCCGCCGGTCCGGGTCGGGGTGTCGCTGGTGGACATGGGGTCCGGCATGTGGACGGTGATCGGCCTTCTCGCCGCGCTGTCCGAGCGCCACCGGACGGGGCAGGGCGCACGTGTGCAGACATCGCTCTTCGAAACCGGGCTCGCCTGGATGACGATCCCGCTCGCCGCCCACGCGGTCGCGGGGGAGGTGCGCAAGCCGCACGGCTCGGGACTGGCCGAGATCGTGCCCTATCAGGCCTTCCAGGCCAGCGACGGCTGGGTGATGATCGCCGCCGGCAACGACAAGCTCTTCGGCAAGCTCTGTCAGGCGCTGCCGGGGCTGGAGAGCGTGGGCAAGGACCCGCGCTTCGCCCTCAACCGCGACCGGGTGCTGCTGCGCGACGAACTCCTGCCGCAGATCGAGGCTGCCGTCCGGCGCCTGACCATGGCCGAGGTCGGTGCGGCGCTCGACGCCGTGCAGGTGCCGAATTGCCCGCTGCTGCGCATCGATCAGGTCTGGGCCCATCCGCAGACCGAGGCCGTCGGCATCCTGACCGAGGGCGACGGGCTGAAATGGGTCGGGCTGCCCTTCACCCTCGACGATACCCGCCCGACCTCGGGCGGCGTCGCGCCGCCCCTCGGGGCGCATAACGACGCGTTCAAGCAGGAGCACCAATGACCTCCACCTATGAAACGCTCGCGCTCGAGCGGGTCGACGACCATGTGCTGCTGATCCGGCTGAACCGGCCGCAGGCGGCCAATGCGATGAACACCCGCATGGGTGAGGAGCTGATGGACCTCTTCGAAGGCTTCCAGCTCGACACCGGGAACCTGCGCGCCCTCGTGGTCACCGGCGCCGGCGAGAAGGCCTTCTGCGCCGGCGGCGACCTCAAGGAACGCAACGGGATGACCGACGAACAATGGCTGCGCCAGCATGCCATGTTCGAGCGGATGCTGCGGGCGATCATCGCCTGCCCGCTGCCGGTGATCGGCGCGATCAACGGCGCGGCCTACGGCGGCGGCTGCGAGCTCGCGGCGGCGACGGACTTCGCCTATGCGGCGGAGAACGCGCGCTTCGCCCTGACCGAGGTGACGCTCGGCATCATGCCGGGTGCGGGCGGCACCCAGAACCTGCCGCGCGCGGTGGGTGAGCGGCGCGCCAAGGAGATCATCCTCACCGGTCTTCCCTTCACCGCGCATGAGGCCGAGGCGTGGGGGCTGGTCAACCGCGTGCTGCCTCAGGGCGAGCTGCTGGATGCGACGCTCGCCACCGCGCGCCGGATCGCGGGCAACGCGCCGATCTCGGTGCGCCAGGCCAAGCAGTCGATCCACCGGGGCCTGCAGATGTCGCTCGCGGACGGTCTCGCCTTCGAGATCGAATGCTACAACCGCATGGTCTCGACCGAGGATCGCCATGAAGGCGTGCGCGCCTTCAACGAGAAGCGCAAGCCGGATTTTCGGGGGGTCTGAGATGGCGGAACAAGCGATCCTGCGCGAGGTCGGCCTGCGTGACGGCATCCAGATGGCCGCGCGCTTTCTCGAAACCGAACGCAAGCTGGAATGGGCGTTGCGGCTGAAGGCCGCCGGAATCCGCGAGATCGAGCTCACCTCGTTCGTGCCGCCGAAGGTGGTGCCGCAATTCGCCGATGCCGACGAGCTGGCCAAAAGCCTGCCGCAGCTCGGCGGCGTGGTCGCCTCGGCGCTGGTGCCCAACCTGAAGGGCGCCGAGCGGGCGCTGGCGGCAGGCTTCACCCACATCAACTACGTGCTGTCGATCTCCGAGGCGCACAGCCAGTCCAACGTGCGCCGCTCCACGGACGAGGCCATCGCCGAGTTCGAGCGCATCGTCGCGCTGAAGGAAGCGGGAGCGCACGAGGGCATGGTGCTGGGCGTGGGGCTTGCCACCAGCTTCGGCTGCACGTTGCAGGGCCACGTCGCGCCCGAACGGGTCTGGGAAGTGGCGCGCCACGTCGTGGACGGCGGCGCGGACGAGCTGATCGTCGCGGACACCGTGGGCTACGGCAATCCCGCCCAGGTGAAGACGCTCCTGCCGCCGATCATCGAGATCGCCAATGGGCGCCGGGTGGTCTGCCATTTCCACGACACGCGCGGCCTCGGGCTCGCCAATGTCGCGGCGGCGCTGGAAACCGGGGTGCGGGTCTTCGACAGTTCGCTCGCCGGCCTCGGGGGCTGCCCCTTCGCGCCGGGCGCCACCGGCAACATCAATACGGAAGACACCGCCTACATGCTGGAAAGCATGGGCTTTTCCACCGGGGTGGACATTCCGGCGCTGCTTGAATTGCGCCGCGACGTCGAGAGCTGGCTCGGGGACGAGCGCTACAGCGGCGCCATCGCGCGGGCCGGACTGCCCAGGACCTTCACAGCTGCACAGTGAGAAATCAGGACATGAGTCAGGATCACGTCACCCTCGAACTCGGTGAAGACTATCCCGAACTGCGCGAGTCGATCCGCCGGACCTGCGCCAAATATCCGCTGGAATACTGGGCGAAGCTCGACGAGGATGCCGGCTATCCGTCGGAATTCGTGGCCGAGCTGACCGAAGGCGGCTTCCTCGCGGCGCTGGTGCCGGAGGAATACGGCGGCGCCGGCCTGCCGCTGCGCGCGGCCGCGGTCATCCTCGAGGAGATCAACGCCTGCGGCTGCCAGGCGAGCCCGGCCCACGCGCAGATGTACATCATGGGCACGCTGCTGCGCCACGGCAGCGAGGACCAGAAGCGGACCTATCTGCCCCAGATCGCCGACGGCTCGCTGCGCCTGCAGGCGTTCGGCGTCACCGAGCCCACCACCGGCTCGGACACCACCCAGCTCAAGACCCGCGCGGCGCGCGACGGCAACCACTATGTCATCAACGGCCAGAAGGTCTTCACCTCGCGCGCGCTCTATTCCGACCTGATGCTGCTGCTGGCACGCACGACGCCGCTCGACCAGGTGGCGAAGAAGACCGAGGGCATCTCGGTCTTTCTCGTCGACCTGCGCGAGGCGCGCGGCAATGGCGTCGACATCCGGCCGATCCGAGCGCTGATGAACCACAACACGACCGAGGTCTTCATCGAGAACCTGCGCGTTCCGGCTTCCGCAATGGTCGGGGAGGAGGGCAAGGGCTTCCGCTACATCCTCGACGGGATGAACGCCGAGCGCATCCTCGTGGCGTCGGAATGCATCGGCGACGGGCGCTACATGATCCGCCGCGCGGTCGAGTACGCCAACGAGCGCGTCGTCTTCAACCGGCCGATCGGCGCCAACCAGGGCGTGCAGTTCCCGATCGCCCGCGCACATGCCGAGCTCGAGGCGGCGGATCTGATGGCGCGCAAGGCGGCGGCGCTCTTCGACGCGCAGAAGCCGTGCGGCGGCGAGGCGAACATCGCCAAGCTGCTCGCTTCGGAGGCGACATGGAAGGCCGCCGATACCGCCCTCCAGACCTTCGGCGGCTTCGGCTACGCCACCGAATACGGCATCGAGCGCAAATGGCGCGAGGCCCGCATCTACCAGACCGCGCCGATCTCGACCAACCTGATCCTTGCCTACGTGGCCCAGCACATGCTCGGGCTGCCGCGTTCCTATTGAGGTTGCGATGGACAGCATCACCAGAAAGGCAGCGGAATTCGTCGTGGGCTTCGACGGGGCCGCGGTCCCGGCCGAGGCGCTGCATGCGGCGCGGATCGGCTTCGTCGATTGCGTCGGCGTCATGCTGGCGGGCGCGCGCGAGCCCGCCGTCGGGCTGGTGGCGGGCATCGCCACCCCGGCACCGGGCAGCAACGAGGCGCCGATGGCGGTCAACGGCGTCCGCTACGGCGCGCCGGACGCGGCGCTGGTCAACGGCGTCGCCGCCCATGTCCTCGACTTCGACGACGTGGCGCTCGCCGGCCATCCGAGCACGGTCCTCGTGCCCGCGATCCTTGCCGGGGGGCATGCGGTGCAAGCCTCGGGCCGGGATGCGATCGAGGCCTATCTGGTGGGCTACGAGCTCTGGGCGCATCTTGCCGAGCTCGAATCCGGGCATCTGCACGACCGCGGCTTCCATCCCACGGCGGTGATGGGCACGCTCGCGACCGCCGCGGCGGCGGCGCGGCTGCATCGGCTCTCGCCGGAGCAGACCGCCCATGCGCTCGCCATCGCGGCCTCGCTCGCGGCCGGGCTCGTGGCCAATTTCGGCTCGATGACGAAATCGCTCCACGCCGGGCGCACGGCCCAGTCGGGCATCCTGGCGGCCCGCCTCGCCCGCAGCGGCTACACGGGGAGCCCCGACGCGCTTGAGCACCGCACCGGCTTCCTCAAGGCGTTCTCGCCCTCGGGCGCGCCGGAGCTCGACCCGCGGGCGTTCCGCATCGGCGAGGAATGGATGGCGAGCCGCTTCGGCGTCAACATCAAGCGCTACCCCACCTGCTACGCCACCCACCGCGCCATCGACGCCATGCTGGATCTCGTGGAGGAGCACGACCTCGCGCCGGAGGACATCGCGACGATCCACGTCCATACCGGCGTCACCCAGCGGCTGATGCTGCGCAGCACCCGCCCGCAGACCGGCCTTGCGGCGAAGTTCTCGATGGAGTTCGCCATGGCGAGCGCCGCCGTCGCCCGCAGGGTGGGGCTGCGCGAACTCACCGACGATTTCGTCTCGCGCGCCGACATCCAGGCGATGCTCGGCCGCGTGGAAGTGACCGTCAACGAGGAGAAGGCGGGGTCCGACCTGCCGGTGGCGCCGTACGATCTCGTCTGGGTGACACGCACGGACGGCACCGTGCATCGGCATGCGCCGGTGGAACACGCGCGCGGTAGCTGGCAGCTCCAGCTCGGCCGCGAGGAGCTCGCAGCGAAGTTCCTCGACTGCGCCTCCCTCCTGCTGCCGGAGGAAGGGGCGAAGCGGCTGTTCGACAAGCTTTACCGGATCGAGGAAATCGGCAATCTGCGCGAACTCGATCTGGCGTGACCGCCGCAAAAGGACAGAAGACCGGACCCGCACACCATGACCAGCCTGCCGCAGCAACAGATCCCCGGCGTCTATCACCGCCGTTTCGGCGACTTCCTCGTGACCGCGCTCTCGGACGGTTATGTCGAGATGGGCTATCACATCTTCCACGAATTCTCGCCCGAGGACGTGGACCTGATGATGGCGCGCGATCACCGGATCTCGCCACCCCGGATCTCGATCAACTGCTTTCTGCTGCGCGGGCCTTGCGGCACGGCGCTGGTCGATTGCGGCTCGCAGGACAAGTTCGGCCCCACGGCGGGCAAGCTGTTCGCGAATCTGGCCGCTGCCGGCGTCGATCCGGCCGAGGTCGAGCACGTGCTGCTGACCCATGCCCACCCAGACCATTCCTGCGGATTGACCCGTGCGGCGACGGGCGAGCGGCTCTTCCCGAACGCCACCGTGATCATCAACCACAAGGAAATCGCGCACTGGTTCTCGGATGCCGAGATGGCGGCGGCGGACGAGCGCAAGCGCGAGCGCTATTTCGGCTGGGCGCGCGAGCAGATCGGCCCCTACCGGGACGGGCGGCTGCGTCTCGCGCACGACGGCGAGGAGGTGCTGCCCGGCGTCACCCTGGTGGAATGCGCGGGCCACACGCCGGGGCACAGCACCTGGCTCATCCGCTCCGGCGGCGAGCAGCTGATCATCTGGGGCGATCTCGCCCACGTGCCCGAGATCCAGGTGGCGCGCCCCGAGGTCTCGATGAACTTCGACCACGACCCCGACCTCGCGGCGCGAAACCGCACGGCGCTACTGGCGCGCATCCACGCTGAGGACATGCTGGTGGCGGGAATGCACATCCATTTCCCGGGCTTCGGCTGGCTGGTGCGCGAAGGATCAGGCTATCGTGTTGCCAGCGAACAATGGAGTTTCGAGATCTGATGCCCCCCCACCGGCGGACAGGACAGGCCAAGACGCCGACGATACGCGACGTTGCCCGATTGGCCAAGGTCTCGATCGGTTCGGTCTCGCGCGTGGTCAACGACGCCGCGGACGTGAAGCCGCATATCCGCAAGGCGGTGGAAAACGCCATCGAGGAATTGGGCTACGTGCCCAACGCCGCCGCCAAGTCGATGCGCATGGGCCGCACGCGCACCGTGGGCTGCATCCTGCGCGAGATCAATATCGCCCAGCTCGGCGGCTTCGTCAGCACGGCGCAGAACGTGCTCAACGAATCCGGCTATGCCCTGCTGATCTCGAACTCGGAGGGGCGGCGCCAGCGGGAGATCGAACTCCTGCGCAGCTTCGCCAGCGGCCAGGTCGACGGCGTCATGATGGGACCCTACACGCCCATCGAGGGCGAGTTCGAGGAAATCCTGCGCGGCCTTTCGGTGCCGCTCGTGATGATCGACCGCGATCAGCCGGAGTGGTGCGACGCGGTCTATGTCGATCACGAGAACGGCGCCAGGAGCGCGGCGGGGCATCTGCTCGACCTCGGGCATCGGCGGATCGCGCTCTTGACCGGCCCCACGCGGCTCCACCCCGGCGCCGCGCGCGTGCGGGGCTTCGAGCGCGCCCATGCCGAGCGCGGGCTGAGGCCGGTGCCGGAACTTGTCGTGGCCGAAAGCTTCCTGCGCGACCACGCCTACCGGGCCACGTCCTCGCTGCTGGGGTTGTCGCAGCCACCGACGGCGATCATCGCCGGCGGCATCGACATGCTCTCGGGCGTGCTGCGCGCCATCCGCACGCGGGGCCTGTCGATCCCGCAGGACATTTCCGTGGTCGCCTCGGGGCAGAACGACCTGTGCGACCTGCACCAGCCCCCGATCGGCGTCGTGGGCTGGGACCAGAACGAGGTCGGCGCGACGGCGGCCACGCTGCTGCTCGACCACATCATGAACGGCAAGAGGGAGGAGCCGCGCCGCGTCATCATCCCGACGACCTTCAACCCACAGGCCTCGTGCATGCCCCCGAAGGGCATGACGATCGCCCCTCCGGCCGACTGACGGCCGACACTATCGCATCCGACCGTCACCGCCCCGTTCGGGACGGGCGGAGAAGTCTTGCCCGGGCGCTGGCCAGAGCCGCCAAGCAGCGCGGTGAAGCAGCGCCGCCAGGAAAAGCCGTCTGGCACCGCCCGGGCCGCATCAGATCAATGGAGGAACCGAATGTCACGTGACGTGAAACTGTTTTCGGAGCTCAGTCTGCGCGGCGTGACGCTGAAGAATCGGATCGTCATCTCGCCGATGGGCACCTATTCGGCCGAGAACGGCCATCTCCAGCCTTTCCATCACACGCATTACGCCAGCTTCGCCATGGGCGGCGCCGGGCTGGTGATGATCGAGCAGACGTCTATTACCCGCCGCGGCCGCGTGACCAACGGCGACCCCGGCCTGTGGGAAGACGGCCACATCGCCGGGATGCGCGCGCTGGTGACCCATATGAAGGGCTACGGGGCCAAGGCCGGCATCCAGCTCAACCACGGGGGGCGCAAGTCGAGCATGCAGCGCGCCTTCCGCGGCAACGGACCGCTGACCGAACGCGACATCGCCATGGGGGAGGAGTGCTGGACGCCGCTGGCGCCTTCCGCCCTGGCGCTCGGCGAGGGGTGGCAGACGCCGGAAGCCATCAGCCTCGACCAGCTCGACGGGCTGCGCCAGGCCTGGGTGGCGGCTGCGCGCCGCGCGGTGCTGGCGGGGTTCGATCTGATCGAGATCCACATGGCACACGGCTACCTGCTGCAGAACTTCCTCTCGCCGCTCGCCAACCAGCGCGACGACGATTACGGCGGCAGCCTCGAGAACCGCATGCGCTTCCCGCTCGAGGTGGTGCGCGCGGTGCGCGCCGTCGTGCCGCCCGCCATGCCGCTTCTGGCGCGCATCTCGGCCACCGACTGGATCGAGGGCGGCTGGACCATCGAGGACAGCCTGGTGCTCGCGCGGGCGCTGTCCGAGGCCGGGGTCGATCTCGTCGACTGTTCCTCGGGGGGCAACCTGCGCATCGGCGCCACCAATGCGAGCCTTGGCCGCGGCCCGGGCTATCAGGTGCCCTTCGCCGAGCGCATCCGCGCCGAGACCGGCATTCCGACTGCCGCGGTGGGCATGATCCGCACCCCGGAATTCGCCGAGCGCATTCTTCAGGCGGGCCGGGCGGACCTGATCTGTCTCGGCCGTCAGGCGCTGTTCGACCCGTTCTGGGCGCACCATGCCGCCGAGGTGCTCGGCGTCAACCATGGCTTCGCCGGCTGGACGCCGCAATACGGCTGGTGGCTGGAGAAATGGGCGAGGGCGCTGAAGGCGAACGGCGAGACGCCGATGGGGCCCGAGGTCTTCCCCGGGCAGGCCTCGCCCAGGCGATCGGCGCAGGCCTGAACGATCCGCCAGACATAAGACACAAAGGAAACGCCCATGCCCGTCAGGATTTGGCACCAGTCAGTCAACGAACTCAGCCGCATCGCCGCCTACAAGAACGGCATCGAGGCCCACGCGCGCGCCTTTCTCGGCGACGAGGCCGAGGTGCACGTGCATGGCATGGCCGAAGGCACCTACGGCCATCTGAGCCCGAGCGACGCACTGGGCAACGCCTATACGTATCACCGCGTGCTCTCGCCGCTCGTCGAACTGGCGGTAGAGGCCGAGCGCCAGGGCTATGACGCCTTCGTCATGGGCTCCTTCAGCGAGCCTTTCCTGCGCGAGATGCGCACGGCGGTGGACATTCCCGTCGTCTCGCTGACCGAGGCGGCGCTGCTGACCGGCTGCTCGCTCGGCGCGCAGATCGGCCTGATCTCGAACGCGCCGAACGTGGCCTACATGACCCGGCTCTCGGTCGCGAAGCACCACCTGGAGGCGCGGGTGCTCGACGCGACCTCGCTCTCGCCGGGCATGGACGAATACGCGCTGATCGCGGCGCGCGACGAGCCCTCGGCACTCATCGCGGCCTTTACCGAGACGGCGCGGGGCCTCATCGACCGGGGCGCGGACGTAATCGTGCCCGCCGAGGGCGTGATGGCCGAGATCCTCGCCCGCCAGGGGCTGAAGCGGATCGACAAGGCGGTCGTGGTCGACATCTTCGCCGCCGCCTGGAGCCACGCGCTGAGCCTGGTGCGGCTCAACCGGGCCGGCATCGGCACCAGCCGGGCCTGGGCTTACAGCCGGGGCTGAGCGCTCCGAAAACGACAATGGCTATGGGAAAGGGAAACGGACCGATGAGTACTGCGAGCCAAATCCTTGGCGACTATCTTGCCGGCTTCGCGACGACCCGGCTGGAGCGCGACATCCGTGAGAAGGCATTGATCTGCCTCGTCGACACGCTCGGGCTCTCGCTGTCGGCGCGGACGGAGCCGACGGCCCGCGCGGCGCTTGCGCTGTCGACCCCTCTGGGTGACGGCGCCGCTGGCGGCGCCACAGCCTGGATATCCGGCGCGCGGTTGCCGGCAAGCGAGGCGGCCTTCGCCAACGGCGTCGCCGCCCACGCGCATTTTCAGGACGATACGGACCACGATTCCTGGACCCATCCCGGATCGCTGGTGCCGCCGGCCATCGTCGCGCTCGGCGAGCGGCGCGGCGCCACGCTCGACGCGGTGCTCGATGCGCTCGTCGCCGGTTACAGCACGATCAACTGGCTCGGCCGCGAGGAAGTGGTCGCCCGCAAGCTGATCGCGCGCGGCTTCCGCACCAGCCCGACCTTCGGCACGATCGCTGCGGCGGCGGGCAGCGCGGTCATCCTCGGCCTCGATGCCGGGCGCGTGGCCTCGGCGGTCTCCATCGCCGCGAGCACCACCGGCGGCACACTGGAGCCGGTGCGCGCCGGCGCCGACGAATGGCGGGTGCAGAACGGCCGCGCCGCCCAGGGCGGCCTGATCGCGGCGAGCCTCGCGGAGGCGGGCGTGAACGGCGCGCCGCAGGCGCTCGACGGGCCGAAGGGCTTTCTCGCGACGCTCGCCGGGCTCGACGCCACGCCCGAGGTCTGGGCGACGCCACCCGATCCGGCGATCATGCGCACCATCATGGCCAAGCCCTTCGCCACGCTCGGCGACAACATGCCCGCGGCCACGGCGGCCTGGAAGCTGCATGGCGAAGGCATCGACCCTGCCGCCATCGCGGCCATCGAGGTGACGCTCTGGGAGCCCTACACCGTCTATCCGGGCACCAACTACAAGGGGCCCTACGAGCGGCTGGTGCAGACCCAGGCCAGCACCGCCTTCGCGGTGGCGGCGATGCTCTCGCGCGGCGACATCACCTACGACATGGGCAACACCCTGCGCGAGGACCCGGTGATCCTCGACCTCGTGGCGAAGACCACCGTGCTGCCCGACGCCGTGGGCGGCGCGCTCGACTCGCGCGTGACCGTCGTCGGAAAGGACGGCAGCCGGCGTGAGGCGCACTCCTCCGAGGCGCCGCGCGAGCTGATCTTCCAGACCCCGGCCCGCGCGCTCGATGTCTTCGAGGCGCGCCTGTCGCGGCTTGGCGCCGCGCCCGGTGCGGCGCGCGCGTTCGGCGAGGGCCTCTTCGCCGCGCTCGACGACGCCGCGAGCCCGGCCATCGGCGACGTGCTGCGCGCCACCCTCGCGCTGGCGCCATGAGGGGCGAGCCGATGCCGCAACCGGAGGCCGACATGTCGAACGACCCGCTTCTCTTCCAGCCCTATACGCTGAGGGGTGTCACGTTCAGGAACCGCATCGTCGTTTCGCCCATGGGCACCTATGCGGCGGAGGACGGCCGTCTCACGCCCTTCCAGTTCGCGCATTACGAGCGGATGGCGATGGGCGGGGCCGGGCTCGTGATCATGGAGCAGACCTTCGTCACCCGCGCCGGGCGCGTCAGCAACGGCGATCCCGGCCTGTGGGCGGACAGCCACATCGAGCCCATGGCGCGGCTGGTGAGCGAGATGAAGCGCTATGGCGCCAGGACCGCGATCCAGATCAGCCACGGCGGGCGCAAGGGCGGCCAGCAGCGCGCCCATGAGGGCAACGGACCCATCACCGCCCGCGATCTCGCGGCCGGTAGCGAACAGCTCTATCCGATGGGGGCCTCCGCCCTGCCGTTGTCGGAGGGATGGCTGACCCCCGTGGAGATGAGCGAGGAGCAGATCGAGGGTGTGGTGGACGCCTTCGTCGCCGGGGCGCGGCGCGCGCTTCTGGCGGGCTTCGATCTCCTCGAACTGCATCTCGCCCACGGCTATCTGCTGCAGAGCTTCCTCTCGCCGCTCGCCAACCGGCGCGGCGACCGCTGGGGCGGCTCGCTCGAGAACCGCATGCGCCTGCCGCTCATCGTGGTCGGCCGGCTGCGCGAGATCATGCCCGCCTCCATGCCGCTGCTGGCGCGGCTGTCCGTGACCGACTGGATCGACGGCGGCTGGACCGAGGACGACAGCGTCTTCCTCGCCAGGCGGCTGAAAGAGGCGGGGGTCGACCTGATCGACTGTTCCTCGGGCGGCAACATGCGCACCGGCGCGACCAATTCCAACCTGGCGCGCGGGCCGGGCTATCAGGTCGCGCTCTCGGACCGGCTGCGGCACGAGGCGGACATGCCGACCGCCGCCGTCGGCATGATCCGCACCGCCGAGCACGCCGAGGCCATCCTGCAGGCGGGCAGGGCGGACCTGATCTGCATCGGCCGGCAGATGCTCTTCAACCCGTTCTGGGCCCGTCACGCAGCATGGCGGCTGGGGGTGGAGCGCGATTTCTCCTCCTGGCCGGAGCCCTATGGCTGGTGGCTGGAGAAATGGTCGCGGGCGCTCGCGGCCAACGGCGAGGACCCGCTCGGCCCCGAGAAATTTCCCGAACCCGATTTCCCTGAACCCGCATGAGGCTGACTGGAGGCTCACGATGCACTGGGGCGCCGAGCTCGCCGCGATCCGCAACCGCTACGGCCATCGCATTGGCATCGTCGATGCCGAGGGGAGCCACACCATCGCCGGGGTGCTCGACCGCGCGGCGGGCATCGCCGGTCATCTGCGCGGCCTCGGGCTCGGGCCGGGCGACTTCGTGGCGACGGTGTTTCACAATTCGGCGCTCGCCACCGCCGCGAGCTATGCAGTCGCGCTCGCGGGGGTGACGGAAGTGCCGGTCAACCCGCTGCTGAGCCGGGCTGAGCTCGCGCATGCCCTGGACTGCACCGGCGCACGGCTCGTTCTCGTCGACGGCGCGGCGGAACCGCTGCCGGCGCTGTCCGTGCCGCTTCTCGATGCGCGGGGGATCGCGCCCCGGCCCCTGACCGGCGCGGACTGGCCGGACGTCGCCCCCGAGGCGCCGAGCCGCATCGTCTTCACCAGCGGTACAACCGGTTTCGCCAAGGGCGCGATCCACAGCCATCACGGGCGCTGGACCGGCGCGCTGCTGCTGCGCGCGTCGCTGCCGCTGCTGCCCGACCGCAGCAACCGCATTCTGCTGATGACGCCGTTCTCGCACGGCAGCTCGCTCCTGACCTTCGCCTATCTGGCGCATGGGGCGAGCGTGCATCTGATGCAGGGCGTGGACCCGGCGGTGGTGCTGCCGCTCCTCGCCTCGGGCGAGGTGACGGAGATGTTCGCGCCGCCGACCGTGCTCGCGAAGCTGACGGAGGCGGCCGCCGATAAGCGGTTCGCGGATCTGGAACCAAAGCTCGGCATGATCCTGACCGGAACCGCGCCGCTCACCCCGACGATCTACCGCAACGCGGTCGCGCGCTTCGGCGAGATCATCCGCGTCACCTACGGCAAGAGCGAGATCTTCAACCCGATCACCGCGCTCGAACCCGCCGAGACCGCCGCCGCCTATGCCGAGCCGCCGGGCGAGGGGCTCTGCGTCGGCTGGCCCGCAACCGGCGTGCGCATCGAGATCCGGGACGAGGCGGGCACGGTGCTGCCAGCGGGCGAAATCGGCCAGATCCACCTGCACAGCCCGCATATGTTCACCGGCTACATGACGCGCGATGGGCTCAGGATGCTCGCACCGGGCGAGTTCCACGATACCGGGGACCTCGGGCTGGTCGATACCTCGGGGCGGCTTCATCTCGTGTCGCGCCAGTCCGACATGATGAAGAGCGGCGGCTACAAGATCTCGCCCGATGAGGTCGAGCGCGCGCTCGCCCCGGCGCTGCCGGGCACGGAGCTGGTGGTGCTCGGCTATCCGTCCGACTACTGGGGCGAGATCGTCACCGTCGTTGCCGAGAACCCGCCCGCAGACTGGCGTGAGCGGCTTGCTCCGGCGCTCGAGGAGATGACATCCTACAAGCGCCCGAGGCTGTTCGCCGCCATCGACCGGCTGCCGCGCAACACCATCGGCAAGATCGCCCGCGTCCACCTGCGCCGGTGGCTGGCGGAGAACCACGATCTTGTCGAGAAGCCGCGCCCGGCCTTCGTGCCGAAATCCGGGCGGCAGGAGAATGAGCCATGACCGAATTCCGACAGGTCCCCTTTCATCAGGTCCCCGGCATTTATCACCGCATGGTGGGCGACGTGCTCGTGACCACGCTCTGCGACGGCTACATGGCCTATGACACCCTCGACATCATGAAGGATCCCGACCATGGGAAGCTCGCCGGCCTTCTTGCCGAGGAAACGCGGGTCTGCCCGCCCGTCGTGTCCATCAACGCTTTCCTGATCCGCGAGGGCGGGCGCAACATCCTCGTCGATTGCGGCTCCGGCGACATCATGGGGCCGACGTGCGGGCGCCTGCCCGGGCTTCTCGACCTTCTCGGCCTGCCCGCCGAGGCGATCACGGATGTGCTGCTGACCCATGTCCATCCGGACCACTCGAACGGGCTGACCGATCCCGCAAGCGGCCGCAAGCTTTTTCCCCGCGCGACGGTTCATGTGCACCGGGCCGAGATCGACCACTGGTTCGACGACGAGCAGAAGGCGAAGGCCACCGAGCGGCAGAAACGGGTCTATTTCGACGCAGGGCGGATCCAGCTCACGCCCTACCTGGGGGACGCGGTCCGGACCTTCGACAGCGAAGGCGAGGTGCTGCCGGGGATCACGGCCGTGCCCTCGCCGGGCCATACGCCGGGCCATAGCTGCTACATCCTGCGCTCGCGCGGCGAGGCGATGATCGTCTGGGGCGATACCGTCCATGTCCCGGAAGTGCAGCTCGCGGACCCCGATGTCGGCATGATATTCGACACCGACAGCCCGGCCGGGGCAGTTGCGCGCCGCCGGATCCTGCAGCGCTGCGTCGACGAGGATCTGCTGGTCGCTGGCATGCATATCCACTTCCCCGGTTTTGCCCGCATCCGCCCCGGCTATCGGGGCGCCTTCCGCTTCATCCAGGAACAGTGGTTCCACGCCGTCAATCACGGGCGCCGGCCGGATATCCGGTCGCCATCCTGCTAGTTTCCTGATTTAATGCGTTTTCTTAACATAATCCGATATCCCATTCGTTTGAAAACGCTTTGGCCATGAGGAGGCCCGCCATGCCGACGATGACAATCTGCCACGCTCCCGACCCCGGAGGGCCGGAGGCGTTGCGTTTCGAGACCGCGGAGCGGCCCAGTCCCGGACCGGACGAGGTCCTGATCCGGGTCGGCGCCATCGGGGTGAACCGCCTCGACGCGATGCAGCGCGCCGGCGCATACCCCGTGCCCGCGGGCGCCAATCCCGTGCTCGGCGTCGAGTGCGGCGGCGAGGTGGTCGCGGTGGGGGACGAGGTGCGCGGCATCGTCCCCGGCGTGCGGGTCGCGGCGCTGCTCTCCGGCGGCGGATATGCCGAATATGCCGTCGCCCACTGGCGCCACGTCGTCGTCGTGCCGGCGCACTGGGACGATACGCGCGCGGCCAGCGTGATCGAGACCTTCTGCACCGCGCATGAGACGCTGTTCGAGCTTTCGCGCCTCGCGCCGGGCGAGCGGGTGCTGATCCATGCCGGCGGAAGCGCCGTGGGCAGCACGGCGATCCGCATGGCGCAGCGCGTCGGGGCCGAGATCGTCACCACCACCGGCCGCGAGGACAAGGCGCGGCGCCTGCGCGAATGGGGCGTGACGCACGTGGTGAACTACCGCGAGGTCGATTTCGCCGATGCCATCCGCGAGATCTACCCGGACGGCATCGACGTGGTCGAGGACTTCGTCGGCCCGGCCTATCTCGCGCGCCACATCGCGCTTCTGCGCTGGCGGGGGCGGCTCGCGTTCGTCGGCCTGCTGAGCGCGGGCCTGGCCGAAATCGACGTCTCCGCGGTGCTGACGAAGATGCTGCAACTGCGCGGCTTCACGCTTCGTCCCCATTCGAACGACGAGAAGGCCGCGGTCGTGGAGCGCTTCCGCCTCCGCTGGCTGCCGCTCCTCGCCAGCGGTGAGATCGAACCCGCCATCCATGCGGTGCTGCCCTTCGCCGAGGCCGTCGAGGCGCACCGCATGCTGGAGGAGGCCGACAATTTCGGCAAGATCGTCCTGCGGCTCTGACAGTACAGCCGCCCGCGGCGGGGCGCGATCCGGCGGTCAGGAGGGCAGCGGTTCTCTCTCGACGCTTTCGAAGGCAAAATTGCTGGCAAGGCGTGAAACGGACCGCTCTATGGTCGCCTGGACTTCCTGCATGGCCTCGGTCTGTACGCGAGCCGACGAGTGCACGAGGAAAAGCGTTCGCGTCAGCGGCGGGTTCGTGATCCGCCGGGCGATCAGCGTGCCGGCGTTGACCTCCCGGGTCACGGCGCCGAACGGCAGCACCGCGCAGGCCGCCCCCTCGTTGATGAGGCCCTTGATGGCGTCCATCGATTCGATCTGGTAGGCGACGTTCAGCGGCAGGTCGAACTGACCCATCGCCTCGTTGAGGAGCTGGATGATCTGGCCCTTGTCCGTCGGGATGACGAAGGTGACCTTGGCGAGCTCGGCCATGTCGATCGGCCGGTCCTGCCCGAGGGGCGAGTTGGGGCTGGTGATGAAGAAAATGCTCTCCCGCAGCATCGGCTGCTTCCGGATGGCCTTGTGGTCCTCCACGTTGAAGGCGAGCGCGAAATCCAGCTCGCCGCGCGCCACTCTGTCCGCCAGCAGATGGCTCATGGTCTCGACGAACTGAACCGAGACCGGATGCGACAGTTCGCTGAGCTCACGGGCCAGCGAACCCGCGAGCATCGCCGAGAGGCTCGCCGTGAGCCCGATCGTCAGCTGTTCCTTTTCATTTTGCGCCAGGGTGCGGACCGTGTTCTTGACCGTCGCGATATGGTCGAGGATCTGCTTCGCCTCGGTCAGGAAATAGGCGCCGGCCGGCGTGACGGTCGTACCCCGCCGGCCGCGATGCAGCAGGCGCACGCCGAGTTCGTCCTCGAGCGCGCTGATCTGGGCGCCAAGCGCGGGCTGCACGATGTTGAGCGCCGCGGCCGCCTGCGTGATGCTGCCGAGCTCGCAGACGCAAATGAACGATTCAAGCTGGCGAATGCGCACGGAAACTTAGCCTCCCATTCCGAACGACGATCGCTCAGAATATCACGGAACGCCTCGTCGGTCAGGAGCAGTAAGTTACATCGTGAAGCGCGGACGGCGTCAACCGTCAAGACCAGCCCGGGCGAGATGGTAGTCCCAGACACGTTGGAGGACGCGGGGATCGAGGTTCTTGGCGCCGGAAAGCGCCACCTCGCCCGGCGTCAGCGGCCGCGGTGCGCCGATCATGATCGCCTGCAGCAGCACATCCGCGTTGCGGCACAACTGAAGGCTGCGCATCACGAGCTCGCGTACGGTGCCGCCGACGACAACCGCGCCGTGATTGCGGATCAGCACGGCGGCGTGATCGCCGAGCGCTGCCGCGAGCGAGGCTCCCTGTTCCGCGGTCGAGATCAGCATGTCGGTATCGCCGAACGCCTCCTGCTCGTCCCAGAAGGGCACGGCGGCGCCGACCGTCGCCCCCACGTGCGTGACAGGAAACCACGGCCGGCCCGTTGCGCAGAACGGCATGATCGACGGCGAATGGAAATGGCATACGGCCCGCACGTCCGGCCGCACCTGATAGATCGCGCCGTGGATAATGCGTTCCAGATATCCACCCCGCGTATCGGAGCCGATGATCCGCGAATCCGCGTCATAGTGCTGGATGTCGTCGAGCGACACCAGCTCCGGGCTGCGGGAGCGGGAGATGTGATAACCCGTTTCGTCATCCCGGATGCTGACGTGGCCGAACGCATCCAGCACCTTTTCGTAAGCCAGGATGCGGTTTGCCTGCACCAGTTCCTGCAATGCGGTCTGATCTGTCATGGTGGCCTCAAATAACGACTTTGGTCATAATGCCGGGCGTGAAGATTTCCTCCGGTGTCATCAACCGCTCGGCGATGCCCTGCTGGTGGGTGTAGAGCAGCATCTGCTCGAATGTCGGACGGTTCTTGTCGATGCCGAAGGGGAAGGGGTCGGCGCCGAAGATGTCCCGCATCCTGCGGGCATAGATCGGCAGCCAGGCGAGCGGATAGCGCGAGACGGCGGGATCGAACAGACGTTCCAGGCTGCGGCGCTTCGATTCCTCGAAGGCGTTGTAGAGATTGCGCGCGACCCAGGGGTTCTCCTCGACGACGCGCTTCTTCAGCGCGACGATGTGCATGATGGGCCAGACGCCCGTCCTGCCGTAATACTCTTCCTCGCGCTCGAGGAAGTCGGGGATCAGCCGCTCGACGCGCGGGTCCTCCTCGAGAAAGCAGGTCGGCGGCCGGGCGATGATCGCGCAGTCGATTTCGCCCGAGGCGAGCATCTCGGACAGCGACTTGTCGGCGACGCGGGTCAGCTCGACGCCCTCGGGAAGCTTCAGGTCGACCTTCTCGATGCGCCCCGGTGCATTGGCGCCGGCCTGCACCCAGTGGACGTCCTGCAGCTTGACGCCGGCCTCGTTGTGCATCCAGCCGCGCATATAGACGGCGGCGGAATGCGCCCATTCCGGAACGCCGATGCGCTTGCCTTTCAGGTCCGCCACGGTTTTGATGCCGGACGCCTTGTTGATGTAGAAGGAGCTGAAGCGGAAGAGCCGCGAGCAGACGACCGGCAGACCGATGATGTCGCTGTCCGGGCGGCTCACCTGCGCCATGAACTTGGCGAAGGAAAGCTCGGCGACATCCCATTCCCGGTTGAAGGTGAAGCGGGCGAAGATCTCGTGATGGCTCAGCATCGACCACGTGTGGTCGATGCCCTCGGCATTGACGGTTCCGAGGCGGAAATCACGGAAGTGATCGTAGTCGGTCGTGGCGATGGACAGTTTCAGGTGATACATGGCGGTTTCCAGCAGGTTCACGTGGTCCGGAAGCGCTCCCGGTTCGAAAGCGTGTTGAAGGAGGGCGCGAGGCCCGACTCTCCGTCTGCGCTAGAGCAAAATGCACTAAATCTGAATCGCAATTTTGCTCTATCTATTTGTTTTTACATCAAATTTATCCAAAAAACGGTACCTTTTTGGTTTGATGCCTTAGCGCGCGTTCCGATCAAATGGAATCATCTGATCGATAAGGATTCGCTCAAAATCAAAAAGTTGGATCATGTCATCATTTCCATGAAATGATGACATGGTCTAATGAGTGATCACGTTGATCTTGGCGGGATCGACATGGACGAGAATGCGCTCGCCGATCGGCGTCCGCAGGCTCGGGTGCACGCGCGCGAGCAGCCGGGTGTCGCCGACGCTGACCATGAAGTCCACGCATTCGCCGAGAAACACCTTGCTCTCGACCCGTCCCTCCAGCAGGTTGTCGGCGACGCGGCTGTCCTCGTCCGGTTCGATGAGCTGGACGTTTTCCGGACGGATCGCGACGGTCAGCCGGTCCTTGACGTCGAGCGCTTCTTCCGATGCGACGGTCAACCTGCCGGCGGGGCTGTCGATGACCCAGGCGTCATGCCCGCCGTTGGCGGCGACACTGCAATCCATGAAGTTCGACGAGCCGATGAAGTCCGCGACGAAGCGCGTCCGCGGCGCCTCATAGATCTCGCGCGGCGTTCCGAGCTGGACGATCTGGCCGTCGTTCATCACGGCGATCTCGTGGGAGAGCGCCAGGGCCTCCTGCTGGTCGTGGGTCACATAGAGCGTCGTGAGATCCAGCTCGCGCTGCAGGCGCTTCAGCTCGAAACGCATCTGCTCCCGCAGCTTCGCGTCGAGATTGGAGAGCGGCTCGTCGAGCAGCAGCAGGCGCGGCTCCATGACCAGCGCGCGAGCGAGCGCGAGCCGCTGCTGCTGACCGCCGGAAAGGCGCGTGGCCTCGCGGCCGGCGTAGCTTTCCAGCGCCACGGCCTTCAGCACCCGCTCGACCTTCTCCTCGATCTGCTTTTTGGAGAATCCACCCTTGCCGACCCGCAGCGGGAAGGCGGCGTTCTCGAAGACGCTCATGTGCGGCCAGATCGCGTAGGACTGGAACACCATGCCGAAGTTGCGGCGGTTCGGCGTCACGAAGATGCCCTTGCCGGCGGAATAGACGACCACGTCCTCAACCGAAATGCTGCCCTTGACCGGCCGCTCCAGCCCCGCGATCGAGCGCAGCGTCGTCGTCTTGCCACAGCCGCTGGGGCCGAGCAGCGTGAACAGCCGTCCGCGCGGCACCTCGAAGGAAATATCCTTGGCGGCACGGACGATCTTGCCCTTGCTGTCCGTATATTCCGTCGTCAATCCCTGAACATTCAACATCTCATCTTTCCTCCCGGCCTGTCGGCGATCCTCGCTCGGCCAGTGTTATGGGGGGCATAGCGCGGCCCCGCCATGATATGTCCGTTCTCGTCGGCGGCTTACCTGACCGCTGTCTCGAAAGTCTTGCGCCACGCGCTGAGCTGGTCGAGCATGGCGGCACCGTCCACGACCTGCACGTCGAGGCTCTCCGGCAGCGGCACGATCTTGACGTTGGTCGGCGTGAAGCCGCGGTCGGAAAGGATCTTCTGACCGTCGGTCAACGTGAATTCCTGAAACAGGAGCGCCGCATGCGGATGCCTCGCCGTCCTGGCGACACCGAGGCCGTTGACGCGCGCGACGGACGGACCGAGCTGCAGCCAGTTGACCGGAGCCCCGTCCTTGTGCATCTGGTCGACCTTGTAGAGATAGGTCGTCAGCGCCAGCGGCACTTCTCCGGAGGCCGTCAGGTTCGTCAGCAGCGTGTGGCCCTTGCGAAGCGACAGGCCGTTGGTGTGCGCAAGCTTAGAGAAGAAGGCAGTGGCTTCCTCCTCGCTCGGAAAGCTCTCACTCACGGTCGCCAGCCAGTCGAAGGCTTCGGCCTCCAGGCCGATCTTGCCCTTCCACTTGGGATCGAGCAGATCGTCCCACGTCTTCGGCAGGTCCGCCTCCCGCACCAGATTGGTGTTGTAGGCCGGGGTGATGATGTTCAGACGGCTGCCGATCCATTCCCTGTGCTCCGGAACGGCGTCCGGAAAGATGTCCGCCACCACGGGCGATTCAACGGCCTGGAGGATGTTTTCCCGGTGCAGCGCCTCGAGCTCCGGTCCGTTCGTCTCGATGACGTCCGCATCGTGGCGGCCGGCCTTGATCTCGGTGACGGCCCGGCGCAACACATCTTCCGAACTGCCGCGCCATATGGTGACCGGAATGCCGTATTTTTCCGTGAAGGCATCGGTAATCGCCGTGACATCCTCGACGGGCGTCGCGGTGTAGAGCGTCAGCGCGCCTTCCGTCTTGGCGCCCTCGATGAGGCGTTCGAGACGATCGGGGCCATCATAGGTGGCGATGTCCCCGACGGTCTGCGCCAAGGCAGGTCCGGCCAGCAGGGCGCCGACGGCGGCAACGAGCGTCGCCGAGCGGGTGAGCCCCTTCAGGCCGTTCAGTGTATTGAGCATGGTATCCTCCTTGGAGAAATATTGATCTGTTGTTATTGAAACGTTTTTCTGAACGTTTCCCGCAACGCGGAGAGGTCGTCGAGCATCGCAGTTGGCTTGATGACCTTGATCTCCATGCCCGGTGGAAACGGTACTTGCGTGGTATTGGCTGGCGTAAAGTAACGGTCTGCCAGAATCTGCTGCGCCCCGGTCAATGTGAACTGCTGGTAAAGGGTCGCCGCATTCGGATGTGCAGCCGTCCTGGCGATCCCGAGCCCGTTGATACGCGCGAGCGCTGGACCGAGCGACAGCGCCCTGATGGGCGCACCCTCCTTCTCCAGCTGATGGACACGATAGAGATAAACCTGCAACGCGATCAGCAACTCGCCCGAGGCGGTCATGTTAGCGAGTTGCGGATGGCCCTTGTGCAGTTGCGGACGGTTAACGTCGGTCAGCTTCCTGAAGAAGGCGAGGCCCTCATCCTTTGATGGCCAGCTTTCGATTCCCGTTGCCAGCCAGTCGTAGGCCTCGGCTTCGATGCCAATCTTGCCCTTCCAGCGGGGATCAAGGAGGTCGTCCCATTTCTTGGGCACGTCGGCTTCCGGAACGAGATTGGCGTTATAGGCGGCGGTGATGATGTTCAGGCGGCTGCCGATCCATTCCTTGTGGGTCGGTACGGCGCCGGGAAAGATATCCGCAACGGCAGGAGAATCGACCGCTTGCAAGATGTGTTCGCGGTGGAGCGCTTCCAGTTCCGGACCGTTGGTCTCGATCACGTCCACATCGTGGCGGCCAGCCTTGATCTCCGTGACCGCGCGCCGGAGCACGTCTTCGGAACTGCCACGCCAGAGCGTGACGGGGATGCCGTACGTGGCGGTGAAGGCAGCGATCACCTCATTGACATCGTCGATCGGCGTTACCGTGTAGAGGGTGAGCTTGCCCTCCTGCCTGGCCGCCTCGACGAGCCTTTCCATCCGATCAGGATCGCTAGGGGTGGCGATCTGCGCAACGGATTGGGCAAGCGCGGGACCGGTCGCGAGGCTTGCGGCAAAACCGAGCGTTAGCTCTCTGCGAGTCATGCTTGCGTAGAACCCAGACTTGACCATACGTTCCCTCCCATTTTTCTATGATGAGGCCCTCGATCCGGCTCAGGTCTCCTTCACGCCGAACCTCCTGCCGATGAGTTGCGCCACCATGACGACCGCGAAGAGCACCAGGATCATCATCACGCCGAAGGCTGAAAGCTCGACATACTGGCCATTCTGCCACAGCTCCCAGATGACGATCGACACCACTTCCGAACCCGGGCTGTAGAGCAGTACCGAACTCGACAGCTCGCGGATCGACACCACGACGATATAGATCCAGCCAGCGAGCAGCCCGGGCTTCAGCAGGGGCAGCACCACGCGCAGGAAGCTCTGGCTCCAGGACGCGCCGCTCATTGCCGCCGATTCCTCCAGATCCTTGTGGATCTGCAGCATGGACGTGCTGTTGTAGCGCACGCCATAGGGCATGAAGCGGGTGACATAGGCGATGAAGATGATCCACGTCGTCCCGTAGATGCCGACGTCAAGATAGAGATAGCAGATCATCACCGCCAGGCCGAGCACGAGCCCCGGAAAGACCATCGGCAGCGACGCCAGATTGTCCAGCAGCCAGCGGGCCGGCAGCTTCGTGCGGATGACGATCCAGCAGATCACCGCCGTCAGCAGCATGATGACCGTGGCCGAGCCGAGGGAGAGCAGGGCACTGTTCCAGACGGCCTGGCCGACGGTCGGGTAGTTGATGACCTTGCTGTAGGCATCGAGGGAGAGCCGGCTCAAGCCTTCCCAGGAAGGCACGCTGTAGTACTTGTTCAGCGATGACCAGAGCAGCACCAGGAAAGGCAGCACGATGACGAGGATCATGTAGAGGACGATGAGGACCGCCGCCGGGAACCGCCATGCGCCGAGATCGAACGGCCGCGGCCGGAAACCCTTGCCCGTGACGGTCGAATACTTGCTTCCCTGATTCGAAAGCTTAGACTGGAAATAGATGCCGAAGGAAGCGATCGCGAGCAGGGCCACCGCATAGGCCGACGCCAGCCCGACATTGCTCGGATATTCGCGGATCGCCTCGTAGATCGACGAGGTGAAGACATCGATGCCGACCGGCATGCCGAGCAGCGCCGGCACCTCGAAGGATTCGATCGAGCGGATGAAGAGAATGAAGAAGGAGGCCACGAGCGCCGGCCAGACCAGCTTCAGTGTGATCCTGAACATGATCTGCCGCAGCGACGCGCCCGACATGAGCGCGGATTCCTCCAGCGACGGATCCATCGACCGGAAAGCGGCCGACATCAGCAGGAAGGCGATCGGCGAATAGTGAAGGCCTTCGACCCAGATCATCCCGCCCATCGAATAGATGTCGAAGACCGGGTCCTCGAAGCCGAAAACGTTCCGGAGGATCAGGTTGAAGAGACCGATCTGCGGGCTCGCCATCATGATCCACGAGACGGTGAAGAGGATCGACGGGATCACCAGCGGCACGATCGACGCCGCATAGAACAGCATCTTGAACGGCGTGTTCGTGCGCTCGTTCAGCCACGCGAACAGCGTGCCGATGAAAAGGGCGAGACCGGACGTGCCCGCGGCGAAGATCACGGAGTTGCTGAACAGCGGCAGGATGCTGCTGTCCGTCAACGCCCGCGCATAGTTGCCGAAGGTGAAGATGGCCGGGACGTCGCCCGCGGCAGGCGTCATGAAGCTCTGCCACAGGAGGAAAATGAGCGGCACCAGCGCCAGCCAGGCGACGACCAGTACGACGCCGCCGATGATCAGCCATTCCGGCCTGATATGGCTGAACATTCCCCATTTTTCGGATGGCTTTGCATAGCTGCTTTCCTGTAACGACATCCCGACCTCTCACACAATACGCTCTCGCCTGCAGCCGGATCAGGACCCGGCCGGCACCGCCGCAAGATTATCCTTATGATAGCCCGCGATTTTCTGGTAGCTGGCGGAAAGCCGTTCCAGATCCTCGTGACTGATGACGTCGTTGATGTCGTCGAAAGGCTTGTCGCCCGTGCGCTCGTAGACCTCGCGCAGGATGGCGTCCGGGGGGTTCTTGCGGTTGGTGAGGACGACCTGCGCCGTCGCCGGACGGCGGACGGCCTCATAGGCCTGCATGGCCGCGACCGGATCGCCTTCCCGGACGATGGCATCGGTGAGCGTGCGGCAGTCGAGGATGGCCTGGGCGGAGCCGTTGGCGCCGCGGGGATACATGGGATGGGCGGCGTCGCCGAGCAGGGTCACGCGGCCGAAAGTCCACTGGTCGAGCGGGTCCTGATCCACCATCGGATATTCCAGGATGGCGTCGGCCGCCTGGAAGAGCGCCGGGCAGTCCAGCCAGTCGAACTTCCAGTCCTTCACGACATCGAAGAAGTCCTCGATGCGGCCGGGCTTGTTCCAGTCGCGCTGCGACTTGTAGTTCTCGGTGGCGATGTCCACGACCCAGTTGATGAGCTGCGTGCCCTGTCCGTCGATATTGTCGCGGATCGGATAGATCAGCACCTTGGCCGTGTTCAGCCAGCCGATGCGTACCATGCTCGCGCCGGTCAGGAACGGCTTCCATTTCGTGACGCCGCGCCACATGTTGATGCCGGAATAGCGCGGCGGTCCTTCGTTCGGGAAAAGCTGCTTGCGGATCTTCGAATGGATGCCCTCGGCGCTGACGACCATTTCCGCCTTCACGGAAGGGCGGGGCGATCCGTCGCGCGGATCGACGAAATGCAGGGTGACTTCCTCGTCGGTCTGTTCGAAGCTGGTGCACTGCCAGCCGGTCATCAGGCGGTCGGCGCCGAGACGCTGGATGAAGGCCTCCACCAGCACCATGTGCAGATCGCCGCGATGGATGGAGAATTGCGGCCAGTCATAGCCGGCATAGCGGCCGGTCGGCTCGGCAAAGATAAGCTGACCGTAGCGGTTGTAGAAGCCGGATTCCTTGGTGGTGATGGCGACCTTGGCAAGCATTTCTTCAAGGCCCAGCCCGCACAACTCACGCGAGGCATGCGGCAGGAGGTTGATTCCGACGCCCAGCGCCTTCAGTTCCGGGGCTGCCTCGTATACGCGTGAAGCGATACCTTTTTCATGCAGCATGAGCGCAAGCGTCAGCCCGCCGATGCCTCCACCTACAATAGTCACTTCCATGGTCTATTCCCATCTCCCATGCGAGAATACACGGCACTCCCACCGGTATGTCGGTGTGGGGGCACACGAAATCAGTTTTTCGGGATTTTTGGACAAAGCTTCGCCGGCGACGGGAATCGTGTCCGCCTTGGCCGATCATCTATTGTTCGTAATCCTCCCGAGCATCCCCACCACAAGCGGTCTGGCCTCACGAGCGCCGCCTTGTCCGATGGCCGATGTCCTACTAAAGTTAAAAGCACATTTGACAATTGACAAATAGATAAATTTTTTGAAACCATTTCAAAAACAGATGACTGGGGGCAACAGGCACCCTTCGTCCGCGCGTCACCACATAAGAATGCGGCGGACACGACTGGGAGTCGCATCCGCCGCTCGATCGCATCGAAGTATCACATTATCCCGCCAACCGGCCAGCCCGGTGAAACGCGCGCACTTTTCCGTCAGCGGTCAAAGCATGACATGTATCGTCTTGACCTCGGTGTAGCTGAGGAGTTCGTCCAATCCTTCCTCGCGCCCGAGGCCGCTGTTCTTCATGCCGCCGAAAGGCGTTCCGTAAAAGTGTCCGGAAGCGCCGTTGATCCAGACGTAGCCCGAGCGCACGGCGCGGGCCGCACGCAGCGCGGTCTTGATGTCGTTGGTCCAGATCGATGCCGTCAGGCCATAGCTGGTGGCGTTGGCGATTTCCAGGGCCTCGGCTTCGTCTTTCCAGCTCAGGACCGACAGGACGGGGCCGAAAATCTCCTCCTGCGCGATGCGCATGCCGGGGTCCACGTCGCCGAAGACCGTCGGCTCAAGCCAGTAGCCGCGTTTGAAGCCGGGCCCCTGCGGCCGCCTGCCGCCGTATAGCAGCCGCGCGCCCTGTTCCTCGCCGAGCCGCACCATGTCGCGGACGCGGTCGTAATGCCGGGCGGAGTTGAGGGGGCCCATCTGGCTCTCCGGATCGAGCGGGTCGCCGATCCGTAGTGATGCGACACGCTCGACAACCCGCTCCAGAACCGGTCTGTGGAGGCTTTCGTGCAGCAGCAGTCGACTCGTTGAGCCGCATGATTGCCCCTGCCAGGCGAAGTTCATGCCGCGAACGGCGGCCTCGGCGATCGTGTCCGGGTCCATGTCCGGAAAGGCGATGAGGGGGTTCTTCCCGCCGAGTTCGAGGGTGACGTGCTTGACGCCCACGTCCGCGGCGGCGCGCTGGATGGCCATGCCGGTGGCGACGGACCCGGTGAAGGCGATGCGTCTGACCGATGGATGACGCACGAGGGCGTCGCCCGCTCCGAGGCCGGTGCCCGTCACGATGTTCACCACGCCCGCCGGCAGCACCTCGCGGCATATCTCGGCGAGGATCATGGCGGAGAGGGGGCTTTGCTCCGGGGGCTTGAGAACCACGGTATTGCCCGCCATCAGTGGCGCCGCCAGGGCGTTGGCCGCGAACTTGATCGGGTGGTTGAAGGGGATGATGCGCCCCACGACGCCATAAGGCTCGCGAACGGTGAGGTGAAGGTTGCGCGTACTGGCCGGGATCGTTTCGCCCTTGATCTCACGGCCGAGGCCAGCATAGTACTCCAGCGCGTTGCCGGCCGAGTCCACGTCGCCGCGCATCTTGGAGATCGTGTTACCGGTGTCGGCGACCTCAAGGCGCAGGATCTCCTCCGCCCGCTTCCGGATACCCTCGGCGATCGCCCGCACGTATCGCGCGCGCGCATTGACGTCGAGGGCGGACCAGGGCGCGCTCGCGGTTTCGGCGGCCGCCACGGCGCGACCGACATCTGCCGCATCGGCGTCGGGCACGTCGCCAAGAACTTCCTCAGTGGCCGGGTTGATGACCGCAAGCCTTTCGGAGGATCCGGCCTCGACAAGCTCGCCTCCGATCAGCATGAGGCCGCGCGTTGAACTGATTTGCGTATGCATGATGGTTCCCTGAGACGTGTTGGAGAGCCACGGGTGCCGGCGCGGCGGATTTGAAACCGGAAACGCGGCCGCTCTCATCCCTCTGTTTTGTCGCAATCCCGGGCGGGCAAGTGTTTCACGCCCGTTCCGGAATGGCTTCAGTGCATCGCCCGGCCCCCATCGACATTGAGGGTCTGGCCGGTGATGAAGTCGCTTGCGGGCGAGGACAGGAACATCACGGCGCCGACGAGATCCTCGGGCGCCTGCCCGCGCGGTATCGAGCGCCCCTGCGCCTTGGTGGCGAGATAGGCGGGATCGGAACTCTGGACCTGGGTCTCGCTGAGGGTATTGCCGGGCGACACCGCGTTGACCGTTATCCCGAACGGCCCGACTTCGCGTGCGAGCGCCCGCGTGAAGCCCACCACGCCGGCCTTGGACGTCGTGTAGTGCAGCCGCAGCGGCGTACCCTCCCAGACGCGGCTCGACGAAATGTTGACGATCTTGCCGCGTCCCTTTTCCTGCATGGCGGGGAACACCGCCCGGCAACACAGGAACATGCCCCGCAGGTTCACGGCCATGACGCGGTCCCATTCCTCGACCGGGATTTCCAGCCAGCTCCGGCGCGGCAGAACGCTCATCAGCGATGCATTGTTGACGAGCACGTCGATGGCGCCGAAGGTGTCCAGCGCCGTCCGCGTCATGGTGTCGACTGAGATGGGATCGGCAATGTCCGTCCGGCTCGCCACCACCTTCAACCCTCGGTCCGAAAGCTCGCCGGCGACGGCTGCCGCGGCCGCGCCGTCGATATCGGACGCAAGGACGGCTGCACCCGCCCGGGCAAACGCCTCGACATAGACCTTGCCTATGCCCTTGCCGCCGCCGGTGACGATGACGACCTGCCCGGCGAGATCGAAACGACCGCTCTGATCGCCGGCGGTCCCCGCCGGCACTGCTTTATCCTGATCAATCATGAACCTGTTCCCCCAGTGGGTTGCCGTCAAGGCGCCGTCCGGTCAGACGCCAGCGCCTGAATTCAATCTGTTCATTCGACCGGACGCGCCTTGTCCGCTTGCCTGTGGCATGCGCGAGAGCTGTTCTCAGGAATGGTGTGAAACGCTTTCGTGAGATGGTGAACCCGCTCTAGTCGATCTGATAGCGCTGCCGAAGCTCCGCGATGAAGCCGTCCTGCTCCAGTTGGGCGAGGGGGGCCAGATCGACGTAGTCCTCGACCTTGTCGCTGGAGACGTCCAGGCCCGTGGCCTTCAATTGCTTGATGACATTGGCCGCGCCTTCCCCGGACGGCTTGCCGTCGCGCGGCATAAGCCGTTTGAATTCCTGATAGGTGGCCTCGATGACGGCGGCGTCGTCGGTCTTGAACCGCGCAGCGATGGTTTCCGCCGCCTTCTCCTTGTTGGCCATCCCCCAATACGCGCCTTCGAGATAGGCTTTCAGAAACCGTTGCACGTCATCGGGATTGGCCTTCAGATAGTCCGTCGTCACGACGACGGCGTCGAAGATCCAGGGTGTATTGGCCGCCGAAAGATCGTAGACGGCCTTGAATCCCCGGTTGCGGGCCGCCGTGATGCCAGGTTCCAGCAGCGGTGCCGCCTGAATCCGGCCGGCAGACATGGCGGCGAAACGCTGGGAGTTGCCGCCGATCTGGGTGATGTGCATGGCGTCACGCGTGAGGCCGAGCGCCTGCAGCGCGATCGTCAGGGCGATGTCGGTTTCGGAACCGACCGTGCTGATGCCGATCGTGGTGCCGTCCAGCAACGGCGGGGTCGTCTCCTGGGTCGAGAAGATGGTGATCGGCAGCGTGTTCGTCGTCGAGGCGATCGCGCGCACGTCCGCCCCGCGTGTGTTGGCGGCCACCACGGGCGACAGGCCGACATGCATGGCCTGGATCTCCCCCGACAGCAGGATCTGCATGCCCTTGGTGCCGCCCTCGGTCGAAATGATGTCGACATCGAGCCCCTGTTTCTCGTAGAAACCGCCGTCCGCGGCGAGGAAGACGGGCAGGATGGACACCACGGGCGCGGAAATAGCCACCTTGAAGGGCTTCAATTCCGCCGCAGAAGCCGGCCCGGCGGTTTCCGCCGACATCAGCAGCGTGCTGAGAGCCGCGGCACCAAGAAGCACGGTGGCGCTATGTTTCAAGCGCGCCAATGCAGTAGTCCTGTTCTTCATTTCAATCCTCCCTTGTTATTCTCCGGCCTCTTGCGGCCTTCGGAGCACTTTCCGGCCAAATGGAATCATCTGATCGGTGCGAATTCGTTCAAAACCAAAGAATGTTCTATACGGCAGCCCGGATCGTTGCTCTTTCCGTTTCCTGGATAAGCTCCCAGATCCTGTCCTCGTAAGCGTGAAAGCCAGCATCGCGCTTCAGCCTCAGCGAACGCGGCCGCTCGAAGTCGATGGTGACAGATTCCTTCACCCGGCCTGGCCTTGCGGAAAAAACGATAACGCGATCGGATAGGATGATCGCCTCGTCGATCTGATGCGTGATGAACAGGACGGTCTTGTTCGTTGCCTGCCAGATCCGCAGCAGTTCTTCCTGCATCGTTTCGCGGGTCTGGGCGTCGAGGGCGGCGAAAGGTTCGTCCATCAGCAGGATCTCGGGGTCCATCACCAGTGCGCGCGCGAGATTGACGCGCTGCTGCATCCCGCCCGACAGTTGATGCGGATAGCGGTTCTCGAATCCGCGCAGGCCCACCATGTCGATGAAATAGGCTGCCCGCTCCCGTGCTTCCGAAGCCTTGACGCCGGCGCACTCCAGCCCGTAGACGACGTTCTTCAGCACCGTTCGCCAGGGCAGGAGAGACGAATCCTGAAAGACCACGGCGCGGTCGGGGCCTGGTCGGGTGACCACCTTGCCGTCGAGCAGAATCTGGCCATGGGTGGCGCCGATGAGGCCGTCCACGATGGACAGGAATGTTGTCTTTCCGCAGCCCGATGGTCCGACGATCGACACGAATTCGTTTTCGTAGATCGACAGATTGATATCGGACAGCGCGACGAGGCGGTTGTCGTTCCGGGGGGCGCCATATTCAAGGCCGATCTTGCGGGCTTCGAGTTTGACTTTCATGCAAACTGTTCCTTCTGGCTTATGATTGTTCGAAGGCAGCCGGGCGCCATGCCTCCACCCGCCGTTCCACCCGCCGCACGATTTCCGAAAGAACGAGACCGAAGACCACAATGGTGATGATGCCCACGAAGACCTTGGCGGTCTCGAAAGTCGACCCCGCGTGATTGATCGTCACGCCGATGCCGATGGGCGCACCGTAAATTTCGCCGACGACGATGCCGATCATGCCGCGGCCGATCGCAATTCGCGTCGCCGCCAGGAGAAACGGCACGGAGGCGGGCAGGACAATCGTCAGGAGGACCCGGACCTCGGAGGCGCTGAAACTTTTCGCCAGTTTCAGCCACCTGGGCTCGATGGTGCGCACGGCCGCGTGTGCGTTGATGAGGATTGGGACGATCATCAGCAGCGTGATGATGAATATGCGCGCCGGAACGTCCGTTCCCATCCACAGCACCACGAGCGGCACGAGCGCGACCTGGGGCATGGCGTTGAGCGCCGTCAGAAGGGGCTCGACCGCATATGACAACAGACGATAGCGACCGGATACGAGGCCGATTGTGATGCCGAGGGTCGCCGCAATCAGGAAACCGCACACGAACTGGAACGCACTCAGGCCGAGATGGCGCCACATCTCACCGGTGACGAAATATAGCTCCCACCCTAACGACAGAATTACTGATGGCGCCGGCAGGAATATCGGTCGGATGCGCAATATATCGGCCGCGTCTCCGATGAAGGGCTGGAGGATCGCTGCCCACCATCCGCGGGAAATACCTTCCCAGAGCAGCAGAAAGACGATGATTGCAAGGCCGCCAAGAATTCCCCGCTCCAAACTGAAATAGGTGTCGCGCAGGGTGGAAGCCAATGCCGGTCCGCGGGACGGGGATGAGGAGGAGGGGACAGTGCTCATCTTGCTTGCTCCTGCGGGCGCCAGCAATCGAAATACCGCTCTATCCTGTTGAGGGCCGCGGTCACGACGAGGCCGATGGCCATGAACAGAAACGCACCGAAAAAGACCGTATCGGTGTCGAAGAGATTGCCGGCTACCGCGATCATGTGGCCGACGCCGGCGGTGGAAGCGTAGATTTCGCCGACGACCACGCCCAGAAGCGCGCGTCCCGCTCCGTATTTCAGGCCGGCGAAGAGATAGGGGACGGTGCCGGGCAGGATGATGCTCGTCATGAGCTTCCACTGGGAGGCGCCGAAGCTTCTCGCGACCCTGACCAGCTTGGCCTCGTTGGCACGGACCCCCGCATGCGTGGCGACGATGATCGGGATCACCGCGCCGAGGAAGACGACGGCGATCTTCGACGACATCCCGATGCCGAACCACAGGATGAGAAGCGGCAGGAATGTGATGCGGGGAACCGCATTCAGGATATCGATGAACGGTCCGAAGATATAGTTCATCCTGCGATACCAGCCGGTCAGCAAGCCGAACACGACACCGACAACGATCGCCGCGGTATAGCCCACGGCGAATTCGGCGGCGCTGACCCGGATATCGGGCCAGATCTCGCCGGACCGGAACAGGGAAATGCCTACCCTGGCGATGCGGCTGGGCGAAGAGATATAGAGAGGATCGACAAGGCCGGCCTGGACGACGCTTTCCCACAGCACCAGCAGTGCGACGATCGTGCCGCCGCCCACCACAAGCCGCAGCGACTGCAACGGCAGCGCGCGAAGCCGCCATCGGCGTGTGGCCTTGAAAGTTCTGGCCATCAGGGGGGTACTCATGGCGCTATGCTTCCTCCGGTGTCATTGTCCTTATTGGCGACCGACGTCGCGTTTTCTGCTTTGGCGCGGGATGACTATGCGCCTGAAAACCGTCCCGTTCCGTGTCCTTGGTTTCGCATGTTCTTTTCCTGAAAGCGCTGCCGGTCGTCCCGGCGGCAACCCGCCGGGATGAGGGCTTGTTGCCTCACTGGGTTATTTCCAGGTTCAGGTATTCATCCACAGTGGCCTGCTGCCCCGGGTAAAGAACGACGGTCGACGTGCGCTCTTCCAGGATGGCGGGGCCGTTCAGCCGGGCGCCAGGATGCAGGTCCGTACGGCGGTAAACTGCCGCCTCCAGGGCGCCGTGCTCGCCGAAATAGGCGGAGCGAACCGACAGGGGAACCGGCGGCCCGTCGGAGCGGGTCGTGACGGGCGTCAGGGAGGGCTTGGCGATCTCGCCCACTCCCGTCACTTTAAAGGTCACAATATCGATCGTCTCGCCTTCCGCCATATGGCCGTAGCGGCGTTGATGGGCGTCGTGGAAGCGCCGGGCGATGCCGGCCAGGTCGTCTTCCGTCGTAATCCGGCCGATGGGAACCGTGACTTCGTAGGATTGTCCCCGGTAGCGCAATCCCGCCGAGCGCAGGGTGCGCAAATGGTCGCGCGTGAAGCGCTCGCGCTCGAGATCGTCGATGATGCGCTCCTCCATCGTGGCGAAAACGGCCTCGATCTCCTCCGGCTGGGCGTTGTCGAGCGGGATGAGTTTCGTCTGGCTCAGTTCTTGATGAACGTCCGTCACCAGCATGCCCCAGGCGCTGAACGTGCCCGGATCGCACGGCACCAGCAAGCGCCCGACGCCGAGATCTTTCGCGATCTTGCCGGCGATCGTCGGCCCCATCCCGCCGAACGGGATCAGCGTGAATTCGCGCGGGTCGTAGCCGCGCTCGATGGTGATGGTGCGCATCGCTGTGACGCAATTGTTGGCGAGCACGGTCAGGACGCCCCAGGCGGCGTCTGCGTCGTCCATCCCCAGCGGGACGGCGAGTTTCTCGTGCACCGCCTGCCACGCCCGATCCCTGGCGAGCTGCATCTCTCCCTGCAACAGGGCGGACGGGTTCAGATGCCCGAGCACGACGAGGGCGTCGGTGAGCGTCGGCTCGACGCCGCCGCGTCCGTAGCAGGCCGGTCCCGGCCATGCCCCGGCGCTGCGCGGGCCCACCTTGAGAACGCCACTGAGCTCCACCGAGGCGATGCTGCCGCCGCCGGCGCCGATGGTGTCGATGTCGACGGTCTGGGTGCGCAGCGGATGGCGCCCGACGGCGACCTCCGACCGGAACATCGGCTGACCGGGAATGACCGCCATGTCGGAGCTGGTGCCGCCCGTATCGAACGTGATCAGGTTGTCGATCCGTTTCAGGTCGCCGATATAGCGGCTGCCGATGACGCCGGCGACAGGGCCCGACATCACCGTCTGGATGGGCTTGTTCGCCAGCATCGCCGCGCTGCCCGCCCCGCCGTCGGATTTCATCATCAGCGGCCGGCAGTGCGGAAACTGTCCGGTGAGAAGATCCTCCAGGTTCTTGAGATAGCGCGCGACCGGCGGGCCGATGTAGCAATTGGCGACGGTCGACGCGGTGCGTTCGTATTCGCGCCATTCCGGATTGACGTCGCTCGACAGGGCGACGAACAGATTGGGCGCGATGGAGCGGACGATCTCGGCCGCCTCGCGTTCGTGCCTGTCGTTGGCATAGGAGAAGAGGAAAGCGATGGCGATCGCCTCGACCCCTTGTTCGAGCAGCGCCCTGGTGCCGCGTTCCACGTCCTCCCGGTTGAGCGGTGCCACTTCCTCGCCGGCCCAGTCGAGGCGGCCCCCGACTTCATGGACACAGGCGCGCTCAAGCAGCATCTTGGGCGCCGGCGCGAAAATGTTGAACACCTCCTCGCCGCGCCATTGCCGGCCGATCTCGTAGATATCCCGGAATCCGGCGTTCGTCAGCAGCCCGACTTTGACGCCCTTGTCTTCGAGTAGGGTGTTGAGCGCAGCCGTCGAGCCATGAAGAACGAGCGAGATCGCTTCGGGACCGAACTCGGCGGCGAGGTCCGAGGCGATCCGGTTCATGACCTGCATGGGTTCGGCGGGGTTGGAGGAATATTTCCGCGTCAGCACGACTTCGGCGCGCTGATCGTCGAAGCCCGTCACGTCGGTGAATGTGCCGCCGACATCGATGCCAATCCGCATACCCATTACGCGGCCTCCTCCATTCTGAGTTTCGCTGTCGCGCGCCGGTCGATCGTCATGTCGGCGGGATCGATGACGACGCCGTAGTCCCGCCGCGCTGCCTCGACCGAGACATAGCCGTTGGCCACATCGGACCGGACTCGTTCGGGATCGCGCTTGTGGGGATGACCCCATCCGCCACCTCCGGCCATTTCCCACGAGAGGAGATCTCCCTTGGAGAGGCGAAGGCCGGAAACCTTGGATGTCAATTCGCGCTCGCCCGCGGTGCCCGGATTGAGGGTGGCGCGGGAAGGGCGCGCCGGAAGCGCCGAGAAGAGGCCGGGCGAGGAATATTTGAAACGGTCGGTCCGCAGATTGACGAGGGATTCGTCGGACAGGATGCGCCACTGGCGGCGCGTGCCTAGCCCGCCCCGGAACATGCCGGCGCCCGCCGTATCGGCAACCAGCTCGTAGCGCTCAACGCGCACCGGAAATTCGGACTCCAGCGCCTCGACCGGCGTGTTCATGACGTTCACGACCAGTTCATCCATGGCGCTCACGCCGTCGGCGAAAGGTCTGGCGCCTGTGCCTCCGTTGAAGATCTCGTACTGGGAGAACCAGCGACCCGTTTTCGGGTGGCGCCCGGCACTGCTGATCGATCCGCCCGCCGCGCTGCCGGGTGCCGGCACGCGTCCGGGTACGGCGCGCGCAAGGGTGCGCATCACGACGGACGTCGTGATCTGGCTCGGCCTCACATACATATTGACCGGAGCCGGAAAACGCGGGTTGAGCAGCGAGCCCTCTTCCGGATAGGTCACGCTGACCAGCCGGGATAGTCCGCCGTTCACCGGCAGGGTGGGGAGGAAGACCATCTTGACAAGGCATTCAATGAAGTTGCGGGAGACGCAGGGCCGCAGATTGATCGGCCCCCGTGCCTGCGCGTCACTGTCGAGAATGAAGTGAAGGCGGCCGTCCTTGACCTCCAGCGTTGCGGAGATGCGGTGGGAGCGCCCGAGATCGACGCCGTCGTCGTCAAGGAAATCGGTCTCGGGACCGTAGACACCTTCGGGAATGCTGGCGATCTCCTTGCGCAACTCCTCCTCGCAGATGTCCATCCAGCGCTCCCAGCAGCCGAGCACTTTGGCCACCCCATACTTGTCGAACAGTTCGGCGAGCTTCTCGAGGCCGTAATTGTTGGTCTTGATCTGGGCGTTGATGTCGCCCCACGTGACTTCCGGCGTCCTGGTATTGGCGCAGATCATCTCGCGCAGATCGTCATTGAGCTCGCCCCTGACCTGTATCTTCAGCGGCGGAATGAGCAGGCCTTCCTGAAACAGATCGGTGGCGTCGCCGCTGTTCGTTCCGGGCACCTTGCCGCCCAGATCCGGCTTGTGCGCGATGTTGCCGATATAGGCGACGAGCTTGTCGTTGATGAAGACCGGGGAAATGACGGTCACATCGGTCGCGTGATTCTGGCATGCCCGGTAAGGATGGTTGACGATGAAGGCGTCTCCCGGGTCAGTGCGTCCGGTGAAATGCCGACGGATCTCGTTGACCTGGGCGACCAGCGGACCGATATGAAGCGGTTGCGGAATCCCCTGGGCCACCAGCCGGCCGCGACGGTCGAAAATCGCAAATGTAAAATCCTGACTCTCTTTTATGATGGTCGAATAGCCTGTCCTCAGCATATTCAACGTCAGTTCCCGTGCGACCTGAAGAGTTGATTGATGCACGACCTCAAGATCAATTGCATTCACGTTAGTAGATCCCCTACGAAGAGGGAAGCTTAACGCCTCCCTTTCACTGATCATCACGAGAATGATTGTATCGATCGGAATCTTGATCAAGATCAATTTTGAGATCGGCGCTATCTCAAACCGGCATAGAGGCCGCTCAGCGTGCTCCATCCGCCTTTCGCCAGTAGGCCGAGGGCTCGATGGAGCGCGCCACGTCCTGGATGATATCCTGAAGATCGCCGAGAATCGGCCGGGGAGGGCGGTCGACTCGATGCACCAGGGAAAGCGTCACCTCGCAACTGGGCGAGGTGATCGGGATGCAGATCACCTCGCTTCTTTCGATGGCGGCCTGCAAGGGCGGAAAGGTCGAGATCGTGTATCCCAGGCCCTTCTGCACCATCTCCAGCGAGGTTGCGAAGCCGTTCACCTCCATGATCACGTTGAGCGAAAAGTCCTTGCGGCCCGACGCCTGGCTGATGACGCTGCGGTAGGTGTGGGGCAGGCTTGGCAGGATGAGGGGGAGCCGCTCAAGCCCGTCGAGATCGTACAGGTCCGGATAGATGGTCTTCGAGACCGCGGGCCCGGGCGCGACGACCAGTATCCGCTCGTGCAGCAACGGAACGAGCGCCAGATCCTCGTGCGGCTGGGCGTTGTAGACCAGGGCAAAATCCGCTTCCCCGCGCAGGACGCTTTCCCGGTTGTAGGCGCTTTCGCGCTCGATGATGCGCAGCCGAACCTCGGGATGGCGGTTGTAAAAACTGGCGATCACCGGCGTCGTGAAGAGCCGCGCCGCGCCTTGCGGCATCGCCACGCTGACTTCCTGGGGTGGGGAAGATGCGAAGGTTTTTAGTTCCTGCTCGATCCGATGGAATTCGACATGGAGCTTCTCGGCGCGGGTCATCAGCAGGCGTCCCGCCTCGGTCATCCTGACGCCGCGCGGATGGCGTTCGAGAAGGTCGATCCCCAGGTCCTGCTCCAGCCGCTGAACGCGGCGGCTCAGCGCGGACTGGGCAAGGTTCAGCTTCTCCGCCGCTCTCGAATAGCTCTGGCATTGCGCAACCGCCAGAAAAGCGACGATGTCTCGATACTCCAGCGCCATTTGCAAGGCTTTCCTGTCATCGAATGCGCGAGATGCAGGAGGCGAAAAGCCGCTTCTCCCGCCGTCCCCCGTCCGATGGTTTCCTCCCCAAAGTGCGATCCCGGAAAGCGGGTCCACTTTCCGGAAAAGCGCATGCGCAAACGAGGCGGCGGAGCTGAACGGCGAATCTGGAAAGGTATCTCGCTCCGGCCGCCACTTCTGGCGCCCCGTTGGAAAACCAGGCGCCTTGCGAGATCAGGATAGCAGGCTAGCGCGCTTTCCCATCAAAGGGAATCATTTGATCGATTATAATGTGGTGAGGGCACCGGGGCGCGTGCCCCAATCCGGCGGATCGGGACATGTGCCCGCGCAATCTTGCGCGATCGCTCAGGCCTGGCGCGGAGCGGTGGCGGTCACGCCGCCGCCGCAACGGCCCGGTCGCTGAGCAGCGTGCACTTGGCGGGATCGATCGCGATGTAGATCTTCTCGCCGACCGGCGTGCGCACCGACGGGTGGGCGCGCGACAGAAGCTGGGTGCCGTTGACGTCGATCTTGAAATCCAGGCATTCGCCCAGAAACACCTTCGCCGTCACCGTCCCGGTCAGCACCGAGCGGTCGGAGGGCGCGGGGGGCTCTTCCGACAGATGCAGGTCCTCCGGCCGGATCGAGAGCGAAATGTCCGAGCCGATGGCGATCCCCGGCCGTCCTTCGACGGTCAGCTGGCCGATGCCCGTATCGACGGTCAGGCTGTCCCGCGAACTGCCGCGCACCTTGCCGTCGACGAAATTCGTAGTGCCGATGAAGTCCGCCACGAACTGCGTCGCCGGACGCTCGTAGATGTCGCGCGGTGAGCCGATCTGGACAATCCTGCCCTGGTTCATGACCGCGATTTCATGGGAAAGCGCCAGCGCCTCGCTCTGATCGTGGGTTACGTAGATGGTCGTCAGGCCGAGGTCGCGCTGCATCTTCTTGAGTTCGAAACGCATCTTGTCGCGCAGTTTGGCGTCGAGGTTCGACAGCGGCTCGTCCAGCAGCAGCAGGTTCGGCTCCATCACGAGCGCGCGCGCCAGCGCGAGGCGCTGCTGCTGGCCACCGGACAGGCGCGTGGCCTCGCGCTCGGCCAGATGATCGAGCGAAACGGCTGCCAGCACCTTCGTCACCTTGTCCCTGATCTCCTTGGCGGACAGGCGCTTGCTGCGCACCTGCAGGGGGAAGGCCGCGTTCTGGAACACGCTCATGTGCGGCCAGATCGCGTAGGACTGGAACACCATGCCGAACTGGCGATGGTTGGGCGCCACGAAAATGTTGGAGGCGGACGAATAGACGACCCTGTTCCCGACCTTGATGGTGCCCGTCGTGGGGCGCTCGAGCCCGGCGATCGAGCGCAGCGTCGTGGTCTTGCCGCAGCCGCTGGGGCCGAGCAGCGTGAAGAGCCGGCCTTTCGGCACCGTGAAGTTGATGTCGCTCGCCGCAAGGACCGGCTTGGCCCCGGGCGCCTGGTAGACCGTGCTGAGGTTTTCGATCGATAGCATGTTTTTTCCTCCCCGATTGATTCAGAATCCCTTGACGCCGAAGCGCTTCGACAGCGACTGTACCAGCATCAGGAAGCAGAACAGGGCCGTGATCATCATCACGCCGAAGGCGGACAGCTCGACATACTGACCGTTCTGCCAGAACTCCCAGATCATGATCGATATGACCTCGTTGCCGGGGCTGTAGAGCAGGATCGAGCTCGACAGTTCACGCACCGAAACCACGATGATGTAGATCCACCCCGCCGTCAGGCCCGGCTTAAGCAGCGGAAAGACGACCCGCCGGAATGTCGTTGCCCAGGAGGCGCCGCTCATCGACGCGGATTCTTCCAGCTCCTTGTGGATCTGGATCATCGACGTGCTGTTGTAGCGCATGCCGTAGGGCAGAAACTTGATCACGTAGGCCATCAGCATGATCCACAGCGTGGCGTAGATGCCGATGTCGAAGTTCAGATAGAAGATCATCAGCGACAGGCCGAGCACGATACCCGGGAACACCAGCGGCAGCGACGCCAGCATGTCGAGGATCCAGCGGCCGGGGATCTTCGTCTTGATGGTGATCCAGCAGATGACCGAGGTCAGCAGCATGACGACCGTCGCGCTGCCGATCGCGAGCTTGGCGCTGTTCCATACCGACGTATAGAAGCCGGGATAGTCGAGCACCTTCAGATAGGCGTCGAACGAGAGGTTGTTCAGCGCCGCCCAGGACGGAACGGCGTAGTAGCGCTGCAGCGACGCCCAGAAAAGCACCAGGAAGGGCAGGCCGACCACGAAGATGACATAGAGGATGAAGATGCCCGACGTCACGTAGCGCCAGCGGCCGATGTCGGTCACGCGCGGCCTGAATCCTTTTCCCGTCACGGTCGAATATTTCGACCCCCGGCTGGACAGGCGCGACTGGTAGTAGATGCCGATCGAGGTGATGAGCAGCAGCACCACGGCATAGGCGGATGCGAGGCCGACATTGCTCGGATAGGTATGGACCGCGTCGTAAATCGCGGAGGTGAACACGCGCATTCCCACCGGCAGGCCCAGAAGGGCCGGCACCTCGAAGGATTCGATCGCCCGGATGAACAGAATGAGGAAGGCCGCGAGAATAGCCGGCCAAGCGAGCCGCAGCGTGATCTTGAACGCCGTCTGTATCACGGAGGCGCCGCTCATCATGGCGGATTCCTCAAGCGAGGGGTCCATGGAGCGGAAGGCGGCTGTCACCAGCAGGAAGGCGACCGGCGCGTAGTGAAGGCCGTCCACCCAGATCATGCCGGTCAGCGAGTAGATGTTGAAGATCGGATCCGTCAGGCCGAACAGGGTCTTCAGGAACTGGTTGAGAATGCCGATCTGGGGGCTCAGCAGCATGATCCACGAAACGGTGAACAGGATGCCCGGAATGATGAGCGGGATGATCGACATGGCGAAGAACAGGGACTTGAACGGTGTGTTCGTGCGCTCGTTGATCCAGGCGAAGAAGGTGCCCAGCACCAGCGCGAAGGCAGCCGTGCCGAAGGAGAACTGGAGCGAGGTCGACATGAGGGCCAGCGACTCGCTGTTGCCGAAGGCCGTCGCATAGTGCTCCAGCGTGAAGGCCGCCTGCTCCTGCGCCGTCACCGTCGTGGAAACGCTCTGCCAGAGCAGGAAGCCGAGCGGGATGAGCGCGAGCCAGGCGACAACGAGAATGGCGACGCCGATGATGATCCATTTCGAGTCGAACGAGCGGCCCCAGCCGCGCGCCATGGCTGAGTGAACGGCGCCGCTGTCCGGTGTGATCGATGTCATGTTGCCTCCCAAAATACCTGTCGCCGTTTTTTCGCGGCTGATTTTCCTTCTTGCGCCCGCGTGTCGTCAGATCACGAAACTCTCGAATGTCTCGGGCGCGAACAGCTCTTCCGCGTCGAGCCGCCGTTTCGACAATCCCTGTTCGTAGGAGTAGCGCAGAAAGACGTCCAGGGTCTCCTTGTTCCTGGCGAAGCCGTTGGGCCAGAAGTCGGCGCCCATGGCGGCCTCGGCTTCCTCGTAGTGCGCCATCGCCCAGGGTAGCATGGTCTTCAGCGCCGCGGATTCCTGAAGGTCCTGATAGGTCTTCTGCTGCGACGCGTTGAGTGCCTTCAGAATCGACTGCGCGATCCACCGGTTGCTCTCGTAGACCTCGCGCCGGATCGCGATGGTGTGCATGATCGGGAAGATGCCGGTACGGGCGAAATAGTCGCGTTCCACGCCGACGTAGTCCTCGAAGAGCCGCCGCACCCGGCCGCCGTTGCCTTCGTAGGTCGACGGCTTGCGGGCGGTATAGAGCGCGTCGATCTCGCCGTCGCGAAGCATGGCGGCGAGGGTCTGATCCGGGCCGATCGGCTCCACCCTGATATGCGGCGGCAGGGCCAGCTTGAGCTTTTCGCTGCGGTTGGGCGATTCCTCGCCGCCGGTGTAATAGGTGACGGCGTCGACAGGCACGTCGTATTCGTCCGAGAGAATGCCGCGGATCCAGACCGGCGCCGTCATCTGATATTCCGGGCAGCCGACGCGCTTGCCGATGAGATCCCTCGGCTCGCGGATGCCGGACCCGGCGTTCACGTAGATCGACGAATGCCGGAAAAAGCGGGACGGAAAGAAAGGAATGGCGATGAACGGGCGATCTTCCCTGAACAGCGAAACGACGTAGGAGGAGAGCGACATTTCCGCGATGTCGAACTCCTTGTATCGCAACATGCGGAAGAAGGTTTCCTCGACGGGAAGGTTGAGACAGGTGAGCTCGATTCCGTCCGGTCTGACCGCGCCTTCCATCAAGGCGCGTGTCCGGTCATAGTCCCAGCATCCCATCGTCAGACGCAAGTTTGCCATGTCACTCCTTCCTCGCAATGCTTCATGATTTCTGGAACGGACATCACAGGTCGCCCACTTTCCTATTGGCGTAGAACAGCGGGAACTGCGTTTCCAAGATTATTTTCATGGGAGAGCGCGCAGCTTTTTGATGTTCTAGTTACATTGGAATCTCTGTAGGATCGCCGTGACTTGGAGGTTGCCGAGCGCTCGGAGCACCCCCCTGAGTTCAACGCGCCGGCCCCCGTTTTATCCCCCGAAAGGATGAGCCGGACAGCGTCCCAATAAAAACGAGGAGGAAAGACACGATGAATCTACGCCGTCGTTTCGTCATGCTGGCCGGTGCCGTTGCTCTCGCGGCCACGATGGTCAGCGCCCCGGTTTATGCGGCGGGCAACGAACTGCTGACCCTGTCCACTCCCGATCGCGCGGAAAAGCTCGAAGCCGCCGCAAAGGAGGAGGGGACCCTAACGCTCTACACTTCCGTCGCCCAGAGCGACGTCCAGCCGCTGATCAAGCCTTTCGAGGAAAAATACGGCATCAAGGTCGTGGTCTGGCGCGCCAGCGGCGACACGGTTCTGCAAAGGGTCATCCAGGAACAGCGCGCCGGCCGCAATACGGTTGACGTGGTCCACGTCGGCGCGCCGGAACTGGAGGCGCTGCACCGCGAGGGCATGCTCCAGCCGATCGAGTCCCCCTATTTCGGCGATCTTCTGGAGGGCTCCGTTCCCGAGCACAAGGAATGGGTGTCCACGCTGCTGTCGGTCTGGGTCCAGGCTTACAACACCAACCTGATCAGCAAGGACGAACTGCCCAAGACCTATGCCGATCTGCTCGATCCGAAATGGAAGGGCAAGCTCGGCTATGAGATGGAGAACATCGACTGGTTCACGACCGTGATCCAGACCATGGGCGAGGAGGAGGGACTCAAGTTCTTCCGCGACCTCGTCGCGACCAACGGGCTGTCGATCCGCAAGGGCCACTCGCTGCTCAACACGCTGGTGGCCGCGGGCGAGGTGCCCGTCGGGCTGACGCTCTATAACTATATGCCCTCCCAGGCCAAGAGCCAGGGAGCGCCGATCGACTGGTTCGCCATCGAACCGGCCGTCGCCCGTTCCAACGGCGTCGGCGTGATCAAGACCGCGCAGCATCCCAATGCCGCTGCCCTTTTCGCCGACTACATGCTGAGCGAGGCGCAGCCGGTCCTGACGAGCCTGAGCTACGTTCCCGCCTCGACCAAGGTGGAGTCGCCGCTCGATGACATCGAGATCGCGATCGCCGATCCGGCGAAGAAGCTCGACGGCGCCGAGAAGTGGGAGCCGCTCTATCAGGAAATCGTGGTCCGCGGCCGGGCGAACTGACCTCTGGACCGCCTGACTGTCGAACGAAAGCGCCGGCCCCCGAAATGGGGGCCGGCGCATCTCATTCTGCCGGAGCGCAGCGTCCGATGACCCTCGCCTGGGGTCCGATACGTTCGGCGAGCGTCTCGACGAGCATGTCGATGAAGCGCTTGAGCGCCGCCTCCTGCCGGATCGGCATCCGGTTCGGGGATTCGGCGAAATAGAGCGTGCGCACCAGTTCGGGCGATTCGAGCTTGTGCGCCTTGATGATCCCGTTGGCGATATCATCCGCGACGACCCCATAGGGAACGATGCTGGTGGCCACGCCCCTTGCCACGAGAGTCCGGATCGTTTCGATCGACTGGATCGTGAAGCGCACGTTGACCGGCAGCGTCAGTGTCTTCGCCGCCCTGTGCACCGCCCGCCAGACGTTGTCACGGTCGCTCGCCAGCGCGAGGTTCGACGCCACTGCGTCGCGAAACGTCACGCTGCCGTTGCCGAAAGGGCCGCCGGGCGCCGCGATGAAGAACAGCTCCTCCTGCATCAGCGGTGTGCTGATGGACGTGACGCTTTCGGTCACGTCGTAGGCGAGCGCGATGTCGATCTCGTCGCGAAGAAGAAGATCGACCAGCACGAAGCTCATCCCCTCGACGAGCTTGACGGATACGTCCGGGAGTTCGGATACCGCCTGCACGAGAAAGTCGGCGCCCACCAGCCGCATGATGCTGGCGGTGACCCCGATCACGATGTTCTCGTGGTTCGACTGCCGGAAGCCGGAGACATCCCGCTTCGCCTCCTCCACGAGACGCATGATGGTGACGCCGCGCTCGAAAAGCAGTCGCCCGGCGTCCGTCATGGTGATGCCGCGCGAGTGCCGGACCAGAAGTTCGACACCCAGCATGGTTTCGAGATTGCGAATCTGCAGACCGAGCGCGGTTTGGGAGACGTTCAGCCGCTCGGCCGCCTTCGTCATATTGCCGGCTTCTACCGCCTTTATGAAATTGTTGAGTTGTTTCAGGTTGATGGCGTCACCTCATCTATACCTGTGTCACTGATGCCGGCAGGTTCGCCGCAGCAGATACTCAAAGTTTACAGCATATCGTTCGGCATGGTCGAGATCGTCGCGCAGCCGTGCCACGTCGTCCTTCCGCAATCAGAGAGCGAGTGTCAGGCGCGGCGATTTGGAGCCGGAACAGCAGATCATCATCGTGTCGCCTTTCTCCTTCTCCTCGTCGGAAAGCACCATGTCCTGATGATCGGGCGTGCCGTCGATGACCTGCACACGGCAGGCCCCGCAGATGCCCTGCTCGCAGGAAAAGTCGACATCGAAGCCGGCGTCGCGCAGGACGTGCAGGATCGATTTTCCCTGCGGAACCGCGAATTCCTGACCGGAGTTCTGCAACGCGACGACGAAGCCGCCGTCGAGCGCCACCGCCTTTGCCGGGCCGAAGCGTTCAAGATGCACGCGCTCGGGTTCGATGCCGGCCGTTTTCGCCTCGAAGGCATCGAGCATCGGCGTCGGTCCGCAGCAATAGAAGTGAGAGCCTGCGGGCGCGCCGTCGATGATCCGCGCGATATCGAGGAAGGTGCCGGCTTCCGCGTCGATGTGGAGATGGACGTGCGGCAGCTTTTCCAGATCCTCGAGGAAGGCCGCGTCGCGGCGCTCGCGGCAGGCGTAATGAAGCTCGAAGCTGTGGCCGCACGCGGCCAGACGCTGCGCCATGCACCAGATCGGGGTGATGCCGATGCCGCCGGCGATGAGCACGCTGTAGCCGGCGGTTTCGACCAGCGGGAAATTGTTGCGGGGCAGGCCGACCTTCAACACCGAACCGACACGCACCTTCTCGTGAAGACAGGCCGATCCGCCACGGCCGGCAGCGTCGCGCTTGACGCCGATGACGTAACGCCCGCCCTCATCGACCGCGTGCACGAGAGAGTAGGGCCGGACCATGTCATTCGGCAGATGGACGTCGACGTGGGAGCCGGCGTCCGCTGCCGGCGATATCGCGCCGCCCACCGGCTCGAATTCGAAGAGATGGATCTCATGGGCCAGATAGCGAATCGCGACCAGCCGCATGTCGATGGTTTTGGCGTCCAACTTTTTCTCCTGTTCCCTCCCGGCGCCCGTTGGCGGGCTGCCGTCGGCAGGCGCACGGCCTCAGCTCTCGTGCAGCCTGCGCAGATTGATTTCCCCCAGCCGCGGCAGACGGGGCCTGAGGCCCTCGGCCGCTTCCTTGAGCAGCGCGCGGGCGGTCTGAATGCGTTCGTCGCTGAACCGGGTGATCAACCCCGATACGGACAACGATCCGATGAGTTCGCCGTGGCGGTTGACGATCGGCACGGCGACCGCGGCCAGATCCTCGTCCCGGCCGCCCTTGGAAACGATCGAGCCCGTCTCGCGCAACTCCACGGCATGTTTGTTGTCCGACGCGTCGCCGTACCACGTCAGCAGCAGCCCGGCCGCGCCGTAGGACAACGGATGCCTGGTTCCTTCCTCCAGATGATGGCGCGCGCTGCGCGGCGAATTCTCCCGATAGAGGCAGATGCGCTCCTCGCCGTCACGCACATAGAACGAGGCGGTCTCCCGCGTGACCGTCGTCAGACCGCGCAGGACCGGGCGCACGACTGCCTCAAGCGTGAATTTTGAACGGCTGAGTTCGCCGAGCCGGCGCAGCTCCGGGCCGAGCAGGTATCGCCCGTCCGGCCCCCTGTCCATGAAACCCGTATGCAGCAACGATCCGAGAAGGCGCAGGATCGTGCTCTTGTAGAATCCGGTACGCTGGGCGAGGGCGGAAAGCGTCAGACTCTCACCCGGCTCATCAAAGCACTGCAGCAGCGCAATCGCACGCTCCACGGCCTCGACGCGATCCCTTCCCCCGTCCGTTTCTTCGTTTCTTGCATCCATATTTGTCATGCTAGCACCGCCATGATGTTTCGTCTAGAAGAATATGATCTCCTTGACAGAACGATTGCAATTGTTACAAACTGCAAATCGCAGGGTTGAAGCCCAGTTGTCCGGCGACCGGATATCACGTCCGGAGGATGATTTCCCACGCTTCCGGTTCCACGCTTCTGAGACCTTGATGGTATTTGCCCGGCCGGCTGGAGCTTCGGTCGCGGCGTATAGACTTGGGAGGACCAAATGCTCAGCCAAGAACAGAATGATCGCCTGACCCGCGTCGGGCCCGGCACCCCCTGTGGCGAACTCATGCGTCGCTACTGGATTCCGATCGCTCCCTATGCGGAGTTGCTTGAGAATCCGGTGAAGAAAGTCCGTATCCTCGGCGAGGATCTGGTGCTCTACAAGGCCACGAGCGGCAAGCTCGGCCTCATCGGCGATCGCTGCCTGCACCGCAACGTCGATTTGCAGTATGGGATTCCGGATGAATGCGGATTGCGTTGTCCCTACCACGGCTGGCTCTTCAACGAGACCGGCAAATGCGTCGAGCGTCCGATGGAAGGCGCACCGCAGGCCGAGATCAAGCAGAAGCTGAAGGGTTATCCCGTGCAGGAACTCGGCGGCCTCGTCTTCGCCTATATGGGACCGCTACCCGCCCCCGACCTGCCGCGCTGGGACCTGCTCGTCTGGCCCAATGCCATCCGCCAGATCGGCATCACTATCCTCGACTGCAATTGGCTGCAATGCCAGGAAAATACCGGTGATCCGGCCCACAGCGCGTGGACGCACGGGTACCTGTTCGAATATGCGATCAGCCGGCAGAAGGACTTCGATCACCACAGCGCCGATCAGCTCCATACCCTGCACCAGCGCAAGCGGGTCGGCATCGGCATCAAGGAACTTTATGCCGAGCAGACCGAGTACGGTTTCCGCAAGGGCATCCGCTATTCCAAGGCACTCGGGGCCGCGGAGGACAAGGACCAGGAACACTCCGCGGTGATCTTCCCCTTCTATACCCAGACCGGGCGAAGCGGCGCGCCGCGCTCGGAATACCAGATCCGCGTGCCGATCGACGACACCCATACCTATCACATCTGCTATCAGTGCTATGCCGCCCCCAGGGGGGTCGAGGTGCCGCAGCAGGACGTCGTGCCCTACTACGTGCCGCCCCAGTATGACGAAAATGGCAACGCCATCCTCGATTACGTGCTGGCGCAGGACGCCATCGTCTGGGTCGCCCAGGGCCCGATCGCGGACCGGACCACCGAACTGCTGGGCCGCACCGATATCCCGATCGTGCTGTTGCGCCGCCAGCTCGGCGAGCAGATCAAGCGCGTCGAGGAAGGGCTCGCGCCGATGAACACCTTCGCCAAGAGCCCGGACATGCTGCACCCTACCGCCGGCAAGCCTGACACCTTCCACAAGCACGGCTTCCGCAAATACTACCACAAGGGCTTCGCCAACGACGACGCGGACCGCTACGGCCCCATCATCGAAGATGTCAAGGACCTTCACCGCCGGATCGAGGAATTCGAGATCAGGCGTACCGCCGAAGCCGCGCGCGACACGGCGAATGCCTGACCGCATGTCTCTTTGAATTGGAAATGTCTCTTTGAATTGGAAATGGTGTCGAAGAGACTGGAGCGGCGGCATTCAAACCGAATCGTTCCGCCGCTCTACTCATTTGTGTATGCATCAAGTTTTTCCGAAAAGTGCACGCACTTTTCGGCTTGACGCTATATGCTGCGGCAAAGGTCGGCGCTGATTACCCGCCATCGTGCATGCCGCGCAAACAATCCTGCAAGTCCGACCGGATCGGGAGCTGAAATGTCCATTACGCGTGAAGAGGTCGACGCCCTTCTCAATGAGATCTTCGACCAGGTGCCAACGATGACGGTGAAGAGCGTGACGGTGTCGCCTTCCGTCTCGGCCGGGGACAAGAACGTGATCGCGCGTATCGACGTGTCGAACAATCGGCTCGTCGTGTGCGAGATCAGCAGCGAAGGCCGCCTGCAATCGGCCCGGGTGCTCGAGACCTGATGCGATCGCGTATCGGATGACATGAGCGGATACGGGATTTCATCCCTCCGGATTCGGTCAGGATCCGGAGGGCAGGGGGTTTGCCGCCGGTACTTCCGGTTGTTTTCGGGGTTGAATGAATGATCAAGCAGCGCAGTGTCGGTTCCACCGGCCTCATGGTCTCGGAAGTCGGTTTCGGCTGCGGCGGCAATGCCGGGCTCATGGTGGGCGCCGACCCGGCCGAGCAGAGCCGCGTGATCGCCCATGCCCTTGATCTCGGCATCACGTATTTCGACAACGCGCCGGACTATGGCGCCGGCGCCGCCGAGGAAAATCTGGGCCGCGTGCTGAAGGAACTCGGCGCGCGCCCGGTCGTCAACACCAAGGTGGAGGTGCGTGCCGGGAACCTCGGCGACATCGCCGGCCATATCGTGACATCGGTGGAGGAAAGCCTGCGCCGGCTCCGGCTGGATGGGGTGGATATCGTGCAGATCCACAATGGCCCCGTAGCGGAGAGACCCGCGATGGAAGGCGCTTTCTATGCCACGCTGTGGCTTGAGGATTACCTGCGCCCCGGCGGCGTGCTAGACGGCGTGAACCGACTGCTGAAAGACGGCAAGGCCCGCTTCGCGGGCTTCATATCCCGCGGGGATGACCGCGATGAAGTCGGCGAGCTTCTCCGGACCGGCCTCTTCCACATGATCAACGTGCCCTACACCTTGCTCAATCCCACGGCCGGCCGGGCCATGCCGGAGGGGCTTGCGGCGAAACCGGACTACGGACGGGTGATCGACGCCGCCGGGGCTGCGGGCGCGGGCATCGCCGTCTTCAGCCCGCTCGCCGGGGGCCTTCTGACCGATGCGATCCTCGCGGGCACGCAGACGCACCCGCTGGCAAGGCGCAAGGATATCGAGGCGCTCGACGTCAGGGGCGCGCTGCGGCTGCCCCGCGCGTTCCAGGCGCTGGCGGCGGAACTCGGCATCGACCTCGTCGCGCTGGCCTACAGATTCGTGCTGAGCAACCCGGGCGTCAGCACATTGCTCGGCGGCATATCCTCCGCCGCACAGGTGACCGCTGCCGCCGAGGCCTCGGCGGCCGGCCCCTTGCCGGACACGGTTCTGGCAAGGATCGAGGACATCTGGCGTTCCTGACGCCTTCCCCGCGATAGTGTCGATGATTTCCCGCGTCCCACGCGCGGGACTGCCGAGCCGCGAATGGATCCATTTTTGGTTGGATGCAGTAGCAGCGGGCCGCGCCGATCCGGCCCGGGACGATCTACTGTAGAATAGTATAGAGGAGCATCGCGCCGCAGCCCGCGAGCGGAGCGAGCACCACGGACGAGCCGAGGCGCAGCGCGCTGAAGCGCCACCCCATCAGGGTCGACTCGTAGATCAGCACCCGGTGAATGGCGAGCACGGACCAGGCGGTGAGGAAGGCGATGAGCTGCGCCGGGCCGGTGCCGGCATCGCGCAGCACGACGACGATCGGAAAGGAGATGATCGGCCCGCCGGGCACGAAGCCGCCGATGAACGAGGCGATCAGCACTCCCCCCAGCCCGCTGTCCTTGCCGATCAGGTCGGCGACGGCATCCGCCGGCACCAGCTTGCTGATGAACCCCGCCGCCAGCAGCGCCAGCACGAGCCGGGGCAGAAAGCCGACGAAGGTGCGGACCGCCTGGGGAAATACGCTTGCCGCCGCGTCGCCGTGCTTGCGCCAGACGACGATGCCGCAGACCAGCGCCAGGACCCATAACAGGATGGTGATCTCATCCATGGCTCACTTGTCCTCCCCGGCGATCTCGCCCTTCCGCGCATCGGCGAAACGGATGGCGAGAAGGGCAATTCCCGCCGCGATGAGGGGGAGTTCGAATGACACGAGCACGCGGACGATCACGAATTCGGAGCCCATGAGCGGCAGTTCCCACACCAGGATGCGCTGGATGCCGAGCACGGACCAGGCGGTGAGGAAGGCGATCAGCGTCTGCCGCCCGGTGCCCGCCGCCTGCAGGGCGGCAACCAGCGGAAACGAGGTGATCGGCCCGCCGGGCATGACCGAGCCCGCCGCCGAGGCGATCACCACGCCCCGAACCCCGGAGCTTTCTCCCAGCCAGCGCGCGACGACCTCGCGCGGCAGCAGGATCGGGACCATGGCGGAGACGGCGGCAGCGGCGGCGAGTTTGGGCAACAGGAAGCTCAGCATGTCGGCGTCTTCCACCAGGCTCTGCCACATCGTCTCCGGCCCGCGCAGGAGCCAGCACGCAAGCCCGCTGCCGACGGCGAGCACCAGAAAGAATACGAAAGAACTGTCGAAGCCACGCCTGAGCGCCTTTGCGACGGCGCGCGTTGCCGAGAGATTGTCCATGGGTAAAGATCTCCGATCAGGCCGATCCCTCAATATCGCGTTCCTGCAAATGCCGCTTCTCACCCCTCCGTTAGCGCTGCCGTCAGGCGCGGCCGATGCCGCGAATGCCGTCGATCAGCCCCGCCGCATGACGCAGTGCCGCGCCTGTCGCCAGGATGATCTGCGGCAGGACGAGCCATTCCAGCGTCCACGCCGCGCCGGAACGCTCCTGCTCGTGCACCATCGCATGGTGCAGCCCCGATATCTGCACGGCGTTGAAGCGCGCCAGCGTCACCAGCACCTCGGCCGGCACCGGATTCTGCTTGTGCGGCATGGCGGAGGAACCGCCCCCGCCGGTGAGCGACAGCTCGCCGCCGGCCTGCGCCAGCAGCGCGATGTCCTGGCCGAACTTGCCGAGACTGCCGCTGACGAGCGACAGGTCGTTCGCCAGCTCCACGAGGCGGTCGCGCTGGCTGTGCCACTGCGCCGCATCGGCGAGACCGAGCGCGTCCGCCAGCGCGGCGCGAACGCCGGGGCCTTTGTCTCCGAGCTTCTCCAGCGTGCCCGCCGCCCCCCCGAACTGGACCGCGAGCGCCGTCGCGGCAGCGTCCTGCAGGCGGGAGCGGTGACGCTGCAGCGGCGCGCGCCACGTGGCGATGCGGTCACCGGCGGTGATCGGGATCGCCGCCTGCATCCGGGTGTGACCCGTCAATATCCGCGCGCCGTAGCGTTCGTCGAGCGCCGCGAGGCCGTCGTCGATGCGCCGCAGCCGATCCTCGAACAGCGCGAGAATGGCCTTGAGGCGCAGCATCAGGCTGGTGTCGATGGCATCCTGACTCGTGGCGCCGAGATGCACGTATTGGCCGTCGTCTCCCGCTGCCTGCCGCAGCTGGCGCACGAGCTCCGGGATGGGGACGCCGTCCCGGCGGGTGGCCTCACGGAGCATCGGAAGATCGGGCCGGAAGGCGGCGCAAACCGCATCGATGCGGGCGGCGGCGTCCTGCGGCACAAAGCCGAACGACGCTTCCGCCCGCGCCAGCGCTGCCTCGAAGGCCAGCATGGCGCGGATATCCGCTTCGGCGCCGAGATGCGCCGCAACCTGCGCGTCGCCGACGAGCCCGGCGAGGAATGGGTGGTCGAAAGCCACGACCGCAATGGCGTCATCGGTCATCGGTGATCATCAAATGTCGAAAAAGACGGTTTCGCGCTCGCCTTGCAGGTGGATGTCGAACGTGTAGGTATTGCCGTCGCGCGGCGCGATCAGCGTCGGAATCCGCGCCTTGTGCTCGATGCGCGCCAGCACCGGATCCTCGGCGTTGGCTGCTTCTTCATCGCCGAAATAGAGCCGTGTCTGCAAGCCGATATTGATGCCGCGCGCGACGACCCAGAACGTGATGTGCGGCGCCATCAGCCGCCCGTCCCGGAACGGCACGCGACCGGGCTTGATGGTCTCGAAGACGTATTCGCCCGTGTTCATGTCCGCCGGGCACCGTCCCCAGCCGAGAAAGGCGGGGTCTGCCTTGCCGCGCGTCTCCGAGGGGCTGTTGTAGAGGCCATCGGCGTCCGCCTGCCAGATTTCGACGAGCGCGTCCCTCAGCGGCGCGCCGGCACCGTCGAAGATGCGCCCGCGCACAGTGATGCGCTCGCCGCGCGTCTTCTCGCTGACGAGCGGACCCGAGCCGAGGTCCTGCTCGAAAACGCCGTGAATGCCGGTGAAGTTGGGCGTGCAGCCGATGTGCACATAGGGGCCGGCCGTCTGCGACGGGCTTTCCTTGAGATAGCCGAGTGGCTGAGCCATGTCAGTTGCCCTCCTTGCGATTCTCGAACAGGGTCGAGCGCCGACCGCGCAGGACGATATCGAACTTGTAGGCGCGCATGTCCATCGGAATGGTCGCGTTCATGTCGAGCGGTGCGATCAGTTGCCGGATAGCCTCCTCATCCGGGATCGTCTTGACGATGGGGCAGATCCAGATCAGCGGGTCGCCCTCGAAATACATCTGCGTGATCAGCCGCTGGGAAAATCCATGGCCGAAGACCGAAAAGTGGATATGCGCCGGCCGCCAGTCGTTGACGCCGTTGGGCCAGGGGTAGGGGCCGGGCTTGATGGTCTTGAGCCAGTAATGGCCGTCCTCGTCGGTGATCGTGCGCCCGACCCCGCCGAAATTGGGATCGAGGGGGGCGAGGTAGGTCTCCTTCTTGTGGCGGTAGCGTCCGCCCGCATTGGCCTGCCAGAACTCGACCAGCGCCCCGTCCACGCCGCGCCCCCGTTCGTCGAGCACGCGGCCGTGGACGAGGATGCGCTCGCCGATCGGCATTTCGCCCGGCTGCGCGTAGTTCAGGATGAGGTCGTTGTCGAGCTCGTTCAGTATGCCGTGCCCGAACACGGGGCCGGTGATCTCGCTCTGCGTACCTTCGAGCGAGATGAGGGCGCGCTGGGGAGAGCGCAGCACGGTGGTCTTGTAGCCCGGCGAGAACGCCGGGGGATGCCACGAGCGGTCGCGCGGAAAAAACACCCCTGTTTCGGGGAGTGCATTTCTCATTGTGTTTCCTCCTCACTGGCGCAGCGTGCAGAAAAGTGGATACCACTTTTCGTCGGCAAAGCCGCGCAAAATCACAAATCTTAAAAACTAGCGCGCACGTTCCGATTCCGCCGCAACGTCCGGCGCGCTCGTCTCATTTTGTTCGGCGTCGATGCGGGCGAAGGCCTCCTTCACGAGCTTGAAGGCGTGGTTCGCGGCCGGCACGCCGGCATAGACCGCGACGTGCATCAGCGCCTCGCGAATGTCCTCGCGCGTCGCGCCGGTGTTGACCGTGGCGCGCGCGTGCATGACGACCTCGTCCCAGTGGCCGAGCGCCGCGAGCAGGGCGATCGTCACCATCGAGCGCTCGCGTTTCGTCCAGTGCCCGCCCTGCCAGACGGTGCCCCAGGCGGTTTCCGTGATCAGGCGCTGGAAGGGGAGATCGAAATCCGTCGTCGCCTGCTGCGCCCGCTCGACATGGGCATCGCCGAGCACGGATCGGCGGGTGGCGAGGCCCTGGCTATATCTGTCGGGCGTGGTGTAATCGTCCGTCATGGTGTGTGCTGTCCTGAGGGCAGTTGGGCGATGAAGCCGCCGAGCGCCGCCGCATACGCCGCCGGCTGTTCGATACCCGGCAGATGGCCTGCGTCCGGGATGAGCGCGAAACGCGCGCCGGGGATGAGGTCGGCCAGCGACCGTACGAGTTCCGGCGGCGTCGCGCCGTCCTGATCGCCGGCGATGGTCAGCGTCGGCACGGCGATGCGCCGCGCGGTTTCGGTGAAATCGGCGTCGCGGATCGCGGCGCAGGTTGCCGTGTAGCCCGCGGCCGGCTGGCGCAGGAACATGTTGCGGTAAACCCCGTAGGCGGGGTTGTCGGGCCGGCGGAAGGCGGGTGTGAACCAGCGTTCCATGACCGGCTCCAGAATGCTGTCCAGCCCCCCGGCCTCGATGGCGCCGATGCGGGCGTTCCACATCTCCGGCGAGCCGATCTTGTGGGCCGTGTTGGACAGCACCAGCGCCTCGACCAGATCCGGGCGCGCGGCGTAGAGCCCAAGCGCGATCTGCCCGCCGACCGACAGGCCGCAGACGACCGCCTTCCGGCCAGCCAGATCACCCGTCTGCCCGAGGTGATCGAGCAGCGCTGCGAGGTCGCCCGCATGGTCGGCGATCGTATAGGGCGTGGCCCCGATGTCGGACAGGCCATGGCCGCGCTTGTCGTAGACGATCACGGCACAATCGCCGGCGAGCCGATGGCGCACATCGGTCCAGCTTCGCAGATCGGTGCCCAGAGAATTGATGAACACCACAACCAGCTTGCCGTCCCGTCCGGTATCCGGGCGGTCGATATCGTAATGGATGGTGACGCCGCCGCTGCGGAAATAGGGCATGCTCCGCTCCTCCCGCTGCTCAGATTGCATACGGCGGAAGCTGGCGTAAAATGATATTTTCCAAATAAATAATAACTTGACGGTTATACTGGAAGAAATAGCACTTCTCGGCCCGGAACCTGCTTACCATCGGGTGGCGACGGGAATGCCCGTCGCCGGACCGTTCATGGCGACAACTTCCGGCTTATGATTCGCGGCCGCGCATCGGCGATCACGCGGCGCGCTTCAGTGCATCGCCGAGGACGGCGACGATCTCGCCGATCTGCTCGCGCTCGATGATCAGCGGCGGCGACAGCGCGATGATGTCGCCGGTGACACGGATCAGCAGCCCCTTCTGGAAGGCATCCACGAAGACGTCATAGGCGCGCGCGCCCACGGCACCCGGGCGGGAGGCGAGCTCGATGCCGGCCACGAGGCCGATGGTGCGGATGTCGATGACGTTGGGCGCGTCCTTCAGACTGAAGATCGCCTCCTGCCACGCCTCGGCGAGTTCCGCCCCGCGCGTCAGCAGGCCCTCGCTTTCGTAGATGTCGAGCGTGGCGATCCCCGCGGCGGCTGCGGCCGGATGGCCGGAATAGGTATAGCCGTGGAAAAGCTCGATGGCGGATTCGGGGCCGATCATCAGCGCATCGTGCACGGCGCGCTTCACGAAGACGGCGCCCATTGGGATGGCGCCGTTGGTCAGCCCCTTGGCGGTCGTCACGATATCCGGCGTCACGCCGAAATAATCCGCGGCGAAGGGCGCGCCGAGCCGGCCGAAGCCGGTGATCACCTCATCGAAGATCAGCAGGATGCCGTGGCGCGTCGCGATCTCGCGCAGGCGCTCCAGATAGCCCTTCGGCGGCAGCAGCACGCCGGTGGACCCGGCGACCGGCTCCACGATGACCGCGGCGATGGTTTCCGCCCCGTGCAGCGCCACGAGCCGTTCGAGGTCGTCGGCGAGTTCCGCGCCGTGCTCGGGCAGGCCGCGGGTGAAGGCGTTGCGTGCCGCATCGTGCGTGTGGCGCAGATGGCCGGTGCCGGGAAGCTGCGGGAACACCCGCCGGTTGTTGACGAGCCCGCCGACCGAGATGCCGCCGAAGCCGACACCGTGATAGCCGCGCTCGCGGCCGATGACGCGCGTGCGCGTGCCCTGTCCGATGGCGCGCTGGTAGGCGAAGGCGATCTTCAGCGCCGTATCGACCGATTCCGACCCCGAGCCGGTATAGAAGATGCGGTCGAGCTTCGCATCCGGCCCGCCGGGCGCCACGGCCGCAAGGCGCTCGGCGAATTCGAACGCGATCGGATGGCCCATCTGGAACGAGGGCGCGTAATCGAGCGTCGCGAGCTGGCGCTCGACGGCGGCGGTGATCTGCCGGCGGCCGTGGCCGGCGTTGACGCACCACAGGCCGGCAGTGCCGTCCAGAACCCGCCTGCCGTCGTCGGCGGTGTAGTGCATGCCTTCGGCCGAGACAAGCAGGCGCGGCGCCTTCTTGAACTGCCGGTTGGCGGTGAAGGGCATCCAGTAGCTGTCGAGCGACGGTGTGTTGGCTCCCGCTGGGCCTGTCATGACGAACTCCTCCTCGGTGTGTCCCCGCTGGTCGATCATAGGAGCCTAATCACGGCCGGAAATGCCGAACAAGTCCTTTTCTGTTGATTGCCAATTGGCTGGAATATATGACAAACGGAATCAGTGTGTTTCGGTTTTTGCAACGGCAGCAACACCGCTCGGGGATTGGCGGGGGATTTGAGCATGATCGACGATCTCGGCGGCCGGTTGCGTTACGTGCGCCAGCTTCACAACCTGTCGCAGCGGGAGCTCGCGCGGCGGGTAGGGGTGACCAATTCGACGATCTCGCTGATTGAGTCGAACACCAGCAATCCGTCGGTCGGGGCGCTGAAGCGCATCCTCGACGGCATACCGATCAGTCTTGCCGAGTTCTTCGCCCTTCAGCCTTCCGCGCCGAAGAAGGCGTTTTACCGCGAGGACGAGATGGTCGAGATCGGCAAGGGGCGGATCTCGTATCGTCAGGTCGGTGATAATCTCTTCGGCCGCGCCCTGCAGATCCTCAAGGAACGCTACCAGCCCGGCGCGGACACCGGCGTCATCCCGCTGGTCCATGACGGGGAGGAGGGGGGCGTGGTGCTCAGCGGACGGCTCGAGGTGACGGTGGACGGGGAGCGCAAGGTGCTGGGGCCGGGGGATGCCTATTACTTCGAAAGCCGCCGTCCGCACCGTTTCCGCTGCGTCGGCCCCGTCCCCTGCGAGGTGGTGAGCGCCTGCACGCCACCGACATTCTAGTCTAGCTCAGATAGCGCTTGAACCACTCGATTGTGCGGTCCCAGGCGAGCTTGGCCGCCGCCTCGTCGTAGCGCGGCGTCGAATCGTTGTGGAAGCCGTGGTTGGTGCCGGGATAGATATACGCCTCGTAGGTCTTGCCCTGCTCCTTCAGCGCGGCCTCGTAGGCGGGCCAGCCGGCATTGATGCTGTCGTCGTGTTCCGCGTAATGAAGCAGAAGCGGGGCCTGAATGCGCGCCACCTCCGCCGCGGGAACCTGCCGTCCGTAGAAGGGCACGGCCGCGCCTAGCTCCGGATAGGCGGCGGCCGCCGCGTTCGCAACGCCGCCGCCATAGCAGAAGCCGGTGATGCCGGCCTTGTCGGTCGTCGCCTCGTGGGCGATGAGAAACTCGACCGCGGCGAAGAAGTCGTTCAGGAGCTTCTGCGGATCGACCTGCCGTTGAAGCTCGCGCCCCTTGTCGTCGTTGCCCGGATAGCCGCCGGCCGAACTGAGCCCGTCGGGCGCCAGCGCGATGAAGCCGGCCTTGGCGATGCGGCGCGCCACATCCTCGATATAGGGATTGAGGCCCCGGTTCTCGTGGACCACGACCACGCCCGGCACCGGCCCCTGCGCGCCGGCGGGACGGACCAGATAGCCGCGCACGTCGCCATGGCCGTTCGGTGAGGGATAGGTGACGTATTCGGCCGTGATGTCGGGATCGGTGAACTGCACCTGCTGCGCGCGTGCGTAGTCGGGGCTGAGGGTGGCGAGCAGCGCGGCGGCCGTTACGCCGCCGACCGAGAACCTGGCGGCCTGGTCGAGGAAGTCACGCTTGGTGATCTTGCCGTGCGCGTAGAAATCGTAGAGCTCCAGAAGCTCCTGCGGAAAATCCTTGGCCGTCAGACGGGTCATGCTGCGTCCCCCCAAATTGTCACGCCGATGCGGCTCCATTATAAGCCGGGACGGGCCGTCCCGATGATCACAATCGTGAAGACGCCATTCAGGCGCTGGTTCGTCCCCGGTCCTGTTCCAGCCGGAGCGTCCAGTTTCCGAGGTCATGCCCGAAGGGCGGCGGCAGGGCATCGCGGCCTTGCGCTTCCTGCAGAAAGGCCTTGATCAATGGCAGGTGAAGGCGTTCGGTCAGGCAGATGGCGTATTCGTCGATCATCGCGCGCGCGTCCTTGATCGGCACGAAAACGAGGCGCGGATCGGCGCCGAACTCGCGGTCGGCGACGACACCGCAGCCGAGGCCGTTGGCGACCGCCTCCCGGACGCCCTCCCGGCTCGATATCTCGATGACGGTCCCGATCTTCACATCGGCCGCGGCGAGGTTTTCCTCGAAGGCCGCGCGCGTGCGCGAGCCCCGCTCGCGCAGGACGAAGGAATGCCCGGCGAGATCCTTCAGCATCACGAACGGCCGGCCCGCCAGGCCATGGTCGCGCGACACGCACAGGCCCACCGGCATCGACAGCAGATAGACGCCGTGAAGCCGGCTGTCGCGGGGCGGAAGGGCGGTGATGCCGACATCGGCATGGTAGCCCAGGATCTGGTCCGTCACCCTGTCGGAATTGTCGATGCTCAGCGAGAACGTCAGCTTCGGGCGCTCCCGGCGCATGCCGACCAGAATCGGCAGCGCCAGCACCGGCCCGTCGGCGGCGACGCGCAGATATCCCGCATGGTCCGTCTCCGGCCGTCGGCGCAGGAAGGTCTTGGCCTCGGCTTCCGCCTGAAACAGTCGCGACGTGATCTCGAAGAGAACCTCGCCCTGCTCGCTGAGCTTCACCCCCCGCGTATGCCGCTCGAAAAGGCTGATCCCGCACGTCGCCTCAAGGGTCTTGACCTGCCCCGAGAGCGTCGACTGGCTGACCGCCATCTCGCGGGCGGCATGGGAGAAACCGCCGTAACGCGCGACGAAGTGAAACGCGCGCAGCTGGGCTATGGACATGATTCGCCCTTCCGCAATCCCGAAGACCGCTCGCGAGGCGGCGGCCTCACACCCGAGCGACCGCGCCGGCGCGGAAGACGGCAGCGGGGCCCCGGTTCGTTCGGAACTGTCATATAATTGTAAGAAATCGTCTCTTCTGTGCTGTCTGTCATCAACATAGTGTATTCTCTCAATGTGTATCCGATATGTATTCAATACAAAGTATTGAAAGAATCGATGGGTCGAGCGCCGTTTTATGAATCGGTTGTCATAGCCGCGCAGACGCTCACTCCTACAACGGTGGCATCCTTGGGTCATACCGACTTCGCCTTGCGTGCCGAAAGGAGTGAAAGATGACGTCCTCAACCTTCGCCACCCTGCTTGACGCCAGCGAGGACTGGCTGCTCGGCATCCCGGCCACCGCTCCGGACCAGAGCCTGTTCGTCGTTCCCGGTGGCACCGGCAACCCGGCCGCCTACACGCTGATCTACGACCTCTACGTTCCGAGCCCGGCCCCGAGCGGCTGGATCGCGTTCTTTCAGTCGAACACCGGCAATTCCGACGATGGCGACCTCTTCGGGCGGATCGAGGGCAGCGGTTTCGGCATCGGCATCGGTGGCAACTACCAGGGCACCGCCCGCCTCGACGCCTGGAACCGCATCGCCTTCACGATCGAGGAGGCCGACGGCCAGGTCACGATCGCCAAGTACATCAACGGCGAGAAGGTCGGCTCGCAGGTATCGACGGATGCGGGACGCTACGTGATCGACCGCGAGACGGGCTTCCTGATCTTCAGCGACAACGACGGCGAGACCGCGCAGCTCTACCTCTCCAGCTTCGCCTATGCCGAGACGGCCCTGACCGAGGGCGAGATCGCCGCTCTCGGCGGCGTCAACCGCGAGGGCATCTTCACCGGCCTTTTCGCGGACGGCCTGCTCGCGGCGGGCGGCAGCGAATTCCGCTTCGGCGACGGATCCCTGGCGGCGGCCGTCGGCGGCGCCACGCTCACGCCGAACAATGTCGAAACGCCGACGCTCATCGCCGCTGATGCCGGCATTCCCCCCGCGTCGGCGGCCGACCTGATCCTCAGCCTGCCCGCGACCGACGCCGGGGAGACGATCCTCGTGACGCCCGGCGGCACCGGCACCGCGACCGCCTACAGCATCGCGTTCGACGTGTACGTGCCCTCCGGCGAGGGGACGGAGTGGATCGCCTTCTTCCAGACCGACCCCGAGAACGGCGACGACGCCGATCTCTTCGGCAGGGTTTCGGGAGACGCCTTCGGCATCGGCATCGGCGGCAACTACCAGGGCGAGGCGCGGCTCGACGCCTGGAACCGCATCGCCTTCACCGTCGAGGAGGCGAACGGCCAGGTCACGATCGCCAAATACATCAACGGAGCGCAGGTCGGCACGCAGGTGACGGACGATGTCGCCCGCTACACGATCGACAAGGAAAAGGGCTTCCTGATCTTCAGCGACAACGACGGCGAGACCTCGCCCGTCCACGTCAGCAACTTCGCCTACATCGAGTTCGCGCTCAACGAGGCCCAGTTGCAGACGTTCGGCGCGCCGAGCGCCGAGGGCATCGTGCCGGCGGGCCTCGAAGAGCTCTTCCTCGCCTTCAACGGCAGCGAATTCCGCTTCAACGACGGCACGCTGAACCCCGCGGTGGGCGGCGCCACGCTGACCCCGCTCAACGTCGATCCGGTCATCCAGACGCCGGCCGATGCCGGCATCTCCGTCGTCACCGCGCCGGCGACGGACGGGGACGCGCCGACGCAGCTTCGCTCGATCGACGATCTGCGGCTCACGCCCGAGGCCGAGACCTTCATCATCGACCTTTCCGAGCACTTCACCGCCGAGGGTCTGACCTACACCCTGACCAATTCCAACGACGAGGTGGTCAACGCGCGCCTCGTCGACGGCGACAAGCTCGAAATCGACACCGCCGCGCTCGGCTATTCCGACATCAAGATGCTGGCGGTCGACGCCGAGGGCAAGGCGTACAGCGACGATTTCCGCGTGCGCGTCGCGGGGCCCAACGCCTACACCATCGCCGTGCTGCCCGACACGCAGGACTACACCTACGTCGGCGCCGGCCAGGAGACGTTCAACCGCATGACGCAGTGGCTGGCCGACAACGCCGGCACGCTGAACCTGCGCTTCGTGACGAGCGTCGGCGACGTCACCGGCAGCAACACCGCGGCCCAGTGGGCCATCGCCCAGGAAGCCTTCAGCAAGCTGAACGGCATCGTTCCCTATGCCCTGCTGCCCGGCAACCACGACCAGAGCGAGGGCGGCAGCGCCAACGACTACACCTCGCGTCAGACGGACTACTTCTCCATCGACTACCTGCAGGAGCACTCGACGCTCGGCGGCGTCTACGATCAGGAACCGGGCGAGACCAAGAACGCCTGGTACACGTTCGAGGGCACCGACGGCACCAAATGGATCGCCGTCTCGCTCGAATTCGGCGCGCGCGACGACGTGCTGCGCTGGGCCAGCGAGGTGCTCGACGCCCATGCCGATCACCGCGCCATCCTGACGACGCACCATTACACCAACATGGGCACGCGCGCCGACAACTACTCCGGCCCGCTGTTCGCGGAGGGCACCGGCAAGGACTACGGCATCGGCGGCAGCGCCGAGAACGCCAACGACGGCGAGGACATGTGGCAGGGCCTCGTGTCCAAGCACAGCAACATCTCGTTCGTCTTCTCCGGCCACGTCTTCGGCGACGGCGCGGAGACGATCGTCGGCTACAACGAAGCCGGCCAGCCCGTCTACCAGATGTTCGTCAACTACCAGAACGGCGTCTCGCTGGAGGCGACGGGCAACGGCGATCCCTCGCGGGGCGGCAACGGCGGCAACGGCGCGATCCGCCTCGTCACCATCGATCCCGACAACGGCAGCTTCTTCACCGAGACCTATCTCGCCGATTTCGACGAGTACATCACCGGCTCGCGCGGCGATCCCGAACCCTCCCGCGACGGCAAGGGCGGCGGCACCGGCGGCACCGGGAACACCCCCATCCAGCCGGTGGCCTTCGGCACGGAAGCGCTGCCGGACGGCGACAGCGCCATCCTGACCGCGCCGCGCTTCAACCCCCAGAACGGTCTCAAGATCGTGCCCGGCTTCGAGCCGGCGAACGGCGAGAGCACCTTCAGCGCCTATACCCTCGTCTATGACGTCAAGTTCCCCACCCAGTCGAGCCTGTCCTCGATCTTCCAGAGCGACCTCAACAACGTCACCGACGGCGACCTCTGGCTGAATTTCCACGATGGCTACGCCGTGATCGGCACCAACGGCCAGGACGAGGGCTTCCTGCCGCTCAACGAGTGGCTGCGCGTGGTCGTCACTCTGGAGCGGGTCGGCGAGGGCGGATCGACCTTCGTCATGAACAAGTATGTCGACGGCGTCCTGCAGGGCACCCAGACGGTCGGCTCCGCCTTCGAGATCGGCGCCGGCGGCTTCCTGATCTTCGCCGACGACAGCTTCGAGACGCCGCTGTTCTCGCTCTCCTCGTTCGCCTTCGTGGAGAAGGCGCTGAGCGCGGAGGAGGTCACCCTCCTCGGCGGCGCCACCGCCAGCGGTCCCTTCGCGGGGCCCATCGACGGCGTCAACCTCGTGCAGTTCGACTTCACCAACGGCGACTTCGCGCCCGGCATCGGCAACGGCACCCTGTCGCAGGAGATCGGCAACGGGGCGGCCCAGCAGCTCACCGGCGCGCTGCGCGAGCACGAGGAGACGTACAACGGCGTCGATCTCGGCACGCCGACCGTGCAGTTCCGCGCCAACGCGGGCGACGACCAGACCGTCTCGGCCGGCGCGGAAGCCGCTGCCACGGTGAGGCTCGACGGCAGCAGCTCCGTCGACAAGCTCGGCCAGATCGTCCGCTACGAATGGCTGAACGCGGGTGGCGAGATCGTCGCCGACACGGCGGCGGCCGACGTCGCGCTCGGCGCCGGCGTCCATCGCCTGACGCTGCGCGCCATCGCGACCGACGGCACGGCGAGCACCGATCATGTGACGGTCGCCGTCACCGACGACAAGACCCTGCTGCACGAGACCTTCGACGACGGCGACGCCGAGGGCTGGACCCTGCCCGGCGGCAACTGGCAGGTCGCCGGCTCCGTCGCGTCGCGCAAGGTGGCGGTCGACGGCATCGCCGCGCCCGAGGGTCTGCTGCGGGCCTTCGACGGCGCTTCCGGCGTGGTGACCTGGAACGGCGAGGGCAGTTCGGCGTGGGCGGGTTACACCGTCTCGGCGACGCTGCTCGCGGAGGACCAGCAGGGCCTCGGCATCGTCGCCTACTATCAGGATGCCGACAACCATTACCGCCTGAGCTTCGACATCGCCAGCAACGAACGCCTGCTCGTCAAGGTGCGGGGCGGCGTCGAGACCGTGCTGGCGCGCGAGGTCGCCACCAGCCCGTTCGATCGCGCCTTCGCGGTCGAGCTCGCGGTCGGGAACGGCAAGCTCGCCGCCACCCTCGACGGCGAGGCGCTGTTCGGCGGTGCCGTCACCGACGACGAGCCGCTCGCCGGGGGCACGGTCGGTGTCTACTCCGAGGGCCAGCGGCAGGTATTCTTCGACGACATCTACGTCCGTCAGGACACACTGATCGCCGATGCCGGCAAGGCGCTGCGGGTGGTCGCCGCCGTCGAGAACGGCCAGGCCACGGTCTCGCTCTCGGCGCTCGCGAGCTTCGGCCTCGACGGCGTCGAGGACATCGCCTGGAGCGAGAACGGCGTCGTTCTGGCGAAAGGTGCAGAGGTGGATGTCGGGTTCGGCGTCGGCACCCATGTGCTGCGCGTCGACCTCAACGGTGCTGACGGCCGCGCCAGCGACACCGTCACCGTGGAGGTGGTCGCGGCCCAACGCGTGCTGCTGCTCGAGGACTTCTCGGACGGGCTGGCGCAGAACTTCCGCTTCGTCGACGAGGGCGAACTGGGCGTTGCCGCGGCCTGGTCGGTCGAGGACGGCGCGCTGCAGCAGACGGCCAACCGCTACAGCCGCGAGCTCGGCGGCACCGGGGACACGGCGCCGACCTCCGAGTGGAGCCTCAACTGGAGCCCGCTCGGCGACGGCATCCATGCGCTGCGCAAGGGCACCTACGCGCTCTACGAGGCCGAAGGCGCCTCGGAATGGCGCAACTACAGCGTGGAAACCACGTTCACCTCCACTTCGGGGGGCGGCGTCGGCCTGCTGCTGCACTATCAGGACGAGAACAACTACTACAAGTTCGAGCTCGACAATCGGACGGGGCTGCCCCAGCTCTTCAGCCTGAAGGACGGCATCGAGCAGACGTACTGGCAGGGTCCGTACCGCTACGACACGCAGGGCACGAACCACCTGCGGGCCGACATCGTCGACGGCAAGGTGCAGGTCTGGCTGAACGGCGTCGCGCTGTTCACGGCACCGATCGAGCTGCATGACGTCGAGCAGGGCACGTTCGGCCTCTACAACTGGCGCGCCGGCAACGGCGTCACCTACGACGACATCCGGGTCGTGAGCCTGGAAGGCGCGGGCGATCCGGATGCGGACTACGAGATCGTGAACAACGCGTTCGGCGGCCGCGACATTTTCCTGCACGATGCCGACGCCCTGGTGCCGGATCTCGGCACCGGCGCCCGCGACCGGGTGTACTACGACGGCATGACGGCCGCCGTCGCCCTGCCCGGAACGGTCGAGTTCGGCGCGCTGCTCGATGCGAGCGGCGACAGCGTCCTCGTCGGCAATGCGTTCGACAACGTGCTGCTCGGCAACGCCGGCGACAATCGCTTTATCGAAAGCGCAGGCAACGACCGCATCGACGGCGGCGGGGGCCACGATACGCTCGTCCTGCTCGGCGCGCGCGCCGACTACACCGTCGAGATCAGGGACGGGCTCGTTCATGTCACCAACCACGAGACCGGTTCCGTCCATCGCGTGAGCGACGTGGAAGCGCTGTCCTATACCGATGGGGACGCGCCGCTGCTCGCGGCGGGGCAAAGCGATATTCGCGGCCTCTACCACGCGTTCTTCGGTCGTGAGCCCGACGAGGCCGGCTTCGATTTCTGGCTCGGGAAGGGGCTTGCCGGCGAGGACGTCTGGTCGATAGCCCGCCATCTCGTCGCTACGGAAGAGTTCGCCCAGCGCAGTCAGGGCCTCGATACCGTGACGTTCGTCGACACGCTTTACAGGGATGTGCTGGCGCGGACGGGCGAAGAGGGCGGCCGGCAATACTGGATCGCCCAGCTCGACGAGGCCGGCGCTTCGCGCGCCAACGTGGCTCTTGCCTTCGCGCAGAGCGTCGAGGCGCAGGACAGGGTCTCCGTGCTGGTGCCGCCCGCGGACCTGTGGCCGGATCTGGTGGCCTGATCGGCAAGCATGCAGGGGGCTCCCTGCCGGGGCCCCCTGCGTGCACTGATGGGCGTTTCCTGCAATTTCGCGTGAACCCCGAACAGAGCTGCGTCTGAATCGCGTTCATCGTCAGATAGTTGGAGCGGCATGCTGGAGCATTTATTCGGCATGCCGCTTTATCTGCTTGTTATTGAATTCTTTCGGAAAAACTTGATGCGTGAACAAATGGATAGAGCGGCGGAACGATTCCGTTCGAATGCCCGCTGCTCTATTTCCCCGAACTATACCCGTTCCGGGTTGACGCCTCAGCCGACGCGGCCGAGCCGGTGATACAGATTGGAATATTTAGACGATTCCGGCTTGTCCGCGATCTCCTTCAGGTAATGCGCGATCGCGGTACGGATCAGGTCGAAGTCTTCCTGCGAGAAGACGGCGCGCGAGCGCTGCGGTTCCTGGATCGGGTTCAGCTTGTCTTCTTCCTGCTGATGGTCATGCTGATGTTCGGACATCTCTTCATCTCCCTGCGGTTTCGAAACGGGTGGGCGCGGTGTCGCCCCCACCCTCGGGACCTTGTGGAATGCGCTGCGGGTCAGGCAGCGAACTGGTTCATGGTGTTGTGCTTGCCGCCCGCCTTCAGCGCCGCTTCACCGGAGAAGTACTCCTTGTGATCGTCGCCGATGTCGGAGCCGGCCATGTTCTGGTGCTTGACGGCGGCAATCCCCTCGCGGATCTCCTTGCGCTGGACATTCGCGACATAGCCGAGCATGCCCTGTTCGCCGAAGTATTCCCTGGCGAGATTGTCGGTCGACAGCGCCGCCGTGTGGTAGGTCGGCAGCGTGATGAGGTGGTGGAAGATACCGGCGCGCAGCGACGCGTCGCGCTGGAACGTCCGGATCTTCTCGTCCGCCTCGGCAGCGAGTTCGGTGCTGTCGTAGTCGGCGCTCATCAGCCTGGCGCGGTCGTAGGCAGAGACATCCTTGCCCGCTTCCTTCCAGGTATCAAAGACTTGCTGACGGAAGCTCAGCGTCCAGTTGAACGACGGCGAGTTGTTGTACACGAGCTTGGCGTTCGGGACGGCCTCGCGGATGCGGTCGACCATGCCCGCGATCTGCTCGACATGCGGCTTCTCGGTCTCGATCCACAGCAGGTCGGCGCCGTTCTGCAGCGCGTTGACGCAGTCGAGCACGACGCGGTCCACGCCGGTTCCTTCGCGGAACTGGAAGAGGTTGGAGCGCAGGCGCTTCGGCCGGTAGACCTTGTTGCCGCGGGTGATCAGCACTTCGCCGTTGATGTGCTGGCCCTCCGGCACCTCTTCCACATCGAGGAACGAATTGTACTGGTCGCCGATGTCGCCCTCGCGTGCGCTGAAGGCGATCTGCTTGGTGAGGCCGGCGCCGAGCGAGTCCGTGCGCGCGACGATGATGCCGTCGTCGACGCCCAGTTCCAGGAACGCGTAGCGCAGGGCGCGGATCTTCGCCACGAAGTCCTCGTGCGGAACCGTGACCTTGCCGTCCTGGTGGCCGCACTGCTTCTCGTCGGAGACCTGATTCTCGATCTGCAGGGCGCAGGCGCCCGCCTCGATCATCTTCTTCGCCAGCAGATAGGTCGCCTCGGCGTTGCCGAAACCGGCGTCGATGTCGGCGATGATCGGCACCACGTGGGTCTGATAGGTATCGACCTGATGGGTCAGCTCACGCTCGCGCGCGGTGTCGCCGGCCTCGCGCGCCTTGTCGATCTCGCGGAAGATCAGCCCGAGCTCGCGCGCATCCGCCTGGCGCAGGAAGGTGTAGAGTTCTTCGATCAGCGCCGGCACGCTGGTCTTCTCGTGCATCGACTGATCCGGCAGCGGCCCGAATTCGGAGCGCAGCGCCGCGATCATCCAGCCCGACAGATAGAGGTAGCGGCGTTCGGTCGTGCCGAAATGCTTCTTGATCGCGATGAGCTTCTGCTGGCCGATGAAGCCGTGCCAGCAGCCGAGCGACTGCGTGTACTGGGACGGGTCCCGGTCGTAAGCGGCGATGTCCTTGCGCATGATCGCCGCGGTGTAGCGCGCGATATCGAGACCGGTGCGGAAGCGGTTTTGCAGGCGCGTCCGCGCGACGGCCTCGGGCGTCACGCCCGACCAGCTCGGGTTGGTTTCGATGAGCTTTGCAGCTTCCTGGATAGCGCTTTGGTATGACATCTGTCCCTCGATTGTTGCGTTGCAGCTTTTGCGTTGCGGTATGGACAGAGAAATACAGCGATACTGCCGCCCTGCCGAGAGGGGATCGTGTCACGTTGTCAAACTTTACAAAATTAGCATGTAATGTTGTAATGCCTGCATGGAACGCGGGCAGGTCATCATGCTGGAGGTCTGGAGACGGAGCGCCCTTCTTTCCCGGTCCCGTCCGTCCCCTTAAGGCAACCCCGCCGTCCTCAGGCCCGCACGTCCATGGCGGTCCGCAGCCCGTCGCTGACGAAGTTGAAACAGACGCTGGTCATGAAGATGCATGCACCGGGAAGCGTCGCGATCAGGGGCTGCGAATAGATGGCGGTCCGCAGCGTGTTGAGCATGAGCCCCCATTCCGGATCCGGGGGCTTGATGCCGAGGCCGAGGAAGGACAGGCCGGAGGCGAGGATCATCGAGAGACCCACAAGGCTGGTTGCATAGACGAAGATCGGCCCGAGGACGTTCGGCAGGATGTGGACCTTCACGATCGAGGCCGGTCCGGCGCCCGTGGCGCGGGCGGCTTCCGTATAGTCGAGGGTGCGCACGCCGGTCGTGACGCTTTCCGCCACGCGGATGATCGGCGGAATGAAGACGATGGTCAGCGACGTGATGGCGTTCAGGATGCCGGCGCCGAGCGAACCGCTGACGGCAACCGCCAGAAGCACCGAGGGAAAGGCGTAGAATACGTCCGTGACGCGCATGATCGCCATGTTGATCTTGCCGCCGGCAAAGCCGGCGATGATGCCGATGGTGCCGCCGATGACAAAGGCCAGCACGACGGGCGTGATGCCGACGAACCAGGAATAGCGGCCACCGTAGAGAAGTCGGCTCAGCATGTCGCGGCCAAGTTCGTCCGTCCCCAGCAGGTGGCCCGGCGTGCCGACGGGTTTCAGGCGCCGGGCGATGCTGCCGTCGGTCGCGCCCCAGGGCGCGATCAGCGGTGCGAACAGGATCAGCAGAGCCATCACGATCAGAATGAAGCCACAGAGCAGGGTGGTCTTGTCGCGCAGCAGACGACGGCCGACGCCGCGCCAGTAGGAATCCTCGCGGTCGGCTTTCCGTGCGGGAGCCGGCGCTGCGACGATTTCGTCGGAAACGGTGGTCATCGGCGGCTAATCCTTGGGTCGATGGAGGTTTGGATCAGATCTACCAGGAGGTTGAGGACGACGAAGAAGAGGGCGAGCACAAGCGTGGTCGCCTGCAGCACCGGAATGTCGCGCTGGAAGATGGCCGTGTTCAGCATCATCCCCGTGCCGGGCCATGCGAACACCGTCTCGACGAGGATCGAACCGCCCATCAGGTTGGCGAGCTGAAGGCCGATCACGGCAAGAACCGTGGGAGCGGCGTTCTTGACCACGTGCCAGACGATTCCGCTGCGGCGCAGCCCCTTGCCGCGCAGCGTCGTGATGTAGTCCTGGCTCATGATGTCGCTGACGAGGCCGCGCACGGTCCGGGTTATGATACCCGCCGGAATGACGGCGAGCGTCAGCGACGGCAGGATGAGATAGCGGACATGGGCCCAGTCCCACACCCACTCGGTCGAACCGCCGGGGCCGAAGCCCATCGCCGGCAGCAGATTCATGTTCACTGAAAAGATGATGACCAGGACCATGCCGAGCCAGTAGTGCGGCACCGAAACGCCGGCAACGGCGGTGCCGAGCAGCAGCCGGTCGATCCAGGTGCCGCGATAGACGCCGGCGATCCCGCCGAACAGGCAGCCGAGAACGAAGCCGAACAGACCGCCCGTGCAGGCCAGGATGAAGGTTGCGCCGCTCGCCGCGACGAGATCCGGCAGAACCGGCCTGCCCTTGATGAGCGAGGTGCCGAAATCGCCCTGCGCCACATGCAGCAGCCAGACGCCGAACTGGACCGGCAGCGGCCTGTCGAGGCCGTATTCGGCGCGCACCCGGTCAATGACCTCCTGCGGCGTGTCCGGCTGCACCATGGCGTCGATCGGATCACCCGGCGCGATATGGACGAGCAGGAAGCAGACAAGGCTGACCGCCAGGGCGATCGGAAACATGTAGATGATGCGGCGGAACGTATAGAAAATCACGGGTTCGTCCTCGGCTGGGGCGACGGCTCAGGCGGCGGCGACCTCCTCGGCCCTGATGCAGCGGACGGCGCGGCCGGCGGCGGGATGGCGGAACGCAGGCACGCGGGCGCGGCAGTCCTCCACGGCATGGGGGCAGCGCGGCGCGAAGGCGCATCCGGAAAGCGGATACCGCAGATCCGGCGGCGATCCGGGAATGGTCGTCAGCCGCCGGCCCCGGGTGCCGGCATGCACCGTGGCGCCCAGGAGACCCTGCGCATAGGGGTGCAGGGGCCCGGCCATGACATCGGTGACGGACCCCATCTCGACCATGCGGCCGGCATACATCACGGCGATGCGGTCGGCGATCTCGCCCGCCACGCCGAGATCGTGAGTGACGAAGACAACGCCCATGCCGAGTTCCTGCTGGAGACGGCGCAGCAGAAGCAGGATCTGGATCTGCACCGTCGCGTCGAGAGCGGTCGTGGGTTCGTCGGCCAGCAGGAGCTTCGGCCGGCAGGAAATCGCCATCGCGATCATGGCGCGCTGGCGAAGGCCGCCCGACAGCTCGTGCGGGTAGGCGGCGAGCCGCCGCCTGGCCGACGGGATCTGGACCAGTTCGAGCAGGTCGAGCGCGCGCCGGTCGGCATCCTTCCGGCTGATGCCCTCATGGCGCACCAGCGTCTCGGCAATCTGTCGCCCGATCGTGAACACCGGATCGAGCGCCGTCATCGGCTCCTGGAAAATCATCGACACGACCTTGCCGCGCAGTTCCGAAAGCCTCGCCTCGGAAATGTTCATCATGTCGTGCCCGGCGACGTTCAATTCGCCGCTCATGACCGTCTTGGCCCGCGGGTTCAGGCGCATGAGGGCGCGCAGGGTCACCGACTTGCCCGAACCGCTCTCGCCGAGGATGCAGAGAACCTCGCCCTCGGCAAGGTCCAGATCGATGCCGTTCACGGCATTGACGGTCGCATCCCGGGATACGAAACGCACATGCAGGTCACGGGCGCGCACGAGAGGCTGGCCGGTCATCACGCCACCATCCTTTCGCTTTCGGCATAGCCGCTATCCGGCTTCACGGCATGGCAGGCGGCTTGATGGCCGTCGCCCCGGCCGGCCGGCTCCGGCACCTTCTCGGCGCAGACGACGCGGGCCGCGGCACAGCGGGTGCGGAAGCGACACCCCGACGGCGGGTTGATCGGATTGGGAGGGTCGCCCCTGAGCGGCGGCTCGGTACGCCGGCGGGCAGGATCCATCGACGGACGGCTCGCCAGCAGCGCCCGGGTGTAGGGATGGGACGGCGCGCGGAAGATCTCGTCCACGGATCCGACTTCCGCCACCTTGCCGAGATACATGACGAGCACCCGGTCGGCGACATGCTCGACCACATTGAGATCGTGGCTGATGAAGAGATAGGTCAGCCCGAACTCGTCCTTGAGATCGAGCAGCAGGTTCAGCACCTGCGCCTCGACCGATTTGTCGAGCGCCGACACCGGCTCGTCGAGAATGATCAGGCGCGGCTGGAGCGCAAGCGCCCGGGCAATGTTGACGCGCTGCCGCTGGCCGCCGGACAGCTCATGCGGAAAGCGGCGCGCATATTGGGCGGGCGCAAGGCCGACCGCCTCCAGCAGCTCGCGTGCCCGGCCGACCGCCTTGCCGTGCGGCACGCCATGCACCTTCGGGGCATAGGCGATGGACTCCTCGATGGTCAGACGCGGATTGAGCGAGGAGTAGCTGTCCTGGAACACCATCTGCACCTGGCGGCGATATTCCTTGAGGCTGAGCCCGCCGGGCGCGCCCACGAGCTCGCCGTCGAAGACGATCTCACCGGCGGTCGGCTGGATCAGCGACATGATCAGCCGCGATGCCGTCGATTTTCCACACCCCGATTCACCGACGATGCCGAGCGTCTCCCGCTTGGCGATGGTCAGATCGAGGCCGTCGACGGCGCGCACCATCTGCCGGCCCCCCAGAAAAGAGCCGATCGGAAAGTGCTTCACCAGTCCGTTCACGATCAGCAACGGCTGGGCCGGACCGCCGCGATCGGGCAGTTGCTTGAGCTCAGACATCGGTTCCCCTTCTTGTCTGGAAGTTCTTTCTTGTTTTGCTCTCTTAACCTACCCACAAAGCATAAAGACAATAAACATCTTTGTTTCGATGATTAGCTTTGTGCATCTCGATCTATAGATCTATTCATTCATCTGATGAGAAATTTTGAGTACGGGAACATCGAGTGTCAAGTCTGTTTCTTGAGCAATTCTATTTGTTATTTGGTCACAGCGGTCCGGTTTCAGGCATCCGCGGCGGCGGACGGGCCGGCCGGCGCGGGCCGGCCGGACATCGACCGTCAGCTGCGCATCGGGATCGGCCCGAAGGCCGGCGGGGGAACGCGGCGCTTCGAGGCATTCTCGTAGGACGACGCGATGCTAAGCAGCAGGTCCTCCTTGCCGGGCTCGGCACGGAACACGAAGGAGAACGGCAGCCCCGGCGCCGGCAGTTCGGTCGGCACGTCGGAGAGCGTGGGCACGTAGCGCGTGCCGTCCTCGTTGAGCTTCAGGACCGGATCGTAGACCGTACGCACGAAGCCTGCCGGGATCAGCACTTCCGTCAGGCCGGCATTCGGGCCGTACATCGACTCGATGCGGATGTTCTGGATCGTCCCGGGCTCCTGGGCTCCGCCGATCTTGGCCGGCGGCAGCGGCGTATGCAGGCGGACCAGCACGTCGAGTTTGTTTTCCAGAATGACCATCATGTCGGTGCGACGCAGCAGCTCGCGCAGCATGATCCGTTCATTGACGCCCTGCCGCCCGTCGAGCGGGTTGCGGGGATCGACGGTCTCCTGCCAGTTCAGGAAGGCGGCGCGCTGGTCGTCTCCCCAGTATTTCGAGCGCTTGTTCAACGCCTCGAAGTCGACGAGCGTTTCCGTGATGCCTTTTTTCGCCCAGTCCCTCGCCCGGCGCTTCAGGTATTGCGGCAGGTGATAGCGGAACGTCTTGGCCAGTTCCTGCTGCTGGATCGTGGCGATATCGAGGTTGGACGGCGGGGGGATTTCGCCGTCGGCCAGGGCGACGAGATAATCGATCGGCTTCATGCCGCCGCTGCCGAAAACCTTGCCGGGCAGGAACTCGGTGGGCTCGATCGCCTCGGCGAACTCCCTGAACAGCGGCGTGCCGTCCGGCTTCAGGCGGAACAGGAGATCCGGCATGAAAACCGGAACGAGGCGGGCGAGGGCGGTGCGGAAATCGACCTTCATCGGTTCGATTTCCGGATCGGGCGTCCAGCGCGGGTCGGCGGATTCCACCAGCGTCGCGCCGAGGTGATCCCGGAGCACGGCCTTCATTTCCCTGGCGGCTGCGGTCGTGATGGGCTCGGCGGCCCTGGAGCCGGCGGCGATCATCGATTCGCGGATCACGCCGAGGCGCACGCCCTTCAATGCGTCCTTCTCGCCGCTGCCCCTGGCGTGGCTGGCATAGGGCGTGCCCAGGACCGAGCTGCGCGGCACGGTGGTGAACGGGTCGCGCGGGTCGTAATAGCCGTTTTCGGGGTCCTTCAGCGCGTCGAGAACCTTTGCCGCGTCGGCGATCTTGCGGGCGTGAATGCCCGTGCGGTCGCAGTAGATGTCGGCGCCGATCGCGCCTCCGTCAAAGCCGATCATGGCCTTGTGCGGCAGGATGAGCGCGATCGAGTTGTGGTTCGACGGGCCTCGGCAGGAGGCGCGGGTCTCCTCTCCCAGACTGATCATGCACAGGTTGGCGCTGACCGACACGCCGGAGCCGGAGCTGGAGCCGAGCGACGCCGCGCGGGTCGTGTCATAGGGGTTGGACGGGTTCCCCGCCCAGCTCGAGCGCTGATAGCCGAGCACGGAAGGCAGAACCTTGTCCGGGGCGTGGCGGCCGCCGGGATCGCCCGCGCGGCCGTTATATTCGGTATTGACCGCCTTGGCGAAGATGATGCCGCCCTTCTTGCGGATCTGGTCGACAAGCACGTGGTCCTCGGCCGGGAAGTCGACGTCATAGGCCGCGTCCCCGCCGCCGGTGGAACGCATGTCCTTGCAGTCGAAGGGGTCCTTGAAGGAAAAGACCACGCCGTAAAGCGGCAGCTTCTCCAGATCCGGATTCGTGCCGTATGCGGCGTCCAGCGACGCTGCCTGCTCCAGCGCATCGGGATGGCGGCGGAAGATCTCGGCGACTGCCGGCGCGCCCTCGGGCAGCGGCCCTTCATCGGGATGGCGGTCGAAATCGCCGGCGCACGTCACCGACCGTTCACCGCGAATGTTCAGCGTCGCCAGCGCGTTGACCTGACCGGCATCGGGCATGCCGACGATCATGCCGTATTGCTGCATGACGCTCGGATTCGAGGCGGTCGGCTCCATGCGGCCGAATTCAAGCGGCGGCCCCTTGTACCTGTCGAGATCCTCCAGGATGTCCGAGGCCTTGACCGTCCGGGTCGGGAACGTCAGCGGCGCCGTGGCGCGGACCGTCCCGGCGGCTTCCGGAATGTCGGCGCCATCCTCTGTCACCAGCATGCTCGCCACGCCGTTGAAGGCGCGCGCCCGGTCGATATAGTGCTGAACGATCTGCACGACGGTAATGTCGCCCGCCTTGATGGCGGCATGCATGTCGTCGATCGTGGCTTCTTCGAGTTGAAACGGCTTGCGCAAGGCAACGTCGTTGGCCGTGCTCATGGGAATATGCTCGTTCATGTCTGTTGTCCTCGTCGCGGCCGGCATGCGGCCGTCGGCCCCGCAGCCGGGGCGACTGAAAGAACTGTCCGACGACGTGTCCGCGCGCGAACCCGGCAAGCCGGTCCGGCCCGTCGCGTCAACGGCTCCGAATTCCGCACACGGACCCGCGACGCCGGGCGTGTGTCGGCAACGGAATGGCACTCGGAAATGGTACGCGGCCCAAAGGCCGAAGCTGGTTCGATTGATCCCCAGGACCCGTCAACGGGGCTCTCGGACACCCACCAGAGTTGACGTTGACCCAAGCCTGAACGTCGGATTTTCGTTTGTCAAGTGACTTGATAATAAGTCAAGTGCCTGCTAAATGTGCATTCAGGATGAGGCTTGGGGGCACCAAAGGAAGCGACATGGTTCAATCGAATGACAGGAAGCAGGGTGCGCCGCAACTCGCCGTCCAGTTGCCGCCGGAGGAAACCGAGGCGACCGTGAGGCGCAGGCCTCGCCAGGAGCCGGGAAGCTTGCGGAACGAATACAGGATCGGCTCGAAACTCAAGCACGCCCGTCTCCTCAAGGGATACAGGCTCAAGGAGCTGGCCGAGCTCATCGATTGCTCGGAAAGCATGTTGTCGAAGCTCGAGAACGACAAACTGACCCCCTCCATCTCCTTCCTGCACCGGCTTGCAAGCGAACTCGACACCAGCATCGCCGAGCTTTTCGCCGAAGGCGACAATCTGTCGGGGCCGGTTCATCATTTTCCCCACAACCGCCGGGCGCGGATCGAGGACGATACCGAGCTCGGCCGCCGTGGTGCCTGGTTCGAGCGCATCATCCCGGTCGCCAAGAACGGGCTGCTGCAGGCCAACATCCTCAATATCCCGCCGCAGGTGCGCAGCGACAACGACGTCCAGCATGTCGGCGAGGAAATGGGCTATCTGATTGAAGGAGAACTGGAAGTCACCGTCGATGGCAAAAGCTATGTCCTGCATCCCGGCGATATCCTGTTCTTTTCGTCATCCTTGCCTCACGGCTATCACAACAAGAGCGACAAGGTCGCCCGCATCCTTTGGGTGAATACGCCCCCGAGTCTTTGAAGTGCACAGAATCCACGCCCGATGCTGCGTTCGAAAGCATTCATCGGCGTGGTATTCTCTTCTCATGCCTAAAATTTAATCTTATACATTACTTGCATGCCTGCCATGTAAAAAAAGCAATTTGACCTTCAATCAAGTAACTTGACATCAATGACTCAAGCCGTCATCGTATAGCTACTCTGACAGTTCTTCGCTCGGAAGAAGCGCTGCCGGTGGGCCGGTTTACCTGCGTCTGGCCTATGCGGACAGGCAGGTCGCAACCCGGATGACAGGCTCGTCCCGGTCTGGTTTCACCCTATCTCCTGTGGAACGGTGCGCCCGAAGCGGGCAGAGACCAGGCCACCGTGCGACCTGGCGTGCGACCTGGGTTGACGAGCGGCGCCGCAGTCCTGTTCGACGCGACGGACTGCGGTGCCGGACCTCCTTCACTATACGGACAGGCTCGCTCCGGCGGGCATGACAACGCATGGGCCTCGATTCCGCAACCGGCGCCAAACCCGGGGGAGGGACGAGCCGTGCCAATAACATGCGCGATGCATCGCCATACCGCACCGCAGGGGGAAGAAGCGTTCCCGGACAGGGGCAGACCAAACACGAACAAGCGCGGGTTCTCGCCGCCTCCAGAAGGGGACTCATCATGTTGAAGCTCAAGACATTGCTCCTGGCGGGCGCGGTCACGCTCCTTGCCGTGGGTGCTCATGCCCAGACATTGCGTATCGCCATGACGACATCGGATGTCCCGACGACCGGCGGCATTCCGGACAACGGCAGCGAGGGTGGCCGCTTCGCGGGCTACACCATCTATGACGCCCTCGTGAACTGGGACTTTACCCGCACCGATGCACCGGCGGACCTGACGCCGGGGCTCGCCACGGAATGGCATATCGACCCCGACGACAACAAGCGCTGGATCTTCACGATCCGCGATGGCGTCACATTTCATGATGGCTCGCCGCTGACAGCCGACGACATCGTCTGGAACCTGGACCGGCACTTGAAGAAGGACGCGCCGCACTACGATCCCGCCGCCGCATCCTACAGCAGCTATACGGCCCAGATCGCCTCCTACGAGAAGGTCGGCGACAATCAGGTCGCCATTGTCACGAGCGTGCCTTTCAGCATGCTGCCCTATCAGGTCTCGCGTATTTTCATCGTGAGTCCGCGCCAGTACGAAAAGGTCGGAAGCGACTGGATCGCCTTTCAGGCCCAGCCCGCCGGCACCGGCCCGTTCAAGCTCGTCAGCGTCACGCGTCAGCAATCCATCGAGCTGAACCGGAACGAGGACTACTGGGACAAGACACGTATCCCCAAGGTCGAACGCCTGAGCCTTCTGCCGATTCCGGATGCCAACACCCGCGTTGCGGCCCTGCGTTCCGGCCAGGTTGACTGGATCGAGTTTCCGATGCCCGATTCCATCCCCTCGCTCGAGGCTGCCGGCTTCCAGATCGTCACCAAGCCATACCTTCATATCTGGTCCTGGCGCTTCAACCTGAAGGAGGAGGGCCCGCTCCAGGATGTCCGCGTGCGCCGTGCGCTGAACTATGCCATCGACCGCGAGGGCATGGCGGCGCTGCTTTCCGGCACGGCGGTACCCGCTGTCGGCATCTACCAGAAGGACAACAAGTATTTCGGCCACCCGACGCAGAACTACATCTACGATCCGGAGCAGGCGAAGGCGCTTCTCGCGGAAGCCGGCTACGGCCCCGACAAGCCGATCAGCTTCCGCGTTCTGCTGCCCACGGCGGGCTCGGGCAATATGGTGCCGCTGCCGATGGCCGAATTCGTTCAGCAATCGCTGGCCGAAGTCGGCGTCAAGGTGGAATACGAGGTGGCCGACTGGGGCACCGTTCTGCAGGGCATGCGCACGCCGCCCGGCACGGACGGCGTTCCGCACCGCGACGCCATCAACCACGGCCAGCCCTTTGGGGATCCGACCAATTTCTACACCAACGTGACCAGCATGGGCAAAATTTCCAACTGGGGCGAGTACAAGAACGACAGGGTCGATCAGCTGATGCAGGAAGCGTTCGAATCCTTCGATCCGGTGGTACAGGACGAGAAGATCTCCGAGGCCCACGCGCTCGTTGTCGACGATGCGCCCCGCCTCTTCGTCGTCCACGACCTCAACCCCCGCGCGCTGGCGCCGAACGTGAAGGGCTTCGTTCAGGCGCAGAGCTGGTACCAGGACTTCACGCAAGTCACCGTCGAGTAAGGCATCACCCCCGGGACTCCTCCGACATCCCCGGGCACACGCGGGGACCGGGGCCCTGGTGGGCCCGGCCCCTTTTTCTTGTCCGATTGCACCTTGCCCGGTTGCACTTTGTCCAAGCTTACGGCGCCCGAGACTTTCCTTCCGGAGACTAGATGATGCTGTCACGCTTTTTCGATCATACCCTGTGGGGCAACCGGGAATTTCGCGCTCTCGTGGCAGCCAATTCCATCGAACGCTTCGCAGCGTCAGCGCTGACGGTGATGCTGGCTTTCCACGTCTATGACGCCCGCAAACAGGCGATCGACATCGCGCTGCTCGGCTTCGTGCAGGTCATCCCGGCGCTGACCCTCGCACTCCATGGCGGGGAGGTGGCCGACCGGCACAGCCGGCGCCGGCTGGTCCTCGTCACCGTCGGTTGCCTGGCGCTGGTCTGTCTCGGACTGGTCTTCATATCCGTGACGGCGACGGAAACCCTGCTGATCGTGGCGCTGCTGATCGCCGCGCTGCTTTCCGCCTCCCTGCGCGCCTATCAGACGCCTGCCGAAGTGGGGCTCGAGGCCCAGGTGCTGCCCGTCGGCCTCGTCCTCAAGGGCGTGCCGGTCATCTCCACCACGGCGCGGATATCCGACATGCTCGGGCCGGTGGTGGCGGGTTTCCTCTGGGCCGCGACCGGCCCGGTCGTCACCTATGCCGCTCTCGCGGCGCTGCTTGCGGCGGCCTGCGCCGTCTACGGTCTCGGGATCGGGGAGAAACCCGTGCCGGAACATCCGGCCGGCGCGCCCGGCCCGATCGCCCGCATCGTCGAAGGCATTCAATACGTCTTCCGCAATCAGGTGCTGATCGGCTCCATGGCGCTGGACCTGTTCGCGGTTTTCTTCGGCGGCGCCGCCTCGCTTCTGCCCATCTTCGCCACGGATATCCTCGATGTCGGCCCCTCCGGCTTCGGGCTTCTGCGCGCGGCGATCGCAGCCGGTGCGCTCACTGCCGCCATTCTGTCCATCCGCTTCATTCCGCGGGCGAACGCCGGTCTGGTGCTGCATCTCATCATCGCCGGCTTCGGGCTTTGCATGATCGCATTCGGCTTCTCGACCAATTTCTACCTGTCGATGGCGGCGCTGTTCCTGGCGGGCATCTGCGACGGTCTCAGCATGGTCATACGCCATGCCATATTGCGACTGGCCTCGCCCGAGCACATGCGCGGCCGCATCGCGGCGGTGCGCATGGTGTTCGTCAGCTCGTCGAATGAACTGGGGGCCGTGCAGATGGGCCTGTCGGCATCCTTGCTCGGCCCCACGCGCGCTGTCATCCTCGGCGGCATCCTGACCATGGGCGTGGTTTCGGCGGTTGCATGGAGAGCGCCGCTGCTGCGCCGTCTCAACCTCGGAACCTTCGGCATTTATCCGCAAGCCGTGCCTACCGGAAGGGCGAGCCAGCCGGCCGACTAAAGTTTGCATGGATGTTGAAGCACTTGCGGTCGCCGTACCGAGAGGAGGTCGTGTCGCATTATCAAACTTTACAAAATCAAAATGTAATGTTGTATTGCCCGCATGGAGAAGCACGGCGTCTATCTGGGGCCACGTCTGCGCCGGCTGCGTCGCGACCTTGGGCTCACCCAGGCCAACATGGCGGCGGATCTCGACATCTCGCCGTCCTACATCGCGCTCATGGAGCGCAATCAGCGGCCGGTCACGGCCGAAACCCTGCTGCGTCTCGCGAAGGCGTACAAGGTCGATTTTTCCAGCTTCGGCGACGACACCGGACCCGACCTGATCGCCCGCTTGCAGGCGGTCATGCGCGATCCCATCTTCGCGGACATCGATCTGCCGTCGATGGAGATCGCCGACCTCGTGCACGGTTTTCCCGGTGTCGCCGAAGCGATCCTGCGGCTCCATACCGCCTACAAGGAGGAGCAGTTCGCGCTCGCCGACCGCAGGCAGGACGGCTCGGGCGAGGGCATCGGCGCGTCCGCGGACCCGGTTGCGGCGGTGCGCAGCTTCCTGTCGGCACGGCGCAACTGCTTTCCCATCCTCGATGCCGCCGCCGAAAGGCTGTCGGCGCAGATCGCGGAAGCCGGCGGGCTGACGAACTCCTTCAAGGAGCGGCATGGCCTGCGCGTGCGGCGCATGCCGCCCGAGGTGATGACAGGCTCCCTCCGGCGTCTGGACTGGCATCGGAAGGACGTGCTGCTCGACGACACGCTGGATACGGCGAGCCACAACTTTCAGCTCGCCCAGCAGCTCGCCTATCTGGAGTTCGATCAGGAGATCCGCGACGCCACGCAGGAGGGGCATTTCGAAACCGACAACGCCCGGCGTCTGGCCCACCGCGCGCTCGCGGCCTATTGCGCGGCGGCGATCATCATGCCCTATGCGGCCTTCGCCCGGGCGGTCGAGAGCCGCCGGTATGACATCGAAGCGCTGTCGCGCCAGTTCGGGACGAGCTTCGAGCAGACAGCTCATCGGCTGACCACGCTTCAGAAACCCGGCCATGAGCGCGTGCCGTTCTTCTTCATCCGGGTGGACGCCGCCGGGAACGTGTCGAAGAGGCTGAACAGCGGCACCTTCCCGTTCGCGCGCCACGGTGGCGGCTGTCCGCTGTGGAGCGTGCACCAGGTTTTCGCCACGCCGCGCAAGGTCGTCACCCAATGGCTCGAACTGCCCGACGGCCAGCGGTTCTTCTCGATCGCCCGCACGGTCAGTTCGGGCGGCGGCGCCTTCGGCGTGGCGACAGTCGAGCGCGCCATCGCGCTGGTGTGCGAGGCCCATCATGCCGAGCGGCTCGTCTACAGCCGCGCTCACCCGCAGCCCGCGGCACCCACGCCGATCGGCATCACCTGCCGGCTCTGCCACCGGACGTCCTGCACATCCCGCTCGGAACCGCCCATCGGCCGCCAGATCCTGCCGGACGACTACCGCCGCACCGACGCGCCGTTCGGGTTCTCGGACACGTAGCGCACGCCATCAGCCGATGCTCGCCGCGACCTGCCGGACGGCTTCCATGAAGCCGGTGACGGCAAGCGTCGGCTGCGTATCGGTGCGGCTGGTGAAGCCGACGGGGCCGAGCGTCTCGCCGGTATCGACGGGCAGCAGCGCCAGCTGCCCCTCGGCCACGTCGCTGGCTACCACGCCCTCGGAGATGATCCAGACGGCATTGGTGCGCCGGACGTAGGCGCGGCCGAAGTCGCTCGAGACCGTCGCCACCTCGTCGCGCAACTGCGTGACGCCGTTGGTGAGCAGCAGCCGGTCCACGAGGCGCCGGATCAGCGAGTCGGGAGTGGGCATCAGGGTCTGATAATCCTCGATCATGCCCAGATGGAACGCGCGCTCGCCGAGCAGCGGATGATCGGGGCGCACCACCATGACCACGCGCTCGGAGTAGAGATGCTCGAAGGTCAGGCCGCCCATCGCATCGGGTTCGGTCATGCGGCCGATGACGAGATCGACGTCGCCCGTGCGCAGCACGGAAATCAGGTAATCGTTGGGGCCGGTGACGATGTGCGTGCGCACGCCGGGGCTGCCGGCGCTGAAGATTTCCACGGCCCGCGGCAGGATGCGGACCGAGACCGTGGGCAGGGCCCCCACCTTGAGGGTGGCCGCGCGGCCCGTCTGGTTGGCGGCGTCGATGCCCTGGCGCAGCGCGACCATGCCCGTGGCCGCGTAGCGGTGGAACACCTCCCCGAACGGGGTGAAGACGAGGGTCCGCCGGCTGCGGTCGAACAGCGCGGCACCGAGCAGGTCTTCCAGCTCCTGAACGGTCTTGGAGACGGCCGGCTGGCTGATGGCGAGCGCGTCCGCGGCGGCGGTCACGCTCCTGAGGCGGGCGACCTCAAGGAAACAGGCGATATGGCGCAGCTTGATGCGCGGATCGATGAGGCGTCTGGACAAGGCGGTCTTCGATGACGAATGTTGTGATGACGGATTTTGAATTTACGTCAAGAACATGCTCCATCCGGGTATTTTATAACTCATCAGTTATGGCCGCGCCAGTGGTTACGTTGCGGCCGGCCGCCGCCGGCTCGCCGTTGCCCAGGCCGCGTGGCGGGCCTACACCCGCTCCAGC
>NZ_JBSEFH010000016.1:0-155881 GCF_053570585.1 Pseudochelatococcus sp. B33 | reverse complement strand
TCCAGATGGGGCGTCCGGACAGGCTTGGCCGGACAAGCCCTTTCCTGCATCGCCCTGCATCAATGTCCGGCCGCCGGGCGGCCTCCGTTCAGCCCCTTATCCGCAACCTCGCGCACAGAGCTGTCAATAACCCCCCATACCCTCTTGGTTTTTCATGTATAGGATGATAATCCTATCTTCGTAACGTAACGCGTGTCGATAGGCATAATTTCCTTTGCATGATCGGGTATGGAGGCTGTGATGTCCTGGAACGATTGCGTTCACGGCGGTGGCGACCGCTTGCTGTACGAGGCCATGATCTGCCGTCAGTGCGAGGCCGGCGCGGCTTCGGCGTTCAGGGCGCCGCTCGCCCGCATCCGCAGCGCGCGCCGGCAGGACGCTCTTGCCGCGCTCGCCCGCGCCGTGGCGATCTACCTCGCCGCAATCGGCTTCGGCCTTTCCGCAACCGCGACGGGACGGGCGTTCGGCCGCCACCGCTCGACCGTCGACCACGCATGCCGGCGCGTCGAGGACCGGCGCGATGCCGACCCCGGCTTCAGCCTCGCGATCGCCTGCCTCGAACACGCCCTCGCGCGCCGCGTCGCCGGCGTCGCGCGCGAGGGCGCCTTGTGCGCCGAAAGCGCCCCGGCATGGGATGGACCGACGCGGATGCCGGCGCTCGCCTCCCCGCATGGAGCGGAGTATGGGGCGGACATCGCTGACCGCATCGCTCCATCGGCGCGGGTTTACACAGCCCGCGAACTCGCTGGAGGCGCGCAATGACCCGACATGGCGCCCGCTCCTCCATGCGTGAGGCCCCCGTGCCCGAGACCATCGCCGAGGCCGCACGCCTGCTTCGCCACCTCGGTGAACCCGGACACGCTGCGGTCACCGGCAGCCTGACGCCCGACCGGGTGATCCTGTCGAGCACACGCAACGGCATATCGCTCGGCCGGGGGACCGTGTCCGCCGCCGCCGCGGAACTCCTGACGCAGCGCGGCCTCGTGCGCGAGACGTCGCCCGGCACGCTCACGCTGACCGACGCCGGCCGCGCAGCAGCGGGCCGGCTGCCCGAGGAAACAGCCGGGAAGCCGGGGGACGACGCGGCCAGCGCCGCCCTGCCGGCGAGGACACCCCGCCGCAAGGCCAAGGGCGGTGCGAGGGGCGATGCAAGAGGCGTCGCCGGGACAGCGGCCGCCGGCCCCGACCGCGTGATCGGCGAGGCGGTGCTGCGGGACGGCGCGGAATCGGTCAAGGTGGCGATCAACGAGGCCGAAAGCCCGCTCGCCTGGCTGCACAGACGACGCGACCGCAACGGCGAGCCCTTCATCGACGCCACCTGCTTCGAGGCCGGAGAGCGCCTGCGGCGGGACATGACCATGGCCCGGATCATGCCGCGCGTCACCAGCCGGTGGTCGCCGGCGGGCGGCGGCAGCGGCGGCCCGGCAGTCGCCACGGACGCCATGGTCTCCGCCCGCCAGCGCCTGAACCGGGCGCTCGAAGCCGTCGACGGCGATTACGCCGGCATCTTGCTCGACGTCTGCGGCTTCCTGAAACGCATCGAGGATGTCGAACGCGAACGCCACTGGCCGCCGCGCTCGGGAAAGGTGGTGCTGAAACTCGCCCTGCAACGCCTCGCGGCGCACTACGGCCTTGCCCGCGAGGCGCGCGGGGCGGACGGCGCCCGGCGCATCCGGAGCTGGCAGGCGTGCTGAACCCGCTCCAACAAGAAATCCGGCCCAACGGCCGGATTTCACATTTGCGTGATGCCTGCCCGCGTGGCGCGAACACATTTCCGAGTTCTGGGCGAATTCCTATCGATCAAATGATTTCATTTGATCGGAACGCGCTCTAGCGCGTCGGCACCGGCTTTTCGCCGCGATAGTCGTAGAAGCCGCGGCGCGTCTTGCGGCCGAGCCAGCCGGCCTCGACGTATTTCACCAGCAGCGGGCACGGCCGGTACTTGGAATCGGCGAGCCCCTCGTACAGCACCTGCATGATCGACAGGCAGGTGTCGAGGCCGATGAAGTCGGCGAGCTGCAGCGGACCCATGGGATGGTTGGCGCCGAGCCGCATGGCGGTGTCGATGGATTCCACCGATCCGACGCCCTCGTAGAGCGTGTAGATCGCCTCGTTGATCATCGGCAGCAGGATGCGGTTGACGATGAAGCCCGGGAAGTCCTCGGCCACCGTCAGGCTCTTGCCGAGCCTCTCCACCAGAACCCGCGTCGCCTCGTAGGTCTCCTCGGAGGTGGCGATGCCGCGGATGACCTCGACGAGCTGCATCACCGGCACCGGGTTCATGAAGTGGATGCCGATGAACTGCTCCGGCCGGTCGGTGGTGGACGCGAGCCGCGTGACGGAGATGGAGGAGGTGTTGGTGCCGATGATGGCGGACGGCTTCAGCGCCGGGCACAGCGCCTGGAAGATCTTGCGCTTGATGTCCTCGTTCTCGACCGCCGCCTCGATGACGATGTCGCTGTCGCCGAACTGCTCGTAGCTCGTGGCGGCAACGATCCGCGCCAGGATCTGCCCGCGCTCGTCCTCGCTGAGGTTGCCCTTGGACACCTGCCGCGAGAGATTGCCGTTGATGGTGGCGAGGCCAGCGTTGACGCGCTCCTCGTTGATGTCGTTGAGCGCCACGTCATAGCCTGCCGCCGCGGCGACCTGCGCGATGCCGCTGCCCATCTGGCCAGCCCCAATGACGCCCACCTTGCGAATTTCGATCGACATGTTGTCCGTCCGTTCAAACGTTGCTGAATGGTATAGCCAAACGCCCCGGGCGCCAGAACAGCCTGTCCCCCCACCCCTCGTTGCAGGACATCTTATATAGACTTATTTTGACGTATTTTCTTCAGGCGGACGATCACATCCGCCTGAAGACCCGTTCGGGACGCCGGCGGCTCAGCCCAGCGCCTGCTGCAATTCCGGCACGACCTTGAACAGATCGCCCACGAGGCCGTAATCGGCCACCTGGAAGATCGGCGCTTCCTCGTCCTTGTTGATGGCGACGATGACCTTGCTGTCCTTCATGCCGGCCAGGTGCTGGATGGCGCCGGAAATGCCCACGGCGACATAGAGATCCGGCGCGACGACCTTGCCCGTCTGCCCCACCTGCCAGTCGTTGGGCGCATAGCCCGCGTCCACCGCCGCGCGGCTCGCGCCGATCGCGGCCCCGAGCTTGTCGGCGAGCGGTGCGATGACCTCCTGGAACTTCTCCGCCGAGCCGAGCGCACGCCCGCCCGAGACGATCACCTTCGCCGCCGTCAGCTCCGGCCGCTCGGACTTCGCCACTTCCTCGCCCTTGAACTGCGACACCGCCGGATCGGCCGCCACTGCCACGGCCTCCACCGGCGCGGAGCCGCCTTCGCCGGCCGCCTTGAAGGCCGCCGTGCGGATGGTCAGGATCTGCTTCGCATCCGTCGTCTGCACGGTCTCGATGGCGTTGCCGGCGTAGATCGGGTGCTCGAACGTATCGGGCGAGACCACCTTCGTGACGTCCGACACCTGCGCCACGTCGAGCAGCGCCGAGACGCGCGGCAGCACGTTCTTGCCGCTCGACGACGAGGGGGAGACGATCGCCTTGTAGCCCTCGGCGAGCCCCGCCACCAGCGCCGCCAGCGGCTCGGCCAGCGCGTGGGCGTAGATGGCGTCGTCCGCAAGCAGCACCTTCTCGACGCCTTCGAGCTTCGCCGCCGCGTCGGCGGCCGCGCGGGCATTCTGCCCGGCCACCAGCACGTGCACCGGCGCGCCGAGCTCGCGGGCCGCCGTCAGCGCCTTGGCCGTGCCGTCCTTGAGAGCGCCATTGTCGTGATCGGCAATCAGCAACGTCGTCATGATCAGAGAACTCCCGCTTCCTTGAGCTTCGACACCAGTTCGGCGGCATCGGCCACCTTGACACCCGCCTGACGCTTCGCCGGCTCGGTGGTGTTGAGCACCTTGAGACGCGGCGCGACGTCGACGCCGAGCTCCTCGGGCGTGTGCTCGCTGATGGGCTTCTTCTTCGCCTTCATGATGTTGGGCAGCGAGGCGTAGCGCGGCTCGTTGAGGCGCAGGTCGGTGGTGACGATGGCCGGCAGCTTCAGCGACACCGTCTGGAGGCCGCCGTCGACCTCGCGCGTCACGTCGACGCTCTCCGTGCCGAGCTCCACCTTCGAGGCGAAGGTACCCTGCGCCCAGCCGAGGAGGGCGGCGAGAATCTGGCCGGTCTGGTTGGAGTCGTCGTCGATCGCCTGCTTGCCGAGAATGACGAGATCGGGCTTTTCCTGATCGACGATCTTCGCCAGCACCTTGGCAACGGCGAGCGGCTCGACCCGGCCTTCGGCCTTCACCAGGATGCCCCGGTCCGCGCCCATCGCAAGGCCGGTGCGCAGCGTCTCCGTCGCCTGCGTCGGGCCGATCGACACGACGACGACCTCCGTCACCTTGCCCGCTTCCTTGAGACGCAGCGCCTCCTCGACGGCGATCTCGTCGAAGGGATTCATCGACTGCTTGACATTGGCGAGATCAACACCCGTCCCATCGGGCTTCACCCGGATCTTGACATTATAGTCCACCACCCGCTTGACGGGCACCAGCACTTTCATTGACGATCTCCTTGGCGCACTTCTGACTTGCTATCCGCTTGAAATTGTTTGTAATTATTATCAAGTAATCTGGCTATCACAGTTTAGCGCGGTCGGCGGACGCCCGGAAGGCGTCACGACCCGGTTTTCTTCCGTTGTCCGACATTTCCGCCACACCGCCCGCATTTGCCCGAATGGCCTAACAGTTGTTTGATCCGGCCGCCGAGACCGTAACGACGCAAGCTCGCGCTTGTCAATCTCCGTCGTGGAAGTTCTGCCTTGCGTGCGCCGACCGGCCCCTGCTTCTGTCTTTTGGGCGGATTCTGATCGATCAAACTGATCGGAGGGCGCTTTAGCGCTCCGCGCCCGGACGCCACAGCACGTCGCGCGCGCCATGGTCGTTGGCGATGCGGGCGAGCACGAACAGCAGGTCGGACAGCCGGTTGAGATATTGCAGCAGGATGGGCGAGACCTTGCCCGGCTCCCGTTCCGCCAGGGCGAAGGCGAGCCTTTCGGCGCGGCGGCAGATGGTGCGCGCGAGGTGCAGCGCGGCGGAAGCGGGCGTGCCGCCCGGCAGCACGAACGAGCGCAGCGGGGCAAGGGCGGCGTTGAAGGCATCGATGTCGGCCTCCAGCCGCCCGACCTGCGCGGCGACGACACGCAGCGCCTCGAACCGTTCCGGGTCCTCCGGCTCCTGCGCTCCTCCTGGGGGCGTCGACAGGTCCGCGCCGAGATCGAACAGATCGTTCTGGACACGCGCGAGGCTGGCGTCGACGTCGCCCGCAGTGTGAAGCCGCGCCAGGCCGATGGCGGCGTTGGCCTCGTCGACCGCGCCGAGCGCTTCGATGCGCAGGTCGTGCTTGCTGCGCCGCTCGCCGCCGGTCAGGCCGGTGGTGCCGTCGTCGCCCGTGCGGGTGTAGATGCGGTTGAGACGAACCATGCCGGGCTCCGATCATCCGCAGCGTGCAGAAAAGCGGGTACCACTTTTCGTCGACAAAGCTGCGCAAACTCAAGAAACTGGAACGCACGTTCTGACGGAATCAGAACCTGCGCTCTAACGCGCGCCGATCCACAGCACGAGCAGCACCACCAGAACGGCGACGAACTGGAGCAGCACGCGCAGCTGCATGAGCTTCTGCGACCGTTCGGGGCTGCCGCCGCGCATCATGTTGACGAGGCCGAGCACCAGCACGACGGCGACGGCCCCCGCCGTCAGCGGCACCAGAACATAGCCGAGCGCTCCCATGATTCCCTCCGGTCCTTTCTGAGCGTTGTCGTTGTCGGCGTCGTCAGTCGCGGCGCAACAGCCGTTCCAGATAGTCGCGCTCCTCGCTCGGACGCGTCGGATCGCCGAGTCGGCGGCGCAACTCATCCAGAATGCGCCGGGCCCGCGCGACGGCCGATTCGTCCGCCTCGGGCACGCGCGTGTCGCCGTCCGACCAGCGGCGATTGCCGGAGAGGCGGCCGAGCGGGTCCCGCCCGCCCGGCTCCTGAGCGCTCTGCTGGCCGGGCTCGCCGTTTTCGCCCTGCTGGGCCTGCTGCATCTGCTGGGCGAGCCCCTGCGCGCCATTCAGCAGCGCCTGCAACGCCTGCCCCTGGGCATCCACCGCCCCCTCGCCGTCGCCTTCCCCCAGCCGCTCCTCGGCGTCGCGCATGGCGCGGCCGGCCGCGTCCAGCCCCGGCTCCGCCGCAAGCCCCTGGTCCGCGAGCCCCTGCTGCAGCCGTTCGAGCTGCCGGCGCAGGGCCTGCTGGCGTCCGGCCAGATCCTGCTGGCCGCCCTGGCCTTGTTGGCCTTGTTGGCCCTGGCCCGCTCCCGGACCCTGCCCCTGGCCCGGCTCGCCGCCCTGCTGCGGCGCGCCGCCTTCCGCCAGTTCGTTGTTCTGGCGGAACGTGTCGTCGCGCAGGCGCTGCTGGTTGCGGATCATGTTGTCGAGCGAGCGCATCGCCCGCCCCGCCTCGCCGGCCTGCGAGCCGCTGCCCTCGCCGCCCTGCGCCATCTGCATGTTGTCGAGAATGTCGCGCAACTGCTCCATCAGCTGCTGGGCGCCGGCGATGTCGCCCTCCTGCGCCAGACGCTCCATGCGGTCGATCATCGCCGCAAGCTCCTCCGGCGTGATGGTGCGGGAGGGCTGGCCCTGGTTCTGCGCGGTCTGGTCGCGGTTGCGTGACAGGTTGCGCGCCATCTCGGCCAGATGGCGGTTGAGCGCGTCGCGCAGCTCCTGTGCGAGGCGGGCGATTTCCTCGGGCGGCGCGTTGCGGTCGATGGCCTCCTGCAGCGCCTGCTGGGCGGCGCGCAGCGCCTTCTCGGTGTCGGAGGCGTCACCGTCCTCGATCGCCACCGCCATGTTCCAGAGGAATTCCGCCGCCGCGACCAGATCCTCCTGCTTGCGCGCGCCCGACAGCAGCCTGTCGGCTGTCACCAGACCGAGATAGACGGAGGCATCGGGCGTGAACAGTTCCGGGGCGATCCGGAGCGCCCTGAGCGCCATGCGCACGTCGCGCCAGTCATGCGGGCGGAACACCAGATTGCGCCGCTGCTCGACGAGCGCCCGCGCCAGCGGATTGTTGAACGGACGCTGCGGCAGGGTCACGGTCAGCGTTTCGCTGCGCCCCTCCTGATCGGCGGCATCGCGCGCCACGAGCGTGAGCTGCACCTCGGCCCCGGCCCAGGGATGGGCGGCGAGATCGGCCGTGGTGCGCAGCTCCTGCGGCGCGTCGCCGCCACGTGGCAGCGGCAGCGCGATCACGGGTGCGGGCACGAGCGTCTGCTCCGCCTCGTCTCCCGGCAGCGAGACGATGCCCTGCGCCTGCGTCACGCCGTAATCGTCGCCGGCCCTGTAGGCGATGGTGAGGCCGCCGCGGCGCGTCGCCTCCGGCTCGCCGACGAACGCGATGGTCGGCGGCTCGTCGGGAACGACGGCGATGTTCAGCACCGCCCGGCCGCCGCCCGCCTCCACGTCGACCCGCGCCGCGCCGGTCACCTCATAGCGCCGTTCGGTGATGCCGTCGCCGCCGGCCGTGGCCGCCGCGCGCTCCTCCAGGCCGCCCGAGGCCTCGATGTCCCCGGCGAGATGCTCGCCGCCCTGGCCCGCGAAGCGCAGGACCAGCACGCTGCCCTCCGGCACCGAAACGTCGCGCGCACCGGCCCGCGCCAGATCGAGCATCACCGGCGGCAGGCGCGTGTAGGCCGGCGGATCGATCCAGCCGTCGACGCGCAGCGCGACCTGATCGACAGCCGCCTCCGACCGCCAGTCGAAAGCGAGCGCCAGCCGCCAGCCGCGCTCGTTGCCGGCGATGAACGCCGCCGCGACCAGCGCCACGACGAGCGCTCCGCGCAGGCCGTAATAATCGTATGAAGCGGTCTCGGGCCTCGGCGCGGGTGGGCGCAGGCGCTCCACCGCGGCCTCGGCCCGGCGGCGATGCAGCGCCCACAACGCCCGGCTCGCCGGATCGTTGAGCCCCAGCGCCTGCCGGTCGTCGAGCAGGCTCGCGGGATCGGGCAGGTTGTCGTAGCCCGCCCCGGCGTCGAGCGCCCGCAAGGCTTCCTGCCGTGACGGATAGCGCCGGGCGATGGCCGGAATGCAGGCCACGACGAAAAGCGCCGCAAACAGCAGCGTGCCCGCCATGCGTCCGCCGGCCGGCAGCAGCGCCCAGAAACCGAGCCACGACACCACGACGAAGACGCCCGCAACGCCGAAGGGCAGCCACAGGCGCGGCCACAGGCGCTCGGCATAGAGCGAGGCGCGGGAAAGGCGCACGGCGCGCTCCAGCCGCGCCCTGATGTCGCGGTCTCGAACCTGTGCGTCGGGAGCCTGCCGCTCCCGCCCTGCGCCGCTCACGAGGTCTGTCCTTGCATTGCCATAATCGTCATCCGGTCCAAGGTTAGCACGCCAGCCTCCCGATCGCACGCCCCGATGATGATTGATGCGTTCACAACACCGGGCTCAGGCACGGGCGGCGAGGCCGTCGAACCCGCCAAGCTGCCTGAGCGCCTCGCCGATGACGACGGCCGCCGTCACCGCCACGTTGATGGAGCGCAGGCCGGGGCGGATCGGGACGACGATGCGCGCGTCCGCCGCCGCGTGCACCTCCTCCGGCACCCCCGCCGATTCGCGCCCGACCATCACGATATCCCCGGGCCGGAAGGCGAAGCCGACGTGCGTCGCCGTGGCGCGCGTCGTCGTCAGCACCAGACGCGGCGCGCCCGCACCGCTCCGCCATTCCTGAAACCTCGACCAGGAATCGTGCCGGTTGATGACGACATCGTCGAGATAGTCCATCCCCGCGCGGCGAAACGCCCTGTCAGACACGGGAAAGCCCGCCGGCTCGATGATCTCGGCCGCGATGCCGAAACAGGCGCACATCCGCAGCATGGTGCCGGCATTCTGCGGAATGTCCGGCTGATAGAGCGCCAGCCGCAGCAGCGGATCGGCGCTCATTCGCCCGCCAGCTTGAGCGGCTGCTCCTCGACGCCCAGGAAGCCGCCCGACTGGCGCCGCCACAGGCCGGCATAGATGCCGCCCCGGCGCAGCAGCTCGTCATGGGTGCCCATTTCGGCGATCTCCCCCTGCTCCAGCACGACGAGGCGGTCCATGCGCGCGATGGTCGACAGCCGGTGCGCGATGGCGATCACCGTCTTGCCGGCCATGATGGTATCGAGCTCGTCCTGGATGGCGGCCTCCACCTCGGAATCGAGCGCCGACGTCGCCTCGTCCATCACCAGGATGGGCGCGTTCTTCAGCAGCACGCGCGCGATGGCGATGCGCTGGCGCTGGCCGCCGGAGAGCTTCACGCCCCGCTCGCCGACATGGGCGTCGAGCCCCCGGCGGCCGAAAGGATCGATGAGGCCGGGAATGAAGCCGTCGGCATGGACCTGCCGCGCGGCGGCCCAGATCTCCTCCTCGGTGGCGCCGGGCTTGCCGTAACGGATGTTGTCGCGCACCGAGCGGTGCAGCAGCGAGGTATCCTGCGTCACCATGCCGATGGAGGCGCGCAGGCTCTCCTGCGTCACGTCGGCGATGTTCTGCCCGTCGATCATGATACGCCCGCCCTGCAGGTCGTAGAAGCGCAGGAGCAGGTTGACCAGCGTCGACTTGCCCGCGCCCGAGCGCCCGACGAGGCCGACGCGCTCGCCCGCCGCGATGTTGAGCGTGAGGTTCTCGATCACGCCCGACTCGCGCCCGTAATGAAAGCGGATGCGGTCGAAATCCACCGCCCCGCGCGTCACGTTCAGCACCTTCGCATCCGGCCTGTCGGTGACGGCGTGGGCGCGCGACAGCGTCTCCATGCCTTCCTGCACCACGCCGACGTTCTCGAAAATGCCGGTCACCACCCACATGATCCAGCCCGACATGTTGTAGATGCGGATCGCCAGGCCGGTGGAGAGCGCAATCGCGCCCACCGTCACGCTGCCGGCGCTCCACAGCCACACGGCGAGGCCCGCCGTGGTGCCGATGAGAAAACAGTTCAGCGTGGTGACCACCGCCGACATCAGCGTGACGAGCCGGGTCTGCGCCTGGGTGGCGGCGACGTTGTCGGCGATCGAATCGCGGATGTAGGCGTCCTCCCGCTCGGCATGGGCGAAGAGCTTCACCGTGGTGATGTTGGTGTAGCCGTCCACCACCCGCCCGGTGAGCGTGGAGCGCGCGTGCGAGACGGCGCGCGCACTGTCGCGGATGCGCGGCACGAACCACGACAGCGTCAGGATATAGAGCGCGATCCACGCGATCAGCGGCACGGCGAGCCAGAAATCGGCATCCGCGAACAGCACCACGGCGCCGCCGGCGTAGATGATCACGAACCACAGCGAGCCGAACACCTCGACCACCGACTCGCGCAGCGCCATGCCGGTCTGGATGACGCGCTGCGCGAGCCTGCCGGCGAAATCGTTCTGGAAGAATTCGAGGCTCTGGCGGATGAGATAGCGGTGCCCCTGCCAGCGGACGAGCGCCGGAAACGTGGGTATCAGCATCTGACGCGTGATCATGTCGTGCAGCACGGAGCTGACCGGGCGCGCCACCAGCACCACGAAGGCCATGATCAGGAAGGTGGGGCCGTATTCCGAAAAGATCTGGGCGGGATCGGTCTTGCCGACGATGTCGACGATTTCGCCGATATACCGGAACATCATCACTTCGAGCGTCGCCGTGACGCCGCCCGCGAGGATGAGCGCGATGAACACCGGCCAGATCTGGCGGACAAAATGCCAGTAGAAGGCGAGCAGCGTCGCGGGCGGACGCTCGATGGGCGCCTCCTTGAACGGGTCGATGCGCGTCTCGAACCAGCGGAACATACCATTCTCCTCTCGGGGGCTCCCGTCTGAGCCCGCGCCGTCACAGCCGCACTCAACCCGCCCGATGCATAGGATGCATATAGTGCATTTTGACGTTTTTTGAGTGTCCAATTGACGCCCGGGCCGCATGGGCCTATGCGCTTGAGGAACAATCGCGTCTTGCGCCGTGCGCCCGCGCACCCGGCGCGGCGCGGCCTCCCCCACCCCATCCGGAGCCCGCAGCCATGGCTTTGCCCGAGAATCTGGACGACCTCAAGGCACGCGCCGGCGCGTGGTTCGCCGACCTGCGCGACCGCATCCTCGCCGATTACGAGGCGCTGGAGGACGCGGCGACCGGCCCCTTCTTTCCGGGCGCGGACAAGCCCGGCCGCTTCATCCGCGAGCCGTGGACGCGCACCGGCGCGGACGGCCTGCCGGGGGGCGGCGGCGTGATGTCGCTGATGAAGGGCCGCGTGTTCGAGAAGGTGGGCGTGCACGTCTCGACCGTGTTCGGCGCGTTCTCGCCCGAGTTCCGCAACCAGATTCCCGGCGCGTCGGAAGACCCGCGCTTCTGGGCCTCGGGGATTTCGCTCATCGCCCACCCGTGGAACCCGAACGTGCCGACCGCGCACATGAACACCCGCCTCGTGGTGACGACGAAGGCGTGGTTCGGCGGCGGCGGCGACCTCACGCCGGTGCTCGACCGGAGGCGCACACAGGACGACCCGGACGCCCTCGCCTTCCACGCCGCCATGCGCACGGCCTGCGAGGCGCATGCGGCGGTGGCGCCCTATGACACATACAAGGAATGGTGCGACCGCTACTTCTTCCTGCCCCACCGCGACGAGCCGCGCGGCATCGGCGGCATCTTTTACGACCACCACTGGTCGGGAGACGTCGAGGCCGATTTCGCCTTCACGCAGGCAGTGGGCGAGGCGTTCCGCAGCGCCTATCCGCAGATCGTGCGCGCCAACTTCGCGACATCGTGGACGGAAACCGACGTCATCGAGCAGGAAGTGCGCCGCGGCCGCTATGCCGAGTTCAACCTGCTGCACGACCGCGGCACGATTTTCGGCCTCAAGACTGGCGGCAACGTGACATCGATCCTGTCGTCGCTGCCGCCAAGGGCGCGGTGGCCTTAGAGCGCGTTCCGATCAAATGAAATCATTTGATCGGCATGAATTCTCTCAAAATCAAAGAGTTGGATCATTTCAGCGTTTCTGTGAAATGATGAAATGATCTAAGCCGTCAGCCAGTTCGGCACGCGGTCGAGGCCGATGAGGTCGTCGTAACTTGGGCGCGGGCGCACCACGGCGGCCTGCGTGCCGTTCACCAGCACTTCCGGGACGAGCAGGCGGCTGTTGTAGGTGCTCGACAGCGTCGCGCCATAGGCGCCCGCCGTCATCACCGCCAGGAGGTCGCCGGGCTGGACCGCCGGCAGCGAGCGCTGAAGGGCGAGGTAGTCGCCGCTCTCGCACACCGGCCCCACCACGTCGGCGACGATGCGGGGCGTGTCCGCCGCCGTCTCGCGCACGGGCTGCACCGCGTGATAGGCCTCGTAGAGGGTCGGGCGGATGAGGTCGTTCATGCCCGCGTCCACGATGACGAAGGTGCGCCCCTCGCCCTGCTTCACGTAGATGACCCTCGTCACCAGAATGCCGGCGTTGCCGACGATCATGCGGCCGACCTCGAACACGAGCTTGAGGCCGAGCCCGCGCGTGTGGCTCTTGACGATCTCGGCATAGGCGGAGGGCAGCGGCGGCGGTTCGGCATCCTCCTGATAGGGAATGCCGAGCCCGCCGCCGAGATCGATGTGGTCGAGCTTGTGGCCCTGCGCCAAGAGGTCGCGGGCGAGTTCCGCGATCAGCGCCGTGGCGTTGTCGAAGGGCGCAAGCTCCGTGATCTGGCTGCCGATGTGCATGTCGACGCCGGTGATGCGCAAGCCCGGCAGCGCCGCCGCGCGAGCGTAGACGTCACGCGCATGCGACAGCGGAATGCCGAACTTGTTTTCGGACTTGCCGGTGGAGATCTTGGCGTGGGTCAGCGCATCGACGTCCGGGTTGACGCGCACCGAGACCGGCGCCTTCACCCCGAGCGACACCGCAACCTCCGACAGGGCCTCGAGCTCGGGCTCGGATTCGACGTTGAAGCACAGGATGCACGCCTTCAGGGCCGCCGCCATCTCCTCGCGCGTCTTGGCGACGCCGGAAAAGACGATGCGCTCACCAGGCACGCCGGCGGCCAGCGCCCGGCGCAGCTCGCCCTCCGAGACGATGTCGACGCCCGCCCCCTGGCGCGCCAGCGTCGCGATCACCGCCTGGTTGGAGTTCGCCTTCACCGCGAAGCACACCAGCGACGGCACGTCGGCGAAGGCTTCCGCAAACACCCGGTAATGACGCTCGATGGTCGCCGTCGAGTAGCAGTAGAACGGCGTGCCGACCTCGCCCGCGAGCGCCGTCAGATCGACGTCCTCGGCATGCAGCACACCGTGGGAATAGGAAAAATGATGCATGGAATCACCGGTGCGAAGCGGTCAAAAGTCAAAGCAGCGGATCGAGCGCGAATTTGCGGTCCGGCGTCACATAGCCGCGGATCACCCTCTGGCCCTCGCGCCCGGACGACTCGACGCGCAGGCCCGATTCGACGACGCGCGGATCGTTCGGATCGACGGGATATTCCAGCGCGCCGCGCCGCCCGCAGCCGGCGGCCAGAGCGCAGACGGCCGCCACGAGGCAGAAGCGGACAAGGGCGCGCGGATAGCGCCGGCTGGATTGCGAAGAGGACGAGGACAAGGCCAGATCTCCAAAAATCGCCGGCACTATAGCGAATTGCCGCGACATTTCTAACCCTCAATCGCACATAATCAAGCACGCGCATGTGAACGCACAATCGCCGCAATCATGCACCACAGCCGCCGGAGCGACCCGATGCCCGGTTGAGATCGGCGCGCAATAGCCTATCTTGCAGCCGACAGTATCAGGCCCATTCCGGATCGATCCGCACGATGCCCCTATCCTCCCGCAGCCTTGCCATTCTCGCCGCCGCCGCCGTGGGGCTCGTGGGCGGGGTGATCGCCTTCCAGCTCAACCGGGGCGCCGGCAGCGGCGAGGCCGGCGCATGCCGCGCCTCCACGGAGCTGCTCGCCCGCCTCAAGCCGCTCGCGGTCGGCGAGGTGGCGGCGGTGCAGATCGAGAACCGCCCCACGCCCCTGTCGGAACTCGCCTTCCTGTCGCCGGAGGGCGCGCCGCTGACGCTCAGGGACTTTCGCGGGCGCACCGTCCTGCTCAACCTGTGGGCGACGTGGTGCGTGCCGTGCCGGGCCGAGATGCCGGCCCTCAACGCCTTGCAGGAACAGCTCGGCAGCGACGACTTCGAGGTCGTCGCCGTCAACATCGACACGCGCGATCCCGGGAAGGCGGTCCAGTGGCTCGCCGACAACGGCATCGACCGCCTCGTCCGCTACAGCGACCCGAAGGCGAAGATCTTTCAGACGCTGCGATCAGACGGCAAGGCCTTCGGCATGCCGACCACCATCCTCGTCGATGCGGAGGGCTGCGCGCTCGGCCATCTCGCCGGCGCGGCCGAATGGGCATCGGACGACGCCATCACGCTCGTGCGCGCCGCAATCGGCGGCTGATCAGCCGGCCGCCGTCGCCTCGATGCCCGAAAGGCGGCTGCTCAACCAGCCGCCGTCGCTTCGATACCGTGCTCGGCGAGGATCTTCTGCAGTTCGCCTTCCTGGAACAGCTCGCGCACGATATCCGCGCCGCCGACGAACTCGCCCTTGATGTAGAGCTGCGGAATCGTCGGCCAGTTGGTGTATTCCTTGATCCCCTGACGCAGGTCGTCGCTCTCCAGCACATTGACGCCCTTGTAGGCGACGCCGATGTAGTCGAGGATCTTCACCACCTGCCCGGAAAAGCCACACATCGGAAAATCCGGCGTGCCCTTCATGAAAAGCACGACGTCGTTGGACTTCACCTCGTTGTCGATGAATGCAAGCGCGTCAGACATGAACCGATCCTTTCAGGCGTCGCCGCCGGAACATTCTTGAATAGCTAATCTTGCGTCGCCGCCGTCGTCAGCGCAAGGGCGTGCAGCTCGCCGCCCATGCGGCCCTGCAGGGCGGCATAGACGATCTGGTGCTGCTGCACACGCGACTTGCCCGCGAACGAGGGCGAGATGACGGTCGCCGCGTAATGATCGCCGTCGCCGGCCAGATCACGTATCTCGACAACGGCATCCGGTATCGCCGCCTTGATCAGAGCTTCAATCTCAGCCGCATCCATTGCCATGTCGCTATAAACCCTCTTTGATCATGTCGTTATGATGATTGTTTCATGTAATCCGGCAACCACGCCTCGTGGGTGCGGCGCAGGTCCTCGACTGATATGGCCTCGCCGTCATCGAGACGCAACGTATCGCCGCCGGTCGTCCCCAGCCGCGCCACGGGCACGCCCGCCGCGCGCGCAACCGCCTTCACGGCGGCGACGTCGTCCTCGGCGAGCGTCAGCACGTAGCGCGCCTGATCCTCGCCGAACCAGAAGGCGTGCGCCGGTACGTCCCGCAGTGCGGGCGCGAGCATGGCGCCGATTCCCGAAGCGATCGCCATCTCGGCCAGCGCCACCAGCAGGCCGCCGTCCGACAGATCATGCACCGCGCTGACGCGCTTGTCGAGAATGAGGGAGCGCACGAAATCGCCGTTGCGCCGCTCGGCGGCGAGATCGACGGCCGGCGGGGCGCCTTCCTCGCGGCCGAGAATATCGCGCAGGTAGACGGACTGTCCGAGCCAACCCGCCGTGTCGCCGACGAGAAGGATCGCCTCGCCCGCGCGCTTGAAGGCGAGCGTGGCATGGACGTTCACGTCCGCCACGACGCCGACGCCACCGATGGTGGGCGTGGGCAGGATCGAGCGCCCCTGCGTCTCGTTGTAGAGCGAGACGTTGCCGGAAACGATGGGGAAGTCGAGGGCCACGCAGGCCTCCGAGATGCCGCGCAGGCAGCCGACGAACTGGCCCATGACGTCGGGCTTCTCGGGGTTGCCGAAATTGAGATTGTCCGTCACCGCCAATGGCTTGCCGCCGACCGCCGTGATGTTGCGCCACGTCTCCGCCACCGCCTGCCGGCCGCCCTCGACGGGGTCGGCCTCGCAGTAGCGCGGCGTCACGTCGGTGGTGAGCGCGAGGCCCCTCGGGCCGTCGCCGATGCGCACGATGGCCGCATCGCCGCCGGGGGTCTGCACGGTGTTGCCGAGAATCAGGTGGTCGTACTGCTCCCACACCCAGCGCTTGGAGGAAAGATCCGGCGAGCCGATGAGCTGCTTCAGCGCATCGAGCGTCGGCACCGGCGCGGCGAGGCTCGCGGCATCCAGCACGGCCGGGCGCTTGGGCTCGTTCCACGGGCGATCGTAGACCGGCGCCTCGTCGCCGAGCTCGCGGATCGGCAGGTCGGCTTTCACCTCGCCCCGATGCTTCACCACGAAGCGCAGCGTGTCCGTGGTGCGGCCGACCACGGCGAAATCGAGGCCCCATTTGCGGAAGATCGCCTCCGCCTCCGCCTGACGGGCGGGATCGAGCACCATCAGCATGCGCTCCTGGCTCTCGGAGAGCATCATCTCGTAGGCGGTCATGCCCTCCTCGCGGCAGGGCACCGCGTCGAGGTCGAGCTCGACGCCGAGCCCGCCCTTCGCGCCCATCTCCACCGCCGAGCAGGTGAGGCCGGCCGCGCCCATGTCCTGAATGGCGATGACGGAGCCGGTCCGCATGAGTTCGAGGCAAGCCTCCAGCAGCAGCTTCTCGGCGAAGGGATCGCCGACCTGCACGGTGGGGCGCTTTTCCTCGGACTTGTCGTCGAACTCGGCCGAGGCCATGGTGGCGCCGTGGATGCCGTCGCGGCCGGTCTTGGAGCCGAGATAGACGATGGGATTGCCGACACCCGCGGCCGCCGCATAGAAGATGCCGTCCGTGCGCGCGATACCAACGGCCATGGCGTTGACGAGGATGTTGCCGTCATAGCGGGTGTGGAAACCGACCGAGCCCGCCACCGTCGGCACCCCGAAGGAATTGCCGTAGCCACCGATGCCCGCCACGACGCCGGAAACGAGATGGCGCGTGCGCGGATGCTCCGGCGCGCCGAAACGCAGCGCGTTCAGGGCGGCAATGGGCCGCGCGCCCATGGTGAACACGTCGCGCAGGATGCCGCCCACGCCCGTCGTCGCGCCCTGATAGGGCTCGATGAACGAGGGATGGTTGTGGCTCTCCATCTTGAACACGCAGGCGAGCCCGTCGCCGATGTCGATGACGCCGGCGTTCTCGCCGGGCCCCTGGATAACCCACGGTGCCTTGGTCGGCAGGCCCCGCAAGTGGATGCGCGAGGACTTGTAGGAGCAGTGCTCGTTCCACATCGCGGAGACGATGCCGAGCTCGGTAAACGTCGGCTCGCGGCCGATGAGGGCCTTGAACCGCGCGTACTCGTCCGGCGTCAGGCCGTGGCTCGCGACGAGTTCGGGGGTGATGGCAGGCTCTTGTGCGGTCATCGGGGGCTCACGGGGTAGCGCCGTGCATGCCACGGCGAGGCAGATATCTCAGACGGATGTCAGCGGGCGGTGGAAAGGGGTCACGCCGCCAGCAGGCTCTCGAACAGGCCGCGCCCGTCGGTGCCGCCGACGAGGTCGTCGATCAGGTTTTCTGGATGCGGCATCAGGCCGAGCACGTTGAGCCGCTCGGAATAGATCCCGGCGATGTTGTTCAGCGAGCCGTTCGGATTGGCCTCCGGCGCCACCGCGCCCGTCCGGTCGGCATAGCGGAACGCAACGCGCCCGCCGCCCTCGAGCCGGGCGAGCGTATCCGGGTCGGCGACGTAATTGCCTTCGCCGTGGGCGATCGCCACCTCGATGGCCTGCCCAACGGCATAGGCCCGGCTGAAGGCGGTGTCGTTGCGCTCGACGCGCAGGAACTGGCGGCGGCAGATGAAGTTGAGCCCCGCGTTGCGCATCAGCACGCCGGGCAGCAGGCCCGTCTCGCACAGGATCTGAAAGCCGTTGCAGATGCCGAGCACCAGCCCGCCCCGCCCCGCATGGGCGCGCACGGCGTCCATCACCGGCGCGCGCGCGGCGATGGCCCCGCAGCGCAGGTAGTCGCCATAGGAGAAGCCGCCGGGCAGCACGACGAGATCGGTGCCCGCGGGCAGGTCGCGATCGGCATGCCAGACGGCGGCGACTTCCGCCCCCGCCTGGGCGAGCGCGCGCGTGACATCGCCCTCGCGGTTGGAGCCGGGAAAGAGGATGACTGCCGCCTTCATCGTCACGCCTCCACCAGATCGATCCGGTAGTTCTCGATGACGGTGTTGGCGAGCAGCTTCTCGCAGGCGGCCCCGAGCAGCGCCCGCGCGCGCTCCGCGTCGGTCGGGATCAGCTCGATGTCGAACACCTTGCCCTGCCGCACGCCCGCCACCCCCTCGACGCCGAGGGACGCGAGCGCGGCCTCGATGGCCTTGCCCTGCGGATCGAGGACGCCGTTCTTGAGTGTAACCGTCACACGCGCCCTTGTCGTCGGTTTCGTCACGCCGCTAACTCCCTGTGGCCGCACCGGCCCGCCGTGCCTGTCAGATAGCAATGCGAACGGGGGCCGCAAGCCCCCGTTTAGAAGATATCAACCACCTTCGCAACCGGCGCAACCAGCCGGCGGCGTCTACTCGACCACGCGCGGCGTCTCGCCCCGCACCGGGTTCTCGCTCTCGCCGAGGATCCCGAGCCGGCGCGCCACTTCGGAGTAGGCCTCGACGAGCCCGCCCATGTCGCGGCGGAAGCGGTCCTTGTCGAGCTTGTCGGAGGACTTCACGTCCCAAAGCCTGCACGAATCGGGCGAGATCTCGTCGGCGACGACGATGCGCATCAGGTCGCCCTCCCACAGCCGGCCGGTCTCCATCTTGAAGTCGACGAGCCGGATGCCGATGCCGAGGAACAGGCCGGTCAGGAAATCGTTGACGCGGATGGCGAGCGCCATGATGTCGTCGATCTCCTGCGGCGTGGCCCAGCCGAAGGCGGTGATGTGCTCTTCCGACACCATGGGGTCGTTCAGGGCGTCGTTCTTGTAGTAGAATTCGATGATCGAGCGGGGCAGCTGCGTGCCCTCCTCAATGCCGAGCCGCGTCGACAGCGAGCCGGCCGCGACGTTGCGCACCACCACCTCGAGCGGGATGATCTCCACCTCGCGGATGAGCTGCTCGCGCATGTTGAGACGCTTGATGAAGTGCGTCGGCACGCCGATGTCGTTGAGGTTCTGGAAGATGTACTCGGAAATGCGGTTGTTGAGTACTCCCTTGCCATCGATCACTTCATGCTTTTTGGCATTGAAAGCGGTCGCGTCGTCCTTGAAATGCTGAATCAGGGTTCCCGGCTCCGGCCCCTCATAGAGGACCTTGGCCTTACCCTCGTAAATACGACGGCGGCGATTCATCGGCGTGTACCGTGTCTTGAGGAAATCCATCAGGGTGCCGTGGCTCCGTAACTGAACGATCCGCGGCTCGAACGAACGAGGTAACGACATCCGCGGATTGACCATACGACGCCGCTTCACCCCGCGCTCAACCTATCCGATCGCACACCAAAGCACAACGACAGCCGGATGGCGTCGCGCCGCCGGCAGCCGTCCGTACCCGGTGCATCCAAAGTGCATACATATAACTTATAGTGCGCAACGGCAAGCGCCGCCTCTCGGCGGCGGAATGGACCGGAAAATGTTCTTTGTCATATGCGATACGCGCATCTTGTGGTCTTCTGCAGCAGAGGAGACGCGATTGGCCGTGCCGGTTCCCGACATCGGCACTAGCCTTCGCTTTCGCCGGGCATTATATCGACATGATCAGTTCAGACCGCATTTGTACGGGGAGCACGACCGATGACTTCATTTAACGATCGTCAGAAGGCGGAAGAGGCAAAGTTCGCCATCGACGAGGAGCTGCGCTTCAAGGCTGTCGCCCGCCGTAACAAACTGCTCGGCCTGTGGGCGGCGGAAAAGCTCGGCAAGACCGGTACGCAAGCCGAGGAATACGCCCGTTCCGTCGTTCTCTCGGATTTCGAGGAGCCGGGCGACGAAGACGTGTTCCGCAAGGTCCGTACCGATTTCGACGCCGCCGGCGTGCAGCAGTCCGACCACCAGATCCGCCGCGAGATGGAGGAACTGCTGGTGCGCGCCGCTGCCGAGGTGCGCGGCGGCGCCTGAGCATGACGGGCGCATTCCCGCAGCATCAGAGCATGTCATCATGTCACGGAAACGGATGACATGCTCTCAGTGCTTGATTTTGAGCGAGTTCTTATCGATCAGACGATGCCGTTTGCTGGGGCGGTGGCGCATCGTCTTTCCGAAAGCGGCAGCCGCTTCCGGGGCTCACGCCGATGCGGGATAAGGCAGGCCGAAGGCGGACGTCAGGAACAGGCCGCCATGGCGCAGGCCGCCGCGATCGATGCCGTGACCGACCCTGAGCGACAGATGCCACTGGGTGGCGATGCCGGCATTCGCCAGCGCCTCGGCGGAATAGAACAGGCTGTCGACCGGGATGACCTCGTCGGCGTCGCCGTGGACCAGCAGAACCCGCGGCGCGTCCCCCCCGGCAAGCGGGGCAGGATCCTCGCCGCCCGCGGGCGGCGTCACCAGCATGCCCGAATAGCCGACGATCGCCGCAGGCGCTGCCTGGCGCCGCAGCCCGACGTGCAGCGCCATCATCGTGCCCTGGCTGAAACCCACCAGCGCCAGCCTGTCCGCCTCTAGCCCGTAGCGTCCGAGCTCGGCGTCGAGAAAGGCGTCGAGGGCCGGCCCGGCATGGTTGACGCCCCGCCAGCGCTCGCCCGGATCGCGAAAGGTCAGCGCGAACCATTGCCGGCCCAGACCCGACGCCGGGCACGCCTCGGGCGCGTGGGGGGCGACGAAGGCCGCCTCCGGCAGCCACGCCTGCCACTCGCGGCCGATCTCGATCAGGTCGTCGCCGTTGGCGCCGTAGCCGTGCAGAAAAACGACGAGCTGGCGTGCCTTGCCCGACCGTGGCAGCAGCCGTGGTCCATCGATAATCGCCATTGAATCTCCCGCCAGAAAACCGGAACAGCCGGGCGGGATGGTACGCGCCAAGACGATACGTTTCAATCGCCGCGTTTCGATCAGGCAATGATGTCGGGCGTGAGCTGGTCGTCGAGATAGGCGATGCGATCCTTGAGTACGAGCTTGCGCTTCTTCAGGCGCTGCACCTGAAGCTGCTGGGCCACGCCCTCCGCCTCGAGCGCGGCGACCTGCGCGTCGAGTTCCCGATGTTCCTGCCGCAGCCGTTCGAGCTCGGCGATGAGGGCCGCCCGTTGTTCAGTGTCCAGATCGAATGCCATCATCACCCCGGCACTGCCCGGATGCCGCTAAATGCGAGGCAAAGCGGGCCCCCAAGGGAGCCCACGCCCTGCGCCGCTGGTTGAATTGAGCGCCGCCCGTCGAGCATGCATACCGGCTTCCGGACGGTCCGGAACACTATGCCGGTGAGCCTTTCCGCCTGCAAGCTCTCTCTTGGCCGTACAATCAAGAAAACCTCTCATGTGTCAATATGATGGCGATCGACAGGGGAAATACCACATGGCCCCGTCCGAGGCCGCGACAATTTTTCTACTCCCTTCGTCGGATTAGCGTTTGACGTCACGGCAATTTATGTCAGGATTGCGACGTAGGTCATCGACATGGAGGTCTATCGATGTCCATTGAAGGTCATCTCGTTGAATTGGAGCGTCGGCGCGAGGCTCTTGAAAGAGAAATAAAACTGCATCTCGCCAGACCAGCCGTTAGCAGTGAGGAAATAAGCGAACTGAAACGACGGAAACTTCAACTGAAAGATGAAATCGAGCGTATCAACCGCCAACGTTCTGGGCAAAAACTGAACTGATACCTTCAAATACAGCCAGTCGGCCCTTCCCGTCGCGATACCTTTGTCGCGGCGGCAGGGGCATTTTGCCGTTCATATCGGGCTATGTAATATAATTGCTGGAAGGCGTATTTTTACGTTCATTTGTTGCGCCGTGAGGCCCATAATCAACCAAAGTCGTAATCGTTGAGGTCTTGCGCGACAATTTTCATGCTTCTACGTTCCGCCTGACGCATCGAACGGAAGAGTGTCCGCACTTTTCGCTTTGCGGACCTTCGGTTCGGATAAATCGATGCGAAAACAAGATAGAGAGCGTGGCAGCAACAATTCCGGTTCTTTGCCCGCCGCGCCAGGGCGCTTTCCGATCGGCCGGAATGCGCTGGAGAGCATGTCATCATGTCACGGAAACGCTGACATGCTCCAACTCTTTGATCTTGAGCGAATTCTTGTCGATCAGACGATTCCGTCCGATCGGAACGCGCTCACGCACGAGACATCCACGATCAGGGCACGGGGGAAGCGCCATGACGCAATCGGAAACGACGCAATCGGAAACGACGAGTTCGAAAGACACTGCCGCAACGCCTTCCACCTATCACGCGGTCTATGAGCAGTGGCGCGCGGATCCCGAGGGATTTTGGCGGCAGGCGGCGGAGGCGGTCTCCTGGGTGCAGCCGCCGCGGACGGTTTTCGACCCGCAGGCGGGCGTCTACGGCCACTGGTTCCCCGATGCGGCGCTGAACGCCGCCTACAACGCCGTCGACCGCCATGTCGAAGCAGGGCGCGGCGAGCAGCCGGCGATCATCTACGACAGCCCGGTGACGGGATCGAAGCGCACCATTTCCTATAACGGCCTGCTGGCGGAGGTGCAGGCGCTCGCGGCGGTCATCGCCGATCTCGGCGTCGGCAAGGGCGATCGCGTCGTCATCTACATGCCGATGATCCCCGAGGCGGTGATCGGCATGCTGGCGGCGGCGCGGCTCGGCGCGATCCATTCGGTCGTGTTCGGCGGCTTCGCCGCGCCCGAGCTCGCCACCCGCATCGAGGACACCGAACCCAAGCTGATCCTGACGGCCTCCTGCGGCGTCGAACCCTCGCGCGTGGTAGCGTACAAGCCCCTGCTCGACGAGGCGCTGCGGCTTGCCGGCTCCGACGCCGCGACGCTGGTGCTCCAGCGTCCGCAGGCGAAAGCCGATCTCGTCGCGGGGTGCGACCACGACTGGGCGCAGGCGGTGGAAAAGGCGCGCAACGCCGGCCGCATCGTCCCGCCCGTGCCGGTGAAGGCGACCGATCCGCTCTACATCCTCTATACGTCGGGCACCACGGGCAAGCCCAAGGGCGTCGTGCGCGATACCGGCGGCTATCTGGTGGCGCTGGCGTGGACGATGCGGCATTTCTACGACGTGAAGCCCGGCGAGGTGTTCTGGGCTGCCTCCGACATCGGCTGGGTCGTCGGCCACAGCTACATCGTCTACGGCCCGCTGATCTACGGCGCGGCCACGATCGTCTACGAGGGCAAGCCGGTGGGCACGCCGGACGCCGGCGCGTTCTGGCGCGTCATCGCCGAATACAAGGTCTCGGCGCTGTTCACCGCGCCGACCGCCGTGCGCGCCATCCGCAAGGAGGACCCGGACAGCAAGCTGCTGCCGCAGTACGACATTTCCAGCCTGCGCACGCTGTTCCTGGCCGGCGAGCGGGCGGATCCCGACACCGTGAAATGGGCGCAGGAAACGCTCAAAATTCCGGTGGTCGACCACTGGTGGCAGACGGAAACCGGCTGGGCCATCGCCGGCAACCCGGTGGGGCTCGGGGTGCTGCCGGTGAAGGCCGGCTCGTCCACGGTGCCGATGCCCGGCTATGACGTGCGCATCGTCGACGAGGGCAACAAGGAGGTGCCGGCCGAGACGATGGGCTCGATCGTCGTCAGGCTGCCGCTGCCTCCCGGCTGCCTGCCAACGCTGTGGAAGAACGACGAGCGGTTCCGTGAAGGCTATCTCTCCGAGTTTCCCGGCGCGTACAAGACGTCGGACGCCGGCTTCCGGGACAAGGACGGCTATGTTTTCATCATGGGCCGCACCGACGACATCATCAACGTCGCCGGCCACCGCCTGTCCACGGGCGGCATGGAGGAGGTGCTGGCCGGGCATCCCGCGGTGGCGGAATGCGCCGTCATCGGCATCGCCGATGCGCTCAAGGGCGAGGTGCCCTGCGGCTTCGTGGTGCTGAAGAGCGGCGTTGCCGACAACCCCGCCGACATCGAAAAGCAGCTCATCGCCCGCGTGCGCGACCAGATCGGCCCCGTGGCGGCGTTCCGCCTCGCGATCACGGTGGGCCGCCTGCCGAAAACACGCTCGGGCAAGATCCTGCGCGGCACCATGAAGAAGATCGCCGACCACGAGCCGTGGTCGCTGCCCGCCACCATCGAGGACCCGCGCTCGCTGGACGAAATCGCCGAGGCGCTGAAGACCTACGGCCTGTGAGTGCGCGGCCGCACCGGCGCGCCCGGCATCAGAGCGGCTGCCCCTCCACGAGCAGGCGCAGCCTGTCGCGTGCCCGGCGGACCTCCTGCATGTGCGGGTTGATCGCCAGGGCGCGCTCGTAGAGGGTCAGCGCGCCCTGCCGGACGCCGGTCCGGTCGAAAATGCCGGCGAGCGTCGCCAGCACGACGAAGTGGCGCTCATTGTAGGCGAGAACCTGATTGAAATCGGCCACCGCCCGCTCGTCGTCGCCGATGGCGGCGAATATCTGCCCGCGCCGGGCGTAGGCCTCCGCCCAGTCGGGCGCGAGGGCGATGGCCCTGTCGAGCAGCTCGATCGCCAGCGGCACGTCCTCGAGTCCCAGCGCCGCATGCGCGCGGCTGGCGAGAAGATCGGCCGTCGGGCTGCCGGAGCGCAGCCACGTGCGGGTGATGGCCACCTCGATGCGCCGGGCCTCGCGTTCGTCCTGCGCCCCGGCGAGACGCTCGTAGAGATTGTCCGGCGCATCGCCGCGTGCGGACGCCGCCCACGCGCGACCCGACTCATGGCCCGGACCAAACGGAAAAGCCGCCGCGAGCGCCAACGCCAGCAACGCAGCCACCGCCCGCAGGCGACCGCGCCGCGGCGCGACTGCCCGCGAGGCTGCACCGGCGCGCGTCCGGAAACTGTCTGACCACCACTTCATAAATCCAGAATAATCCCATTCGGCCAGGTTGGCATCCTGAATCTGCCGCCGCGCCTGCGCGCGCCCAGCATCAGGCGCACGGCCGGCTCGCGGCGCGACGCCGCTATAGAGAAGCAGGACATATGTGGAGAAGCCCGCGCATGGTGCCCCAGTCACTCCGCGAAAAGCAATCCCCAGACAAGTTTGACATGCCAGATTGATTAACACGTCCGGAAGTCACCGCCGCGCCGGGTTCAGGGGCGGGAGCCGGCGGATCGACGATCGATACCCGCCGAACTGTTTATGCGTATGGTTAGTATGGATTGGCAATGACCGGCCGAGAGCACGCGGAGAAACTTTGGGGCAATATCCGGGATCTCGGTGCGCGCCGCCTTGCTGCGCTTGCCGTGGTCGGGCTCACCGTCTTCTTCGCGGTGGCGCTCGGCGCCTATTACCTCAGCCGGCCGGAAATGGAGGTCCTCTACACGGGCCTCAGCCGCGACGACGTGACGCGCATCGGCGCGGCGCTGCGCGACGGCGACATCCCCTTCGACGTCAGCGCCGACGGCACCAGCGTCTACGTCTCCCACGGCAACACGGCCAGTGCGCGCATGCTGCTCGCCAGCAAGGGCCTGCCGCAGAGCGCGAGTTCGGGATACGAGCTGTTCAACGACCTCGGCTCGCTCGGCCTCACCTCCTTCATGCAGGAAGTCACGCGCGTGCGCGCGCTCGAGGGCGAGATCGCCCGCACGGTCCAATCCATCAAGGGCGTGAAGGCGGCCCGCGTGCACATCGTGCTGCCGGACCGGGGCTCCTTCCGCCGCGACCAGCAGCCCGCGTCCGCTTCCGTCGTCATCCGCACCGAGCCGGCGGACGACACCGGTTCCGCGCAGGCGATTCGCCATCTCGTCGCCTCGGCCATTCCGGGCATGAGCGTGGAACGCGTGTCGGTGCTCAACACGGACGGCGTCCTGCTCGCCTCGGGCGACGGCCGCACGGGGGCGATGACCGGGCAGGCCAACGCGCTGGAGAAGGCGATCGCCCGCGATCTGCAGGAGAACGTCAGGCGTTCGCTCTCGCCGTTCCTGGGCCTCGACAACTTCGAGGTGAGCATCGCCGTGCGGCTCAACACCGACAAGATGAACACGCAGGAGACGATCTTCGATCCGGACTCGCGCGTGGAGCGATCGACGCGGGCCGTGCGCGAGACGGAAACGTCGCAGAACGCCAACCAGCAGACGCCGACCACCGTTCAGCAGAACATTCCGCAGGAAGCGCCCAACGCCGGCGGCGGCGATTCGTCCAGTTCCGAGGCGAATCGGCGCGAGGACATCACCAACTACGAGATCTCGACCAAGACGATCCAGACGGTGCGCGACGGCTATTCGGTCGAGAACATGTCGGTGGCGGTGCTGATCAACCGGGCGCGCATCCGCCAGCTCATCGGCGAGGATGCGCCCGCCGAAGCGATCGACCGGCAGGTGACCGAGATCGAGGAACTGACCCGCTCCGCCGCCGGATATTCCGAGGACCGGGGCGACACCATCAAGGTGCTGGCCGTCGATTTTCCCGAGGATGGGCGCCTGCTCGAGCCGGTGCCGCCGCTGTCCATCATGGAGCTGCTGCTGCGCCAGATGGGCAACGTGATCAACGCCGCGACCATTCTGGTGGTGTCGCTGCTGCTGATCTGGTTCGGCCTGCGTCCGGCGGTGAACGCCATACTCGCCCGCCCCGAGGAGGAAACCGCCACGGAATCGGTGCTGGCGCTCGAAAGCGGCGCTGCCGCCCCCGAGGCATTGCTGACATCCGACCTGTCGACGCCGGGCGTGTCCGAGGCCGATGGCGAACCGAACCTGATCGGGGACCTCACCGGCAAGATGGCGCCCACAGCCCAGAAACGTCTCGAACAGGTCATCGCCCTGGACGAGGAAAGAGCCGCCGCCATTCTGCGTGAATGGCTATATCGTGAGAATGCCGCGTAATGAACACGCCTCTTGCCACCTGCCTGCCCGACTTCGGCTCCGGCGACGCGCCGAAGGCCATCGAGGATCATTCCCCGCCCACGACCGCCACGTTCAGGAGCGTCCCCGGCGCGCCGAAGGCGAAGGCCGCCGCCGCGCCCAAGGCGAAGGAAGGCAAGCTGAAATCCGCGGGGGATACGCTCAAGTCGGTGGTGCGGCACATCAAGCTCGTCGACGAGCCGGGCTTCATCAGCCCGCTCGTCAAGCCCACGCCGCCGGTGGATGTCGACGCGCTGCTCAAGGAACACGGCGACAAGGTGCGCGCCGAAGAGGCGGAGAAGGCCAGGACGGCGCTCGCCGCCGCCATCACCGAGGAGCGCAAGGCGCACGAGGAGCAGCGCCGGAAAGAGCGCGCCGAATGGGTGGAGACCGAAGCGTCGCGGCTGGCGGAGCAGATCGTCGCGGCGCTCTCCGATCTGGAGGAGAGCCTGTCGCAGTCCATGGTGCGGATTTTCGCTCCGTTCCTGAAGGACGCCGTGCGCGACAAGGCCCTCGGCGAGTTGCGCGACACGGTGCTCTCCCTGCTCGGCGAGACGGACGAGGCGCGTATCGAGGTCTCCGGGCCGGGCGACCTGATCGGGAAGATCCGCGACGCCATCGCGGACAGCGCGCCCGAACGCGGCGGACAGATCGTCTTCACCGTCTGCGAATCGACGGACATCCGGGTGGTTGCCGGCGACATCGTCTGCGCCACCCAGCTCGCCGTCTGGAACCGGCGCATCGAAAACGCCCTCGGCCTGCAATAGCGCAAGGGCTCAGGGCGTTGGGCCCGCGGCATCGGGAATGAGTGTGCGGAATGGACAAGATCGAGCAGGAACTGATCCTTATCCAGCGGCGCAACCGGGAACCCGAGGATCACGGGGCACACGGCATATGGAAGATCGCCTATGCCGACTTCATGACGGCGCTGATGGCCTTCTTCCTCATCATGTGGCTGCTCAACGTCACGGACAAGGAGCAACGCGTGTCCGTCGCCAACTACTTCAACCCCATCAAGCTGGCCGACATCTCGCCGACCCGCAAGGGCGTCGAGGAGCCGCAGGAGACCCCGCCGAAGGACGACACCGAGGGCGAAAAGGCGATCACGCCGACGCAAACCGAGACCGCCAACACCGGCGCGAGCCTGAAGATGACCGGCGATGCCGCCCATGCGGCCAAGCCGCGTTTTCCCGAAAGCGTCCTGTTCATGGATCCCTACGCGATCCTCGCCAAGCTCGCCGATGACGACAAGCCCGCCGACAGGACGCTTGCCGCCACGGCGGAGATCGCGACGGAGCGCGGCTCCCCGCGTACGTCCACCGTCCGCGATCCGTTCGACCCGGCGTACTGGCGGCTCGCGCCTGAAGGCCAGCCGTCCGCCGTCTCGCAGGACGGCCAGCCCCAGGCCGGCACCTCGGGCGGAACGGGAGAGCGCGCGGACAACACCGAGCCCGCCCCGTTCGCCGACCTCATCGATCCCGCGGAACAGGAGCAGGCGCGCGAGATTTCCGCGCTCAGGGAAGGCGTCGCCGACGCGCTGAAGGACGAAAGCCCCTCGTCCGCCGCGCCGGCGGTCGACGTGGAGCGCACAGGCGAGGGCATCCTGATCAGCCTCACCGACGCCGAGGCGTTCAGCATGTTCGCGATCGGCTCCGCCGAACCGAAACCCGAGGTGGTGCGCGCCCTCGCCCGCATCGGCAGCATGCTCGCCGAGCGCCCCGGCACCATCGTCGTGCGCGGCCATACCGACTCGCTGCCGTTCAAGTCCGACAACTACGACAACTGGCGGCTGTCGTCGGCACGCGCGCACATGGCGTCCTACATGCTGATCCGCGGCGGCCTCGACCAGAACCGGGTCGAGCGGATAGAGGGCTACGCCGACCGGCGGCCCCGCAACGCCCAGGACACCCGCGCGGCCGAGAACCGGCGCATCGAAATCCTGCTGAGGGAGAAGAGCGGATGACGGCGCGCCACCCCCGGCAACCGGCCACCAAAACGATCGCCGCCGGCGCGCCATGGCGGCTCCTGCCGGCCGTGCTGGCGCTCGGCGGCCTGCTCTGCGCGGCGCCCCTCGCGCCCGTCTCCTCCGCGGCCCATGCCGAGGAGGACCCGTCCCCGGAAACCGCCGCCACCGGGAGTGAGAGCGAGGCATCGGGGCCGGCCTGGCGGTCCGCGAACGAGCCCTACCGGCTCGTCCGCACCTTGCAGGCGATTCAGGATCGCACCGCTCACGGCTCGCGCGAGGCGCTGGCGCTGCAGTCGCCGCTGCTGTCGCAGATCGAGCAGCAGTTGATGGTGGCGCCCGCCGAGGTGTGGCAGGACCCCCGGAACGCACGCGCGGCCGTCTCGTTCGCCCTCAGCGGCGGGTCGCCCGCGATCCTGCGCAAGCTCGTCCGGCTCAATCCCGCACCCGCCATCGAGCCCGACATCCTCAAGGGCGTCCTCGCCTATGTCGAGGGCGACGAGGAGGATGCGCGGCACTACCTCGGCGACGTCGACCCGCGCACGCTCGCTCCGGGCATCAACGGGCGCATCGCGCTGGTGCAATCGGCGCTTTACGCGCGGTCCGCGCCGGAGAGGGCGATACGGCTGCTCGATCTCAGCCGCCTGCTGCTGCCCGGCACGCTGGTCGACGAGGGCGCGCTGCGCCGCGAGGTGTTCCTGGCCGGCCAGCTCGGCCTCAACGACAAGTTCAAGAGTCTCGCCAAGCACTATCTGCAACGCTATTCCAGATCCGTCTACGCGGGCGATTTCCATCAGCGGTTCTCCGCCGCGCTGGTGCGGCTCGACATGTCGGGCACGCCCGAGGAGGAAAAGTGGCTCACCGATCTGCTGAAGGAGCTGGACGAGCCGTCCCAGGTCAACATCAACCTGATCCTCGCCAAGCAGGCGATCACCCAGGGCAAGACGCGCATGGCCGTGCTCGGCGCCCGCCGGGCCCTGGAGATCGCGCCGAAGAACGGTTCGGCGTTCGAGCGGGCGAACCTCTATTACGCCGCGGCCATCGTCATCAACGAAAAGGATTTCATCGAGGGCCAGACGATCCTGAAGTCGATCGACCGCGGGCGGCTGCCGGCGGACGACATCGGCCTGCTGGATTCCGCGCTCTATCTCGCCACGCGCATTCGCGAACTGCCGGTCGCCGCCGGGATTCCTGCGGCGCAGATCGCCGCATCCGCCCCTGCGGACGGGGCGCAGGCAGCGGGGGCGCCCGCGCTGGAGCCGGGGTTCGAAGCGGCGCCGGCGCTGAGCGCGACGGTATCGCGCGTCAGGCAACTGATCGGCGACAGCGATAAATTGATCGAAGAGGGAACTGGTTCATGAGCGCGATTGACGTCGCTTCCACGATGAATGGCCCGGCGCCGGCGGGCGCGAAGTCCAAAACGGCCGACGCGGGCGAGGATGGCGGCGCCTTCTCCCTGATCTACGAATCGGTCGCGCGCGAGCCCGCCGACGGCAAGGCCGGACCGGACGGCGCGACGTCGAAGGGGGCCGATGCCGGCAAGGGCGGCGGCCCCAGGTCCGCGGTCGACGGGCCGGCCACGCGCAAGCCCGCTGCTGGCGAGGCAGCCGGGCCGGAAGGAGAGCCGGCCGACGAGGGGCACGCGGAGCGCGTCGTGGCTGACGCGCCGCAAAAGGACGGGGTCGAGGCGGCGGACGACCTGACGCGGCTGCTCGGCATCGGCACGCCGCCGGCGCAGGCCGCAAGCGCGGCGCAGGAGCCGCAATCGGCGACGCCGCTGCGGCGCGATGTCCTGCCGCAACCGTCACATGCACGGAATACCGACGCGGAGGCCGGCCAGCGCCCGCAGGCCGCGCGTATCGTCGTGATCGGCCGCGAGACGCATTTCGCGCCGGTGAACGTCGGCTCGCCCGGCAGTCCGAATGGCCGCCCCGCGGCCGACATGGCGGTTTCGGCCCCTGACGATCCGACGGCCGGCCGCATCGCCAGAGCGGCGGCGATCGCCGGCGAAGCCGTCGCGCGACAGCCACACCCGGCCGGCGCTGGCACCAAAAACGCGAGCACGGCGCAGGCGAGAGCAGTCGATCTCAAGGCGGTCACCGTCCCAATCGCCGATGAAGCCGCCGCTACAGGGCAGCCGCACCCGACCCGCGCCGGGGCAAAGGCCGGAGAGGCGGCAGTGGCGCAGGCCGGGGCATCCGATCTCAAGGCGGCCACCGCCCCCGGAGCGGCTGCACTGGCCGAGGAAGCCGCCGCCACGCGTGCGCCCCATCCGAGCCGCGCCGAGGCCAAAGACGCAAGAGCGGAGGCCGGATTCGCCGGAAGCAGGACGCGGGAGGAAACGGCGCGCAGCCTCTTGCCCACCGCAGCGACGGGCACCGGCGCCCAGGCCGTCCCGGACAGTGCCGTCTCGCCCGACACCGGGGCGCTCGTGCGCCTCGCCGACCAGATCGTCGCCCAGATCGTCGCCCAAGCGCGGGAGCTGACCGCTGCGGGCGCACCCCTCCCGCAGGCGCCACACCAGAGCGGCGGCCCTGTCCGCATCCTGCACCTGCAATTGCAGCCCGAGGAACTCGGCCTCGTGACCGCGCGGCTGCGCATCGTCGGCGGCGTCCTCGAACTGCGCCTCACCGCTGACCGGCAACAATCCGTCGAGGTGCTGCAGCAGGATCGGGAAGGGCTGATCGAGGCCCTGCGGCGCGCCGGCTACAAGGCGGAGGTCGCCTCCATCGAGTTTGCACGGCCGCAGGCGCTGCATCAGGCCCCGGCCCAGACGGCGGCCGGCAACGGCTCCGGCCAGTCTCCCTCGCAAGAGTTTTCCGGGCAAGAGTTCTCCGGTCATGACGGCGGCAGCGCCGCCGGCGACCCGGACCGCTCGCCGGATCGGGGCGGCTCCGGGCATGGCGCCGCCAACGGCCGGCCGGAGGGGGATGTCAAGGGCGGAAATGGCGACAAGCCGGCGCGGCGCTCCGATGAACCGCAGGCCATTTATCTGTAGGGGCCGGAGCGCTCTCCGGTCGGATGGAACCATCCGACCGATAAGAATTCGCTCAAAATCAAAGAGTTGCAGAGCATGATCCGATCTGGAAAATCCGATCGTGCGCTGCCTCGGTTTGCCGGCATCACGCCCTGTCTTGCCGCGATCGGATTGGCCGTGATCGGGTTCGGCGCCGCCCTGGCCGTGGCGGGCGGAGCGCAGGCCGCGGCTGCGGCCCGGAACGCGTGCGAACGCGAGATGATCCGCGCCGCTCGCGAGTTCCGGGTGCCGGTCAACATCCTCTACGCCGTCGGCCTCACGGAGACGGGGCGGCGCGGGTCGCTGCAGCCCTACGCCATGAACATCGCGGGCAAGGCGTATTTCGCCGCCAGCAAGCAGGACGCCATCCGCCGTCTCGACGAAGAACGGGCGAAAGGCGTCAGGCTGATCGATCTCGGCTGCATGCAGATCAACCACCACTACCATCACAAGAACTTTTCATCGGCGGCGGAGATGCTCGATCCGCGCGCCAACGTGAATTACGCGGCGCGGTTCCTCAAGGAGCTGCGCCGGCGCGAGGGCAACTGGACCATGGCCGTGGCGCGCTACCACGCGGGCCCGGACAACAACCCGGCGCAGAAACGCTACATCTGCCGCGTCATCGCCAACATGGTGGCCACCGGCTTCGGCAACTGGACGCCGAAGGCGAAAAAATTCTGCGAATAGCCTCGGCCCGGCTCATGGCTTCGGGGGGCTCACGCCCGTGCCGATCCCCGCCTCTATCCGTTCGATCATCAGCGGGAAAAACGGGTTCGACTGCATGCGCGAGGTCATGCGCAGGATCGGATCGAGGGTGAGCACGAAGGTGTTGACTTCGCCGCGCGTGTTCACCACCCCCGTGCGGATGCCGAAATCGTCGGCGGGGTCGGGCGTCAGGCCGTAGAGCCCGTCCGTCAGCGGAAACGGCACGGCGACATGCGACAGCGAATAGACATCGGGCGGATAGGTGAGGCCGGTGTCGGCGTCGGCGCTCTCCCGCGCGCCCGCCTCGGTGACGCGGGCGATGACCTCGCCGGTGCGGTCGGTGCGGTTGGTCACCAGCACGGTGCGGAACGGGCGCGGCGCATCGGGCAGCCGGGCGAGCACGGCATCGCGCGCCGCGTCGTCGACCTGCGCGCCGAAGCGGCTGTTGACGTTGAGGTTCGCGTCGAACAGCACCAGTTCCGACCCGTTGGCGGGCAGGCGCGCATAAAGCTCGGTGAGGACGGCCGAGGTGCTGACGGTGAAATCGAACACCGACTGGAAGGTGAGGATCGGCGGCAGGCGGTCGAGCAGCCCCTCCTCCGCGAGCTGACGCAGGCCGGACTGCACCTTCTGCGTCATGTCGAACGACTGCTGGCCGGCGTTCACCGGCATCGAGTTGTACTTGAAGGGATTGAACTCCGGCAGGATCGACAGCCACGCCGACTGCGCGAAAGCCGGAATGACCGCCGGCAGCCCCGCAAGCCAGGTGAAGCGCGCGGCGGGCGTGATGCCGACCATCGGCGACAGCAGCACGAGGCGGTCCGGCCGCGCCAGCACCTCGCCGGACACGGCCGCGATCGTATAGTCGAGCGCCAGCGCGCCGCCGTTGGAATAGCCGACGATGTGCAGCGGCGCGTCGCCGCCGGCAAGCCGCCGGGCCTCGCGCACGGCCAGACGCGCCGCCGCCTGCCATTGGTCGAGCCGCGTCACCTTGAGCGACCCCGGCACCGTGCCGTGGCCCGGCAGGCGGATGGAGACGACGGCAAATCCCTTTTCACGATACAGCCTGCCGACGTGGCGCAGGCTGTAGGGCGAATCCGTCAGGCCGTGCAGCAGCACCACGGCCCCCACGGGTTCACCGTCGGGCAGCAGCACGGAGGAGCGGTTCCAATCCGTTGCGAAGCGCCGGGGATAGACCGGGCTGGTGCTCGAATAGCGGTTGAAATGCGTGCGGTCCTCCGGGTGGATCGCCGAGGCGATGTCGCGCTCGATCCTGTCGAACAGCGCCGCCTCCGCGCGCAGGTAGTGCGCCCAGTCGGCACGGTCGATCTCGTCCACGCCGGGCTCTGTGAGTTCCGCCGTGTGCCAGGGTTCGAGCGGCAGGCCGCGCCGCATGTCCCACCCGCGCCAGACGAAGGCGGCCACGAACACCACGACGAGCAGGACGAGGATCCGCCTGATCAGACGATGAAAGAAGGCAAGCATGGCGGCCCTTTCGTTGCCGAAACCTCAACCGTTGCCGTCGCGGCCCTTGCCGCCGCGGCGGCCGCCGGCGTCAGTGGAAAGGCCCGCGCGGCGCAGGGCATCGGCGAGAGCAGAGCCGGATCCAGCCGTCTCCTCCCGCCTGCCCGCACCGGGCTTCGCCGCGCGCTGCTGATCGCGCCGGTCGTCGCGGCGCGCGCCGCGCGGCTGCGCGCCTTCCCGCCCCGCGCCCACGGCATCGTCAAGCCGCATGGTGAGCGCGATGCGCCTGCGCGCCGCATCGACCTCCAGCACCTTCACGCGCACGACATCGCCGGGCTTGGCGATGTCGCGCGGGTCCTTCACGAAGGTGGTGGACATTGCCGAGATGTGCACGAGCCCGTCCTGGTGCACGCCGATATCCACGAAGGCGCCGAAGGCCGCCACATTGGTGACGACGCCCTCCATCACCATGCCGGGCACGAGATCGCCGATCTTCTCGACGCCCTCCTTGAATGTGGCGGTCCTGAACGCCGGGCGCGGATCGCGGCCGGGCTTTTCCAGCTCGCGCAGGATGTCGGTGACGGTCGGCACGCCGAACGTGTCATCGGTGAAGCGGGCAGGATCGAGGCCGCGCAGCGTCGCGGCGTCGCCGATGAGGGCGCGGATATCGCTCTTCGCCGCCGCCAGAATGCGCCGCACCACCGGATAGGCTTCCGGGTGCACGCCGGAGGCGTCGAGCGGATCGTCGCCGCCGCGGATGCGCAGGAACCCGGCGCATTGCTCGAACGCCTTCGGCCCCAGGCGCGCCACCTTCTTCAGCGCTCCGCGATTGCGGAACGGGCCGTTCTCGTCGCGATGCGCGACGATGTTGCGTGCGAGCCCCTCGCCCACGCCCGACACCCGCGCCAGGAGCGGCACGGAGGCGGTGTTGACGTCCACGCCCACGCCGTTCACGCAGTCCTCGACCACCGCGTCGAGCGAGCGCGACAGCTTCGCCTCGGCGAGATCGTGCTGGTACTGGCCGACGCCGATGGATTTGGGGTCGATCTTGACGAGTTCGGCCAGCGGGTCCTGCAGCCGGCGGGCGATGGAGACCGCGCCGCGCAGCGTGACATCGAGCTCCGGCAATTCCTGCGACGCATAGCTCGACGCGGAATAGACCGACGCGCCCGCTTCCGACACCACGATTTTCGTCAGGCCGAGCTGCGGGTATTGCTTCATAAGATCGGCGGCGAGCCTGTCCGTCTCGCGCGATGCGGTGCCGTTGCCGATGGCGACGAGCTCGACCTTGTGGCGGGCGGCAAGCGCCGCGAGCGTCGCCAGTGCCTCGTCCCACCGGCGCTGCGGCTCGTGCGGATAGATGGTGCTCGTGGCCACCACCTTGCCCGTGCCGTCCACCACGGCGACCTTCACGCCGGTGCGGAAGCCGGGATCGAGGCCCATGGTGGTGCGCATCCCGGCGGGCGCGGCGAGCAGCAGGTCGCGCAGGTTGCCCGCGAACACGCGCACGCCCTCGTCTTCTGCCTGCTGCCAGAGCCGGCCGCGCAGATCGAGCGCCAGCGACACCAGGATGCGCGTCCGCCACGCCCAGCGCACGGTCTCGCGCAGCCAGGCATCGCCGGGCCGGCCGCGATCACCGATGCCGAAGCGGTGCGCGATGCGCAGTTCATAGGGACCCGGCCCGCTCGCGGGCGTCGCCGAGAGGCTCTCCGGTTCCGGCTCGAACGCAAGGCTCAGCACCTCTTCCTTCTCGCCGCGAAACAGGGCCAGGATCCGGTGCGACGGCAGCTTGGCGAACGGCTCGCTGAAATCGAAGTAGTCGGCGAACTTGGCGCCTTCCGCGCCCTTGCCCTCGCGCACCTTCGACACGAGCCGGCCCTGCTTCCACATCTCCTCGCGCAGCCCGCCGATGAGATCGGCATCCTCCGCGAATCGCTCGACCAGGATGGCGCGCGCGCCGTCGAGCGCCGCCTGCACCGAGGCCACGCCCCTGACCTCGTCGACGAAGGCCCCGGCCCGCTCCTCCGGCGGCAGGGCAGGATCGGCGAGCAGCGCCTCGGCGAACGGCGCGAGCCCGGCCTCGCGGGCGATCTGCGCCTTGGTGCGCCGTTTCGGCTTGTACGGCAGATAGATATCCTCGATGCGCGCCTTGGACTCGGCGGCCAGGATGCTGGCCCTCAGCGCATCGGTGAGCTTGCCCTGCTCCTCGATGCTGGCGAGCACCGTGGCGCGGCGTTCCTCCAGCTCGCGCAGGTAGCGCAGGCGCTCTTCCAGCGCCCGCAACTGGGCGTCGTCCAGCCCGCCCGTCATCTCCTTGCGATAGCGGGCGATAAACGGAACCGTCGCGCCCTCGTCGAGCAGCGCGACCGCCGCTGCCGCCTGCTGGTCCCTGACGCCGAGTTCTTGTGCGATTTTCTGTGTTATGGAAGTCATTTACCCTACCGGAGAGAGTTGGGAGTCGGATACCCGATCGCCCTTTGTCCGGCCTCGGGCCGCCGATTGCAATCGATAAAACGAACGCACGGGGGCTTGCCATACGCTTTGACATTGATTAACAGGCATGTGTCGCTCAAGTCGCGGCGGAACACGAGAGGCTGCTGCATGAACCTCGTCCGGCGTTGCCGTCCCTCATTGGCTGCCACCACGGTGCTGACTGCGCTCATCCTCGGCGGATGCAGTTATTCTCCGGAACGTTCGCTGACAGTGGCGGACACCGCAAAACCGGCGGGCGGGCAGCAGGCGGCGGCGGATCCGAAGACGAAAGCCGATTCCGGCAGGAAATCCAGCGCCAGGACAAAATCCAGCACGACGAAATCCGAAACCGTCAAGGTCGCTGGCACGAGCCGCCGGGTGGCGGCGGTCGATGCGGCGCAACAGGCGGCCTCATCCGCTCAGACGCCGCGCCGGCAGCTTGTCGCCAGCAACAGCGAGCGGGAATGCCTGGTGCGGGCGATGTATTTCGAATCCCAGCGTTCCAGCCGCGAAGGACTGCTCGCGGTCGGCACCGTGGTCATGAACCGCGTCAATTCGCCGAGCTACCCCGGCACGATTTGCGGCGTCGTCGGGCAGAAGCGCCAGTTCGCGGCGGGCGTGCTGTCGCGCCCCATGTCGCCGCGCGACCGCCAGCACGCCGAGGCGGTGGCCGACGAGCTGCTGGCCGGCAAGCGGCACACGGGCATCGGCGACGCCATGTTCTTCCACGTTGCGACCCGCCGCTACAAATATCCGAACATGCGCTACCTGCATGTCGCAGGCGGTAACATCTTCTACCGCAAGGTCGGCCGCAACGCGCCGCGCGTCGTCGAGGGGCCGGTGCTGGCCTATGCCGACACCGCGCCGGACAGCGCCAAACCCGCCGCGCCGGAAACGCCCGTCACGGTTGCGAGCGCCGCGACGGACAAACCCGCCGCCGTCAGGGCCGCCCCGCCAGCGGAGCGCCACGCCGCGCTGGCGACGCCGGCCGCGGCATCCGTCGTCCCCCTGCCGCTGCCAAGAACGGCCCTTGCCCTGCCGCAGCAGGACGCCAAGGCAGCGGAAACCAACGCTGGGATTGCTCCGGCGCAGGTGCAGGCTTCGACGCAAACGTCATCGCCGGCGCCAACGCAAACCTCGGCGGTTGAGCAACTGGCGGCAAAGCCGGCGGCAGGCAACGTCAGCTATACGCTCCCTCTCGGCACGGCCCTGTCGTCGTCGAGCGCTTTCAACGCCGAGCCCTCGACGCTGCTGTCCTACCGCGCCATCAGCGTGCCGGCGCAGGCCAAATGACGCTCCCCGAGTGACGGATGGATCGGGGACGCTGGCGCGAACGCTGATCGGCCAACTGATTCTCTCCTGCGGACAAGCGCTCTGGAGACCGTTTCCAGCGTCATAGCCGGCTGGTGGCCTGTTCAGGATTTTGGCCTTTCCCTTGAGAATCGCAACAGGTTTGCCCGACCGCGTGGCATCGGGCGGCGGCGGCAAGGGCGCGCCCGCATGGCGGACCGCCGCTATCCTCAGCCGGGAAACATTGATCGAAACGGCCGTGAATTGGCTGAAAACAGCGCTTGCCACGAGCGCCGATTGTAAGCTAGAAGCCCATGGTCGCCGAGGCGGCCGCGGCCGGACAAGCATTGGGATCGCACCCAATCTGAGTGCCCGCAGCGCGGTTGGTTGTGGTCTGACGGCAGGACGGATGACGATTCGAAAGCACATCCGTCTGCGCCGTTGGCCGGCGATTGGGAGAGGTGGCCGAGTGGTTGAAGGCGCACGCCTGGAACGCGTGTATACGGGCAACCGTATCGAGGGTTCGAATCCCTCTCTCTCCGCCACTTGCCCTTGCGAAAGCGTTCTCCCGATCCGGCTGCGGCCGGATTTTCCCGTTGTTTTCGAGGGTTATGCGGGAGGGGCTCTTAACCGTTGCCCGCGCCTGCAGGCCCGGACGTGGTCTCTCCGGGCCGATATTCTCCAGACCTGTTAACCGCGCGCGGTCCGGTTAAGCCGATCAAGGTCATGATAATTATGAGTTTTGGGTCGCAAATCATGCGTAACCGTTGTGGAAGCCGTATCGGTGCCGCAAGGAACTGGCGTCGAACTCTGTGATGGTTAGGGCAAGTAATCGAATGCATCCGCGCTTTCATACAGAGCCTTGATGGTTGTCGCGGTAGAGACCGATGCGCGCGTCGCGGCTTCCTTCAGGTCCAGAACACGGAACTTGTCACCGATCTTCGCAACGGCCTCGATCCGACGATACTGATCGCCGAAGCGTTCTGCGTACTGCGCCAGCCCCTTGAGCTTCGGCATCGCGTCGCCGAACTGAATGCCGTGCGGATCGACGATATCGGCGGCGACGGTCCCATCGTCCTGCTGAACGAAAAATACGAAGTCGGGCCTGACAATCCTTGGTTCGCCACCATCCTCGTAAATGATGCCAAGCGAGTCCTGGCTGGCGCGCGACGGGTTCCGGTACCACGCGATGGCTCCCGCCCGCACGAGTTCGGATTTCACGACTTCACCTTCCCAGGAATTGAAGTCCTCGGGGAACATCCCATGCTCATCGCACAGCATGTGCCGCTCGAACGATGGCAGCGGGGTCTCTGAGCCGTTCGCCTCCCGGATCGTCGTCGGCTGCATCCATGACGTCGGTCGAGCCAGGTCCACATCCATGGGGTTCGCGCTCATCTCCCGGATCTGGCGATACACGTCCTGACGCTCGTCGGAGAGGTTCTTGATGTCGACCCGGAAGCGAGTAAGCCATTGGTTCGCGAGTTTCTCGGCCTCAGCCTCAAGTGTCTCTCTGATGCCGGGAACCAATCCCAGAGCGCCAATCGTGACGTGCGCATCGATGAGAGCGGCCTCCATGTCGTCCGTATCGCCTTCGCTCCGCGCCAGGTAGTCGCTGTACGAGGTCGCGAGATCCGGACTGATCGCACGGCCCGCCCTGCGATATGCGTCTTCGATCACGGCGTAGTCCGCTTCTTCGAGGAAGTCGTCGAACGACATGCCGCCGCCTTTCAGGTCGGCCTTCAGGCTCTTGCCTTCGACTGTCAGGACCGATTTGCGGGCAGTCTCGATTTCCGCCTTGTAGCGCGCTCTGGCTCCATCGAGAACCTTGTGCATTTCCGCATGGGCAGCCTTGCCAGCGTCATCGAGCAGGCCATCCACGGCAAGCTCATGCGCCAGCGAAGTCAGCCGCTTGACGGGACGGGCATGCCGCTTCGGCAGGGATTGGGATGGCAGCGAGAGCAGCTTGTCCCAAACCGCCTCCGGGATCGCAGGATTGGGCTTCAGCTCGACGGGGTTGATCAGCACGCGGCGACCCGGCAGGGCGTCGCCGCCATCCCCACCGGACATCAGCGCCTTGGCGACGTCCTTGACCGAGGCTTCGTCGAAGAACGGAAGCAGGCAATCGACCGAGTTCAGTCGTTCATTGCCCGGGATCCGCCGCGCCAGCGGCGTACGCACCATGCGTCCTAGGAGCTGCGTGATGTGCGTCTTGTCCCGAGCGGGCCGGAACGACACCATGACTTCGGCGCGCGGACAGTCCCAACCCGTGCTGATGGCGTCCTTCGCGATCAGGATCCGGACCCACGTCGATTCCTGAACACGTTCGGGCGAGATGTAGGGCACGGTGTGGCGGCCGAAGGTCTGGGTGGAGTGTTCCCCGAACACATGCGCCACCGCATCCTCGGGCAAGTCCGGCCACTGCGTGAAGATGGTGTCGAGAGCCCGGCCGATGTCGTTGTGATCGGGCGCGTTCGGAACCTGCAGAACCATAAGGGGCAGCACTGTTCCGGCATCGTCCTGCTGCTGGCCATAGGCCTCCCAGGCGGAGGAAATCTCCTTCAGCTTGTCTGTGCCGCGGCGCACCAGCACGGTATCGAACTGCCCCGCCTCCTTCGGCACGTCCAGGATGATCGTATCCTTCAGCAGACCTGACGCCTGGACCTTGGCGGAATCCACCACCACGTTCGGCAGGGTCGCGCGGCCCGTCATGTCGGTCATGGCGGCGTTGAACCGCTCGACCGTGGCCGAGATGCCCCAGACGACCGGGATGCCGGGGACCGGTCCCGAGCCGTTGATCAGCCGCTTGACGATGGTGGTCTTCTCGCCGGCACCGGTCGCGGCGCGCATCCCGCGATGCGCCTCGTCGAGCACGAGGTAAAGCGTCAGCGCCGGGTCATCGATGGTGTTCTGGATCGTGTCCCAGATGGTGAAAGAGCGACTGTCGGGCATCAGCCGGATCTGCCCGTCCTTCTCGATCCCCTCGTCATCGGGATCGTGTCCGCGCACCAGGAGGCTCGACTTGCTGAGCTTCTGGGTATTCAGGAAATAGACCTTCCCCGGTTCCAGCACCTCGCGCTGGAACGTGCTTTGCACCACCACAAGGTCCGAGATCGACAGTCTGTCCGATGCCTCGAGCAGGCGGAAACGTGACTGCTCGTTCAGAGACGGATCGTCGCTGAACCAGATCACCACTGCACCCGGGTCAGGCTCGATGTCGTAGTTGTCGTCGCCGTGGAACAGCGCTTCGAACACGGCCGCCGCCATGACGGTCTTGCCCGCGCCCGTGGTGGCCGTCAGCGAGAAGGCATGCTTGTCGCCGTCCTCGCGCCAGCGACGCGAGGCCTTCTTGAGGTTCACCAGAACCTCCCGAACGGCTTCTTCCTGATAATCCTTGAGTGTGAACTTCATGGCTCAGCGGCCCATCGAAAAGCGGAAATTGGAGAGGTAGGACTCGTAGAGCCGCACCGGTTCGACGCTGTCGGGCAGCGCGCGCGCCACCGCCTGGAACCGGCGGTCGTCATCTGTCACGACGTAGGCGATGCGCAGGGTCGGCTGGGCGGCGGCCGCGTCGCAAAACGCGGCGGCGCGGTCCAGATCGACGAGCAGACCGTAGGTGTCGGCCACGTCCCAGCCGGCGCCGGAAAGATCGTCGATGCGGCGCCCCTCCGATCCGGCGCGCATCCACAACAGCGGCGCGATGCGCTGGAATGCGAGGTTGTGGCTGACGGCCACCGGCGCTTCGTACGTCAGCGTGAAGAACTCGGCGTTCTCTTTGAACCCCTCGGCCATCGGGAACTCATCGGTGAATTTGTAGTCGCCCTTGATGTCATCTCCTTCCGGCGTCTTGCCGGTGATGGCTGCGGCGATGCGTGGTTTGGTGATGTAGTCGCAGATGCCCAGCTTCTCCCAATCCGCGTCACCGGGGCGCAGGCCCGCCTTGCGCAGGGCCGCCTGCTCGTCGGCTGCCACTTCGTTGTTGGTGACCGAGATGCACTGCCGCCGCCCGCCGTCCTGACGGTTCAGCCGCATGACAGCATGGGCGGTGGTGCCGGAGCCAGCGAAGAAGTCGAGGATGGTCGCGTCGGGTTTATCCTTGACAAAGAAGCGGAGCACGTCTTCGACGGCATAAAGCGACTTCGGGAACGGGAATTTTCTCTTCGGAACGAAGTATTCGAGCAAACCTGACCCATGCTCAGAGGCGTTGTGTGAAGCAATTTTCCACTGAGTGGGGGCTATGCGACTGTCCTCATCCTCCTTCCGATAGGCGATCAGCGAGCCATCATCAGCCCTGCCAACCAACTCATATCCCTCGGAAAGTGCGTCTCTGTAGGCGCCATCTGGAAGGTAATTCACAACAAAGCCGTAGGCGGTTGGGCGACCGAGCCGGATCCTGCCCTGATTTATCCTGTCCTTAAGTTCGCCGGCCGATATCTGCCAACGACCCTGTGAACCATCGCGGCGGATTGGAAGGATCGCCACCAGCCCCTCCCTTTCCGGAGCGCGGTCCTCTCCCTCGGGGATTGGCTCACCAACCTCGACGATCTTGCGGCTGCTAGGTTCGGCGTAGATCGGATAGAACATGGACGCTCTATCGGTCCTTGCGGCTTCTGATCCGCGGCGCATCATTGATGTCCACCCCGGCTCAGCGCGTGACTTCTTGTCCGTTTCCTCGATAGTTGTCTCTGGTTCATCTGCGCTATAGCTGCCGCTCACAATCGAAGATGGTGACCATTCGGCGCTCAATGGCAGGCGGCAAGGCGCGGCGTCGCCCATCATCACAACAAAGATATACTCGTCGGCCCTACGAAAGCCGCCAACGACAGAGACACCTTTCGGATTTATGATGGTGGAGATCATCTGAATCCGTGCTTCTGGAAAAATTTGCTCCAACAGCAATCCCAGCCGCAGATACTCGCGAGAATCAATCGTTACTATTAGAACTGAATTTTCGGATCTCATTAGAGACTTCGCGACGATTATTCGTCGCTCAACCATCGCCAACCACTTGGAATGCCGATAAAGATCATCCTTCTCAACATAGGCATTATTGTATTTCCAGTCGGTAGCTCCCGAATTGTAGGGAGGGTCGATGTAGATGGCGTCGATCTTGCCACGATGTGTGTAGGTCAGCGCCTCCAGCACATGGAAGTTCTCGCCGTTGATCACCGTGTGGAACGGCTTGTCGCGGCCGCGCTCCACCCGCCCGGTGCTGACCAGGCCGGGGTAGATGTAATCCCGGAACTCGGCCACCACGACCAGATCGGCGACCGCGACCTCCACAGTCTCTGGCGCCTCGGCGTCGATCAGTTCGACCAGCGCCATCCGCGCCTTGCCCTTGCTGTCAATTCGCTTGACGCGCCACAGCCGCTGGTCTGCGCGCTGGACAGAGCCCCGCGGCGGCAGGATACGCACCTTGTCGCCCCGCCGCACGGGACGGCCGGGCAGCTCCACGCTTTCGGGGCGGTGCCGCTCGAAGTTCAGACCAAAGGCCCGCCGCGACGCCAGCGCCTTGAACTCCCGCTCAAGCTCTTCTCCCAAGGCACTGTCCCTGGCCTTTGCCCGGGCGATGAGATCCGTCAGACGCGACATTGCCAGCCCTCGTGCCCCTCACCCGCTACTGCACCGCACCCGTGATGCCCCGCGCGCGACATGCGGAGCAAGGCATGCGGGCGTTCGACCGCAGACGGCCGGTGGGCAGGCAAGGTGGTAGGGATCGCGGTCGCGGCTGTCATCAATTCTATGTCCTGTCAGGCGGCGACGGACTTGCCGAACGCCCTGCGAAAATGAGCTGACAGAACCGCCGTTTACGCGTGCAGACTAAACCGCAAGTGCATGATGAAGCAAGCCGAATGGCGGCTTGCACCCGCAGTCCTCGGCTCCTGTCTGCGCCAGGATGGACAACAATGGCCATACGATTTTCAGAACAGCGACGTCTGACCAGTGTCATCCACGCGGAGAACACCGAGCAACTGCCATGTATGATGGCGCTTGGCCATGTTGCCGACACAGAACAACATGCCTTTCCGAGGGTATTCCTCGTTGAAGGTCTTGCTCATCCAGTCAAGCGCAGCCTGGTCAGATCCCTCCCTCCGACGGCCGTTGAAGAACATGGCGTGGGCTTCCCAATCGCCATTCGCGCAGTCGTGGGGGCCCGTGGCATCTTCGAACTTGAAGCGAAAATCATAGGGACTGGGCTCGAGCGCCTTCAGTTGCTCATCGAAGAACGACCCCTGGCGCGCGGCCTCCGCATACAGTCGCCGTTCCTGTTCGATCTCATCCGGCTTCTTGGCCTTGTAGAAGAATCGGGTGTTTCGCGGCCGGATCAGCGCGAGCGACCTGCCAGCCGCCTCGGCTTCCTTGATGGAGGCAGACACGAGCGGGCTGAGAAACGACGCTCGATCCTTCGGCGACATGCTGCCGTTCACTGTGATGCTGTCTTCCATCACATGGCAGCTCTCCGCACGACGATCACTGGTCGGCGGCCTGAACTTGAAATCGACCCAGTCCCAGCGCTTGAACGCAGCGCCGTCGGAAAGATGCCGAAATCGGATTGGGAACAGGCGCTTGAATTCGCCACGGGCTGTCACCCCGGCGCAGCAGACAGTTTCCCCGTGGTTGGCGCTACGCTGCGGTAAGGCCTTCACCAGAATGGAAACGCGGCAGTTTTGCAGCGTGACGGACATATCGCTCCGGATCATCAGCGAACAGATTGAATACCTCGAAGCCCGTCTCTTCGATCACTTCGTGCACGACGATTGTCCTGTGGCAGGTTTCCGGATCGCGCTCGAAACAGAGCAGGCAAGTCGGCGCATCCTGAACGAAATCGATCAATTCCCGCAGCGATTCTTGCGCTGGGGTCGTTTCGATATGCGCGCCGTAAATAGAACGAAACAGATCAAAATCTCCGGCCCGGGCTGCTTCGCGGCCGGGCTTGGGATCGCCAAGGGCGATGAAATGCGAATACTCGATGCCTTCGTCGGCAAGACGCGCGGCCAGCTTGGTTTTCGAGAAACCGGCCTTGCGCGATGCAGCGACCGCGCGAACATCGGCCAACCTTTCGACGCCAGCCGCTTTCAGCGTCCGGACGAACCGATCAATGTCGGTTCCCTCATAGCCAACCGTGAATACTACGCTCATGCCTGCCCCTTTTCTTTGACGGTAACATGCCTTGGTTCCGACGTGAATCCCCTGTTTCACCGCAGATCTTGTGGTGTCGCAGGTGCGCCAAGCGCACGCTTCTGCTCGGTCCAGTCTTCCGGCAGAGGTTGCCGCAGGACTTCGAGCGTCAGGTGACGCGGCTGACGTCCTTCGAGGATCGACTCAACCAGGTCTGGGGACAGATGCGACAGGCGCATCGTCCTCGTAAGGTATGGTGCAGCGATCCCCTCTCGCTCGGCCAGTTCGGCGATGGTGGCGAACTCGCCCGACTCCAGCATCCGCTTCCAGCGGAACGCGCGGGCCAGCGCCTTGACCAGCGTGCTGTCCGGCGTGCGCTCTGGTCGGACATGGTCGGGCATCTGCATCTCCTTCCGCCCGCCGCGTTTCACGATGCGAAACGGAACGTGGAGCGTCATGGTCTCGGGGATCGGCTTGCCGCGGGTCATGCAGCCGCTCCCATGTCTCCAGCCAGCATCTCGCGCGCGAGGCCGCCAAGGCCATCGACGCGGAGCCGCACGTTCAGGCCTTCCGTGCCGATGTCCACGCGCTCGACCAGCAGCGCCACGATGCGGGCCTGCTCTGCGGGGAAGAGTTCGTCCCACAGCGGGTCGAGATGCTGAAGCGCTGCGCGGGCGTCGGCCTCCGTGATGTCGTCGGCGTGGTCGCGCGCCTCCTTCCACGTCCCCACCACGATCTCGGGCTGGCGGAACATGGCGCGCAACTGGTCGATTACGGCGGCCTCGATCTCGCCCGCGGGGACGCGGCCGACCGGGCACGACCCGGCACCGTGCTTCAGCACAGTCTGGCTCACGTAATAGCGGTAGAGCCTGTCGCCCTTGCGCGTGTGCGTCGGTGAGAACGCGGCGCCATCGGGACCGAACAGCAGCCCCTTCAGCAGCGCGGGCGTGTCGGCGCGGGTGCGGGCAGCGCGTTTCCGAGGGCTCTCCTGCAGGATGGTGTGAACCTTGTCCCACGTCTCGCGGTCGATGATCGCGTCGTGCTCGCCGGGATAGCTCTCACCCTTGTGGACCGCCTCGCCGATGTAGGCGCGGTTGCTGAGCATCCGGTAGATGTATTTCTTGTCGATCCGATTGCCGCGTGGGGTGCGGATGCCGCGGTTGCCGACCTCCCGCGCCAGTTCCGTGCAGGACCCGATCTCGAGGAAGCGGGCGAAGATCCAACGCACATGCGCGGCGGCCTCTTCGTCAATGACCAGCTTCCGGTTCTCGACCCTATAGCCGTAGGGCGGCACCCCGCCCATCCACATGCCCTTCTTCCGACTGGCGGCGACCTTGTCGCGGATGCGTTCGGCTGTCACCTCCCGCTCGAACTGGGCGAAGCTGAGAAGGATGTTCAGCGTCAGCCGCCCCATCGACGTGGTCGTGTTGAACGACTGCGTGACCGAGACGAAAGTCACGCCGTTCCGGTCGAACACCTCCACCAGCTTGGCGAAGTCGGCCAGCGAGCGGCTGAGGCGGTCGATCTTGTAGACCACGACCACGTCGACCAGCCCGTCCTCGATGTCCTCCAGCAGCCGCTTCAATCCGGGGCGCTCCAGCGTGCCACCGGAGATGCCGCCGTCGTCATACTGATCGCGGACCAGCACCCAGCCCTCGGAGCGCTGGCTGGCGATGTACGCCTCGCAGGCCTCACGCTGGGCGTGGAGGCTGTTAAACTCCTGCTCCAGCCCTTCCTCGGAGGATTTCCGGGTGTAGACCGCGCACCGCAGCTTGCGGACGACCTTCGATTTCTCGGGCGGCTTCGTCATGACCGCGCCCTGTGGTTCTTGAGGCCGAAGAAGACCCAGCCGTTCCAGCGCGTGCCGGTGATCGCCCGAGCGATAGCGGACAGTGACTTGTAGGGCCGCCCCTGCCATTCGAAGCCGTCGGCCGTGACGGTGACGATCTGCTCGACACCCTGCCATTCGCGCAGGAGGCGCGTGCCCGTGATGGGGCGGTTGCGATCGGCGCGGATGCCGCGCTTGGATCGGTCGCCGCCGTCCAGTTCCTCGCCCAGCCGCTCCAGCCGCCGGATCGTCTCTGGCTTCAGCCCGCCGTAGGCGAGTTCCTGGATGCGGTAGGCTAGGCGGGACTCGAGGTAGCGCCGATTGAATGGTGGCGGCTCGCTTTCGAACAGGTCGCGCCACTGTTGCTTCAGGTCGGGCGTCGGCGTGTTCTTGAGCGCGGCCAGGCGCGCGGGGATGGGATCGGGCTTGTTCATGCATTTCTCCGGCGAGTTGGAGTTGCATGACGGCATTGGTCGGGCGGATAGTGTAGGCAACGTTCTCCAGTATCCTCAGATACTTCGCCCCCATCCCGCATCCGTAGCCGAACCAGGCCGAGCGCCAGCAGGCCGCACAGCTCAGTACGGCGCTCTGCGGGCGTCATCTGGTCGGGCGGGAGTGGGTTCGGTCGTTTCATGTCGAGGGGAAACCTGTTCGGTGCTGTCGCTACCGATCAAAAGCCACCCGGCTGCGCGGAACGGGACAAGACCGTTGCCAGTGTGCTCTGGCCGAATAGACTAGCGTTCGAAGATCTTGTCCGCTGTGAATCGCGTAGGTTGGAACTGTCTTGGCAAAACGAAGCGCTGAAAATAATCCAAGTCTTGAGCTGCTCATCAAGGAAGCGGCTCCCGCACTGGTTGGCAAATTTCTCTCACATCCCGACTTCACTAGTCTGGGATTGGGCGTTGTCGGCCAAACGGAGGGGGCGGTCGAAACCGCAGTTTCGGAGATTCGGCGCAAGTCAGCGGCTGCTTCCTTTCAAATTGAACAGGCAGCTTCCGAGATTCTGGATCAGTCAGAGGACGTCCCAGACCGCTTAGCTCTTCGTATCGTAGAGGAGCGGCTGAGCGACGAATTTATTACGCGGTATCGAGATACTGTTGGTGGCCTCAATAGAGCACTATTAAGATGGATCGAAGCCCCATCCGTTTTTGTCGAAGTTGATCGAACCTGGCGTTTCCAGAGGTTCCGGGAAACTGGTCGTTTTTATGAAGGGCGCTTTGTCGATCTTCCAATTCGACTGTCAACTGACGACATAGAGTGCGACACACTTGAACAGGAAATTGAGTCGCAGCTTGGACTGGTCGACGGCTGCAAAGTCTATGCTTGGAACGACCTCAGTGCAGACCCCCGAAGTGATAGAATCATATTACTCGTGATGAGTGGCGGCCAAAATGTGCGTGTTCGCGAGTGGAAAACGGGACAAGAACCAAGGCCACTAGATTATCAACCAGTCGACGAATTCCTGATTAGCTACACCCCCTCTCGCGGCATGATCGAGGTATGCGCTCAAGATCCGGTTGCTCGCCGTGTGCTGGGTGAAACTTTTGCGAAGAAGGTTTTGAATGTAGACCTGTTGACCCGACCACTGAGCTGGGAGGTCTATAATCTTTGGCGGTTTCGCGAGACAGTGGAGCTCGACATTCCGGCACATCTGAAAGGACGCGTTCTCGCAACTACTGTCATCGAAGCTTCCATAACTGCTGGGATCAAGGGACAGACTTTCTCTGCAAAATGCGGACCGAAGGACGACATGCGTCCCTTCGCGAAAAGGCTCTTGGCCGCGGTTCGGGGACTGCCAGGGGCTGGCAGGATAGTACGGGTCGTAATTCATGTGACTTACCAGCCGCACGGGAGGGAGCGTGCGTCAAGCTTTACCTTTGCCTTGTCAGGGAAAAACCGCTCGACGGTCGCGGGCCTCAGGCAGAGGGAGCGCATCTCAATTGCAAATGCTCTTCTGGAGCATTGGAAAGTGGTTGAAAAATATCAGTCACTCTCGGGCGCTGAGATGAGCACTGCCATGCCGAATATCCTTCGTTTGCTGGACCACGCCCCGGGGCCCGTCGAGGCGGACATGATCGAAGGTCTCGGGGGAGACATCGCTCTATTGAACAAGGCCAGCATTATTGTCCGTCGCGGGCTCGCAGATATTGTCCTTTTAGAGGACGAACTTTGGAATGTGGGTGATGATGCAGTCCTGAAGGCAGATGGAAGCGTCGTTGCAGTCGACTCAGAGAAACGTGAAGGTCCCACTCTCCCGCGTAAGGTGGTCGAGCAATACGAAATTCGCACCGACGAAATACTGCATGAAATCCTGTCTGCGATGACATTTGTCAAGCGCACAGGGCGGCGCGTTTCCGAAACAAAAAATCTCTGGCGGGTCGGCAGCGTTGAGATCGAAGGTGTAACTATCCCGGTGTGGATCGCCCGTAACCTCGACAATGGAGAGGTTTGTGCGGAAGTCGATACGGCGTTGCGCCGGATGCCTGATTTGCCCCAGGGCGTGGTCTTGGCAACAGGTGTGTCGCCCTTCCAGTGTCTTGGCAGTCATGTTGTTGTTCCCATTACTTCTTGCTTGGGTCCAGGCAAAGAAGCTGATGCAGAGCTTTTGAAGACCGAATTTCTTGCCGGTCGGGCTCTCGCCGCAGCAGGCGAGCGCGCGCGGCTTTTGCAGGTGGGTGCTACCCTTGCCAAACTTGTCGTTCCCGGGAAAGGCGAGATTGTCGTGAACGGCAAGACGCGGGTCGATGCGACGCGCTTAATGGTGGACGCCGCGAACGCGGGCGGCTTGGCCGTGCCGACAGGCGACATCTGCGGTGAAGGCATGGATCATCCAAGGCAGGTATACGGCACCGCTTTATGGAAGGACCTACACCCCAAGTTCATCGAGAGTGGGGGACGAGGGTCGTGGCGCATCGCACGCTAAATGCTCATCCGACTAGGTTTCAGCTAGGTTTGGCTGTCTGACCCACTCTGATTCCCCGTGATCTGAGAAGGCTCCTCTCAACAAAGGAGCCTCCAGATGGCCTACCCACTTCAAGCTCGAGCGCGTTCATCGCACAGCCCGCTGAGCACCAAGCCCACCACCTCCAACTCGGAATGGCGCTGCACGCGCTGTGACAAGCTGCTCGGCGTCTGCCGGGACGGCCGCATGCACCTGCGCTTCGCGCGGGGGCACGAGTATCTCGTGGGCTTTCCGGTTCAGGCCACCTGCCGCGGCTGCGGCACGCTGAACCACGCGACCGCGCCCGCGCGCTGACGCGCGCATCCACCCAACCCCCTGAAATCGCAGAGACGCGCGACGTCCTGACCTGGCCACGAGAAGGCGCCGGACGCCTGGCCGCAAGGCAGGCGTCCGATGTCCTTCGCGTGGCACGAGATCCGTGATCACCTCATGCAATCTTCCTCCAACCTTCACTTCCAGCGCAGTTTCGACGCCGTCAGGCGTGCGCAGGCCGCCCTCGCACCGTTCCGGGATCCAGCGGCCCTGCTGGACGGGCTGCATAGCACCCCCGGCGATCAGGGCCAGAAGAACGTGATCCTCTCCGCGCTCGTCAGGGCGGCGCAGGGCGACGGGCGCACGTCTGACTGCGCGCTGACTCTCCTGCTGTTGGCGCTCTGGCCCGGCCTCGACGCCATCCGGCGCCGGTCGATCTGGCGCAGGCTCGGCACCGCCGACGAGGTCGCGTCCGACGTGTTGGCGCGCACCACTGAGGCGGTCCGCGGCCTCGACCTCGGGCGCGTCAACTGGATCGCGGCCACGGTCCTGCGCAATGTCGAGCGCGACATGATCCGCGTGCGCCAGCGCGACATGGCGCGCGAACATCTCGCCAGTGGCGCCGACCCCGACGAGGTGGCGGACAGCGGCGACAGCGGGATCGGCGCAACCGGGTACGCGCGGCTGAACGGCGCCGTGCGGAAGCTGCTCGGCGACGACGCCCTGCTGGTGATCCGCGTGGCGATCGAGGGTTTCTCGCAAGCCGAGGTCGCCGTCGAACTGGGGCTGACCGAGGCCGCCGCCCGCAAGCGGTATCAGCGCGCGATGCGCCGGCTGCACGACGCCCTCCAGGAAATCCCCTGAACCGATGTCCCGATCCGGTGCCGCCGGTGGCTTTTCCCATTCGAGCGCCCCGAGCGCCTTCCCTCCAACCGAAAGCAGACACGCATGAACCGCACTGCCGATCTGTCGCTTGAGGATTTCAGGCGTCTTCCAGGGCTCTATCGCCGCTGGGAGCTGACCGAGGTCTGCGAGCCCAACCGCAACTATCAGATTGAGGACGCCGGCGCCCATGCCGACGGGACGCCGCTGCTGGCGATCTACGTCGCCGAGCCCGCGCCCGACGTCCGGGAGGCCGCCTGATGCGCCTCCTCGATCACATCATCCCACGGAGAACCGCCATGCCGGACCAGCCGGACGACATCACCCGTCTTCGCAAGGCGAGCTACGCCCTCGAAGACCTCCCCGAAACCATCGCCTTCCCGCAGCGAGCCGGTGACGAGCCGCGCGAGCCGCTGCCTGTCATCGAGGCGACCGTCGACGAGATCGCCTTCGCCATCGTGGAGGCGGAGCGCGAGAGCACAGTCGCCTACCGCCGCGCAGACGCGCTGAAGCGCCTCTACAAGCTCGCCCGCGAGGCCGGGTGTATCGGCGCAGATCGCGCCGCTATGGCGGTGATGAAGAAGGAGGGCCACTGATGGCCCTTCCCATCATCGGCGCCGACGAACGGCTCGCACAGCGCAAGGGGATCAAGGGTGTCATCTTCGGCCGGTCCGGCATTGGCAAGACCAGCCTGCTCTGGACGCTGAACGCCTCGACCACGCTCTTCCTCGATCTCGAGGCCGGGGATCTGGCGGTCGAGGGGCTGGAGATCGACACGCTCCGGCCCCGCACCTGGAAGGAATGCCGCGATTTCGCGGTGTTCATCGGCGGGCCGAACCCGGCGCTGCGCGACGAGCAGCCCTACAGCCAGGCGCATTTCGACGAGGTCTGCGGGCGCTACGGCGATCCGGCGGTGATCGGGAAGTACCAGACCGTCTTCATCGACTCGATCACCGTGGCGGGGCGGCTCTGCTTCCAGTGGTGCCGCGGCCAGCCCGAGGCGTTCTCCGAGAAGACCGGCAAGCCCGACATCCGCGGAGCCTACGGGCTGCATGGCCGCGAGATGATCGGCTGGCTGACCCACCTGCAGCACACGCGCGGCAAGCATGTCTGGTTCGTCGGGATCCTCGACGAACGGCTCGACGACTTCAATCGCAAGGTTTTCCAGCCGCAGATCGACGGCTCGAAGACCGGGCTCGAGCTGCCGGGGATCGTCGATCAGGTCATCACCATGGCCGACATCCCGGACCCGGGCGGCCAGCCGCAGCGCGCCTTCGTCTGCCAGACGCTGAACCCCTGGGGCTTTCCGGCAAAGGACCGCTCGGGCCGCCTCGACAGGGTCGAGGCCCCACATCTCGGAAGGCTGATGGAGAAGATCCAGCGCCCCGCGGCGCCTGCCTCCGAACGCCTGACCTGGCCGCCGGTGACGCCCACCGATCCCGCCCCCGCGCAGGAGCCCGACCATGGCTGAGCGCCTCTCACCACGCCCGGTGTCCCGATCAGGTCGCCCGGGTGGCTTTCCCTTTCTGACGCCGCTGCGCGTCCCACCCTCCAACTGAAAGGAGCCGCGCAATGTCCGGACCCTGGAACGACTTCAACTCCGCTCAATCCAACACCAACGTCATCCCCAAGGGCACGCTCGCCAAGGTGCGCCTGACGCTCCGCCCCGGTGGCTTCGACGACCCCTCGCAGGGCTGGACCGGCGGCTGGGCGCGCCGCGCCGCCACCGGCGCCGTCTATCTCGACGCCGAATACACGGTGCTCGAGGGGCCCTATGCCCGCCGCAAGGTCTGGTCGCTGATCGGCCTCTACAGCCCCAAGGGTCCGGACTGGGCCAACATGGGGCGCGGCCTGATCCGCGGCATCCTCAACTCGGCGCGCGGCGTGTCGGACAAGGACAACTCGCCGGAGGCGCAGGCGCGCCGTCGCATCAACGGCTTCGGCGATCTCGACGGCGTCGAGTTCGTCGCCCGCATCGACATCGGCACCGACACCAACGGCGAGGACAAGAACGAGATCCGCGCCGCCGTCACCCCCGACCATCGCGATTACGCCGCGCTGATGGGCACGGTCGCGCCGCAGGTCTCCGCCGCCCCGGCGCAGGGCCACGCCCCGCAGCAGCCCACCACGGCCACCCAGCCCAGCCAGCCCGCGTCCGCCCCCGGCGCCGCCGGTCGGCCGAGCTGGGCGCAGTAAGGGGAGACCGGCCATGCGCCTTCGCCCCCGCCAGAAGACCTTCGTCGAGCGCAGCGTGGCTGCGCTCGCTTCCCGCGGCAACACGCTGGGCGTGGCGCCCACCGGCGCGGGCAAGACCATCATGCTCTCGGCGGTCACCGGCGAGATGATCGGCGACGGGGCCAAGGCCTGCGTGCTCGCCCATCGCGACGAGTTGACGGCGCAGAACCGCGCCAAGTTCCAGCGCGTGGTGCCTGGCGTCGCCACCTCGGTCATCGACGCCACGGAGAAGTCCTGGGGCGGCCAGGTCGCCTTCGCCATGGTGCCGACGCTGGCGCGGGCTTCGAACCTCGCCGACATGCCGCGTCTCGACCTGCTGGTCGTCGACGAGGCGCACCATGCCGTCGCCGACAGCTATCGCCGCATCATCGACCGGGTGCGCGAGGCCAATCCCGACGCCCGCATCTTCGGGGTCACGGCGACGCCGAACCGGGGCGACAAGAAAGGTCTGCGCGAGGTCTTCGACAATGTCGCCGATCAGGTGCGGCTGGGCGAGCTGATCGCCTCAGGCCACCTGGTGCCGCCGCGCACCTTCGTCATCGACGTGGGCGTGCAGGACGAACTGCGCTCGGTCCGCAAGACCATGTCGGATTTCGACATGGCGGAGGTGGCGGGCATCATGGACCGCGCCCCCGTCACCGACGAGGTGATCCGCCACTGGAAGGAGAAGGCGGGCGACCGGCAGACCGTGGTGTTCTGCTCCACTGTCGCGCATGCCGAACACGTCACCGACGCCTTCAGGGCGGCGGGCGTTTCCGCCGCGCTGATCCACGGCGATCTGGCGGCCGAGACTCGCAAGGCGATCCTCGCCGACTACGCGGCGGGCGACATCCGCGTCGTGGTCAACGTGGCGGTGCTGACCGAGGGCTGGGACCATCCGCCCACCTCCTGCGTCGTGCTGCTGCGGCCCAGTTCCTACAAGTCGACCATGATCCAAATGGTCGGGCGGGGCCTGCGCACGGTGGATCCCGAAGAACACCCCGGCATCGTCAAGACCGACTGCATCGTGCTGGATTTCGGGACATCGAGCCTGATCCACGGCACGCTGGAACAGGATGTCGATCTGGACGGCAAGACCGAGACCGGTGAGGCCCCCACCAAGACCTGTCCGGCTTGCGAGGCGGAGATCCCGCTGGCCGCCACCGAATGCCCGCTCTGCGGCGAGGCGTTCCCGCGGGAGGACGGAGAGACCGGTGAAGGTGGCGGTGCCGCGCCGCTGTCGGGCTTCATGATGACGGAAATCGACCTGCTGAAGCGGTCCAGCTTCGCCTGGGTCGACCTCTACGGCACGGACGACGCGCTGATGGCCACGGGCTTCGCGGCCTGGGGCGGCATCTTCTGGCTGGACGGGGTCTGGTACGCCATCGGCGGCGCGAAGGGCGAACGCCCCCACCTGTTGGGTGTTGGCGAACGCACGGTCTGCCTCGCGCAGGCCGACGACTGGTTGAACACCCACGAGACCGACGAAAGCGCCTTCAAGACCCGCTCTTGGCTGCGCCAGCCGCCCACGGAAAAGCAGCTGCAGTACCTGCCGCCCGAGTGCCGGCACGACTTCGGCCTGACGCGCTACCGCGCCTCGGCGCTGATGACCTTCGGCTTCAACAAACGCGCTATCCGCCAGCTGATCGACACGGCGGCCTCTCCCGAACGGAGGGCGGCATGACCCATGCCCACATCCACCCTCATCACCGCCGAGGACCGGCGGCGGCTCTGGCATCCGCGTGGGACGCTCTGTGCTGTCTGCCGGCAAACCACCCGTGGTTTTGGCTGGTTCGATTCGCACCGGTCGAAGCAACCCCGGCCTTCGGTCTGGTTCTGCTCGATGCCCTGCCAGTCCTTCTGGACGCGCTTGGCCAGGGAGCGTTTCGCCATGGTTGACCTGACCGAGGAAGAGCGCGCCGCGATCACCGCCACCATGAAGCGCGTGGCGCTGCTGATGGACGAGATCGGCTGGGCCACTCTGCTTTCAGATCTGACCGAGGCGCAGGTGCGCGCGCTGATCGAGGAAGCCGTCGAGGGCTTCCGCGAGGCCATGTCCGACATCGCCCGAGCGCAGACGCCGGAGGTGCCGTTTTGACACTCGATTACAATCATCGGCCCAGTTTCGCGGAGCAGGTCAACGCCGCCGTCGATCTGGCGCTCACCGCCGATCAGACGACGCGGCCGCCCCGCGACTACCTCGGCGGCTCGCGTCTCGGCCATGCCTGCGAGCGCGCCCTGCAGTTCGAGTTCACGGCGACGCCGAAGGACGAGGGCCAGGACTTCTCGGGCCAGTCGCTGCGCATCTTCGCCATAGGCCATGCGCTCGAGGATCTGGCCGTCGCCTGGCTGCGCGGCGCGGGCTTTGACCTCTACACCCGCAAGGGCAACCGCCCCGATGGCGGCCAGTTCGGCTTCTCCGTCGCGGGCGGGCGCATCCGCGGTCATGTCGACGGCATCATCGCGGCCGGGCCTGAAGGCTTCGGTTTGGCCGTTCCCGCGCTCTGGGAATGCAAGACGATGAACGCGAAGAACTGGCGCGCCTGCGTGAAGGACGGCGTGACCAAGTCGAAGCCGGTCTACGCCGCCCAGATCGCGGTCTATCAGGCCTACATGGAAACCAGCGTGCCCGGCATCAGCGCCGCGCCAGCCGTGTTCACCGCGATCAACAAGGACACGGCCGAGATGCACCATCAGCTGGTGCCTTTCGACGCCGATCTCGCGCAGCGCATGTCCGACCGGGGCGTGCGGATCCTGCAGGCGACCGATGCGGGCGAGCTTCTGCCGCGCGTCGCCACCACGCCTGATTTCTTCGAATGCCGCTTCTGCCCCTGGTCCGAGCGCTGCTGGGGGCTGCCGGCATGAGCGACGACGGCGTCCTGCATTTCAACCCTTGGATGGACTTCAACGACGGGCCGCCGTCCGAGAACCCCTTCGGCTGCGACGCCGACCCCGAGCAGATCGCCGTCTTCCTCGACGCAGTGTTCAGCTGGTGCGAGGGGCTGATCCCGCTCCGCGGCTTCGTCGACAAGGGTCAGGGCCGGGACGGCAAGCCGCACAATATCTGGATCGCGGCCGACGACAGCGCACCAGGGAAACTCGCGACCTTTGCCGCGTGGGCCAACCGTGAAGGCGCTGCGGTTTATGTCATCCCCGGCACGGTCGAGGAACAGGGCCAGGCCCGCGCCGCTGACGTGCTGCAGATGCAGGCCATCGTGGTCGATCTCGACGCGGGCGACATCCCGGCCAAGCTGGACCATGTCACCCGCCACCTCGGCGCGCCGACGCTCATCATCGAAAGCGGCGGGCGCACGCCCGAGGGCGCGGCGAAGCTCCATGTCTGGTGGCAACTGACCGAACCCGCCGAGGGCGAGGATCTGGTCACCCTCTGCCGCCTGCGCGGCGAGATCGCCGTGAAGGTCGGCGGCGACACGCATTTCCGCTCCGCCCATCAGCCGATCCGGGTGCCCGGGACCGTCTATCACAAGCACGGCCATCAACGCCTCGTGCAGATCCGCGAACATCGCGACGTCGAGGTGGATCTTGCGGATTTCGCCGAACAAGTCGCCGAGATGCCGCCGCTGCCCGGCGTGGGCTTCGCCAGCGACGTTGCCACACCAGCATCGAAGCCCGGCATCGACGCGGTGCTCACCACGCCGGTGCGCGAAGGCGCGGTCGACGACTGGTCGCGGTTCCAGGGGGCCAGCGCCGCCATCGGCCATTACGTGCGCCTGGTGCACGAGGGGCGCCTCGACCCCTTCGCAGGCTGGGAGGCGATCTGCGGCTACAACGCCGCCATGCTGCGCCCGTCCTGGCCGCTCGATCGGCTGATGGCCGAGTCCGAACGCCTATGGGCGCTGCATGTGAAGCGCAACGGTCCGCCGCTCCTGCGCGCGGCCCACGCCAATACCCCGGCCAGCCCGCTGCCGACCTTCAGCCTCGGCGCGCTGCTCGACGACACCAGTCCAATGCCCGAGGACATCATCGGCCCCCGCGTGCTGACCCCGGGCGGTCTCCTGGTGCTGGGCGGCGCGCCCAAGGTCGGCAAGAGCGACTTCCTGATCTCCTGGCTCGTGCACATGGCGGCAGGCGTGCCGTTCCTCGGCTTCACTCCGCCCCGGCCGCTGCGCGTGTTCTACCTGCAGGCCGAGATCCAGTATCACTACCTGCGCGAGCGCATGCAGCAGATCGCGCTGCCCGCCACCGTGATCGCCGCCGCGCGCGACACCTTCATCGCCACACCGAAGCTGAAGCTGCTGCTCGACGCGGAGGGCGTCACCCGCGTTGCCGAGGCGATCCGGGCCGCATTCCCCGACGCGCCGCCCGACATCATCGTCATCGACCCGATCCGCAACCTCTTCGACGGTGGCCCCGAGGGCGGCGGTGAGAACGACAACACCGCCATGATGTTCTTCCTGAAGGACCGGGTCGAACTCCTGCGCGAGGCGGTCAATCCGGACGCGGGCGTCATCCTCGCCCACCACACCCGCAAGGCCAGCAAGCACCAGGTCAAGGACGATCCCTTCCTTGCGCTCTCCGGCGCCAGCGCGCTGCGCGGCTTCTACACCTCGGGGCTGCTCATGCACCGGCCCGACGAAGACAGCAGTGTCCGCAGGCTGGAGATCGAGCTTCGGAACGGCCCCGCGCTGCCGGGCAAGCTCATCGACAAGGTGAAGGGCGAGTGGGTCGAGCTGAACCCGCTGAACGAGCGTCTGGTGCGCAAGGAGGTCGGCGCGAAACTCGACGCCGAGCGGCTGCGCAAGCACGATGTCATCCTCGGCATGCTGCTGGATGAGGCGGCCAGCGAGCGCCTCTACACCGCCATGCAGTTCGCCGAGACCTTCGAGAACCGGGGAGGTCTGGGCAGCAAGCACACCATCCGCGAGCGCCTGAGCGTGCTGGCGACCAAGGGCTTCGTGAAGTTCCTGCGCGACCCCTCGGGGTTCGGCTTCCCTATCACCCGGTCGCGGTTCGGCTACCTCTGCGTCGAGGGCATGCAGTTCGGCGCGCCCGTCGAGGAGGTCGATCCGGACACCGGCGAGGTCGCCACAAGCGCCCGTCCGGTCCTGCCCAGCCACTTCAAATGCCCCCAATCCGGGCTCTGCCTGCAGGTCGAAAACCCCGCCGTCTGGGTCTACCCGGAGGGGCTGGAGGACGACCTCACTCATATGAGTGAGGCCTGACTCATATGACAGCGCCAACTGTGCAATTAATCAAATCAAAGGGTTACGGGCAAATAAGAGTTAGGTCCCTAACTCATGCCCGAAGACTTCATGAAGTCTTATTCCGCAATGATTTCAGCCACTTGTCCTCCCCGGAACAGTTAGGTGTCAAACCCCCATACTACGTATGGGAGGGCCACCCCACAGGGTTGGCCACTCCTCCCATACGTCCGGGCCAGCCGCGCGCGCCGCCGTGACGGTCTGTTGTGCTTTCCGATCCGACGACGGCGGCCCCGTACCGCCAAGCACCAGACCGCCGTCGTCTTCCACCACCATAGGCCACCGGCAAAGGAGACCCATCATGGCTCAGCCGACTCTGATCCCGAATTGCGACGGCGCAAGGTTTGAATCGCTGCCGCTCGACACCCCCCGCAACCGCTGCATCCTCGCGCTCGACCTCGGCACCTCGACCGGCTGGGCGATCCGCGGCCATGACGGCCTGATTACCAGCGGCACCGTCTCGCTGCGCCCCGGCCGCTTCGACGGCGGCGGCATGCGCTACCTGCGCTTCACCAACTGGCTGACCGAGATCGACCGGCTGTCCGGGCCCGTCGCCGCCATCTGGTTCGAGGAAGTCCGACGCCACGCAGGCACCGACGCGAGCCACATCTACGGCGGGCTCATGGCCACGCTGACCGCATGGGCCGAGCTGCGCGGCGTGCCCTACGAGGGCGTTCCGGTCGGCACGATCAAACGCCACGCCGCTGGCAGGGGCAACGCCGACAAGGCCGCCATGGTTGCCGCCGTCCGCGCCCGCGGCTTCAGCCCGGCCGACGACAACGAGGCCGACGCCATCGCCATCCTGCTCTGGGCGATCGAGACGAAGGGAGGTGTCGCATGAGATGGCATCCCCACGGCTACGGCGGCCGACGCCGGGATCCCGAACAGGTCAAGCGCGAGGGCTGGCACGAACAGGGCGTCCTCGCGGTCTCCGCCGATGACGACCGCCTCACCTGGCCCGAGCGTGAACTGGTCCGCCAGCTCGGCGAGAAGCTCTATGGCCCGCGCCCTTCCGACAGGGAGGCGCGTCATGGCTGATCGGGAATGGACCGCCGACTGCGTCGCCGATCATTTCGAGGAGGCGTTCCGTACCCTGCGCAAGCTGCCGCCGGTGAAGGCGCAGGGCTACTTCAACACCTGGCCCGACATTGTGCGCACCAGCCGCGAGATCGCGGCGATGGAGCCGCAGCCGATGCGGGTCTGGCCCTCGGCCGCCGCGATCACCCGGCTCGAGCAGACCTTCGACTGGGTGCTCTGGATCGAGGAGGCGGAGCGCAAGCTGGTCTGGTCTCGTGCCGCCCGCGTGCCGTGGAAGCAGATCAGCGGCGAGCTGGGGTGCGACCGCACGACCGCATGGCGTCGCTGGCAGCTGGCGCTGACCAAGATCGCTGCGCGCCTGAATGCGCAGTGACTCCAATGTGTTGCAACACTTTTTCCTTCGACATCTGCAACATGATCGTGCTATTCCGAAGGCAAGATGGGGAGAGTGCGCTGGAAAGCTCGCTCTCCCCTTTGCGTTGATGGGGGCCTTCTGGACCCCGGTATCCAGCGAGGGTCCGGCCGGGGTCCAGCCCACGGCAGTTTCCGGTTCCTTCCTGGCGATATTCGTATGCTGGCGGGCGAAGCGCGGGACATCGCCAGCGACAGGGCCGGATTTTTGGGAAGCCACCCGGAAGCCGGAGCCTCGCGCGCCCCGCGCAAACACCAATGAACGCTGGCCTTTCGACCGGACACCGCTGGTGGCCGCTGGACCCCGCTTGGAGTCCGGCCCGGCATCCGGAGTCCGGAAGCCACCGGCATCCACCCGACCGAGGAACCTTGCCCACCATGACGCTGAGCTTCGCCCCGGACGCGATCGAGACGTGGCCGCTGTCGCGCCTTCAGCCCTACGCGAAGAACGCGAAGGCGCATGGCGCGGACCAGGTGGCGAAGATCGCCGCCAGCATGGCCGAGTTCGGCTGGACCGTGCCATGCCTCGTGGCCGAGGGCGGGGAACTGATCGCGGGGCACGGGCGCGTGCTGGCCGCGACGCAGCTCGGGCTGACCGAAGCGCCGGTGATCGTCCTCGGGCATCTGACCGAGGCGCAGCGGCGGGCTTACCGGATTGCGGACAACAAGCTGACGGAACTCGGCACTTGGGACGAGGCGCTGCTGTCGGCGGAACTGAACGATCTGCTGGCCGAGGATTTCGACATGTCGCTGGTCGGGTTCTCCGACGGCGAGTTGGACAAGCTGCTGGCCTTCGTGCCGGAGGGGGACGGTGAAGAAGGTGGCGCCGGGGGCTCCGTGCCGCCGGTGACCATTCCCGAACCGCCCCGCAATCCGGCCTCTCGCACCGGCGATCTCTGGATCCTCGGCGACCATCGCCTCCTCTGTGGTGACAGCACCAGCGCTGCCGACGTGCGCCGCCTGATGAACGGCGAGCGGGCGATCCTGTTTGCGACGGACCCGCCGTATCTCGTTGACTACGATGGCTCGAACCACCCGACCCGGAACAAGGACTGGTCGGCGTCCTACGGCACGACATGGGACGACAGTTCGCAGGGGGCGGAACTCTACGACGGCTTCATCTCAGCGGCCGTCGCCGAGGCCATCGCCGAGGACGCCGCCTGGTACTGCTGGCACGCCTCGCGTCGCCAGGCGATGCTGGAAGCCTGCTGGGAAAAGGCGGGCGCCTTCGTCCATCAGCAGATCATCTGGGTGAAGGACCGGGGCGTCCTGACCCGATCGCATTACCTGTGGAAGCACGAACCCTGCTTCATGGGCTGGCGCCGTCCGAACCGTCCGCCGAAGGTGGCCGAGCAGACGCTGCCGTCCACATGGACGCTGCCGAGCTTCGCCAAGGACGACCGGCCCGACCATCCCACGCCGAAACCGCTCGACGCCTTCGGCATCCCGATGCGCCAGCATGTGGCGCGGGGCGGCCTCTGCTACGAGCCGTTCTCCGGCTCCGGCTCGCAGATCATGGCGGGCGAGACCAATGGCCGTCGCGTCTTCGCAATGGAGATCAGCCCGGCCTACGTCGATGTCGCCGTGGAGCGCTGGCAGGTCGAAACCGGCAAGGACGCGATCCTCGACGGCGATGGCCGGACCTTCGCGCAAGTGAGGACCGAGCGGCTGGGCGACGACGCCGCACCCCCGGCCGATCCCCTGGCTACGGACACCGCCCCCGAACCCGCGCGCAAGCGCAAGACCGCCGCGTGACATGCATGACCTGGCTTTACCTTCCTCCGGACGCGCTTCCGGAGCCGGAGACGCATGCCTCTTCGGCCTCTCGCTCTGTTCCGGCGCAGGTGGTCTCGACCTCGGGCTCACCATCGCCATCCCCGGATATCGTGCTGTGGGCCATGTCGAACGGGAAACCTACGCCGCAGCCACTCTCGTGGCGCGGATGGAAGACGCGTCCCTGGATCGCGCACCTCTCTGGGACGACGTTGCCACCTTCGACGGCCGCCCGTGGCGCGGCGCGGTGGATATCGTCACTGCGGGCTATCCGTGCCAGCCGTTCTCGGTCGCGGGCAAGCGCCGGGGCGCGGACGACCCGCGCCACCTCTGGCCCCATGTCGCCCGGATCGTCGGCGAGATCGAGCCGCCCTTCGTGTTCCTCGAGAATGTCGCCCATCATCTCCGCCTCGGCTTCCCCGAAGTCGCCAGCGGACTGGTCCGCATGGGCTACCGCCTTGCGGCAGGCCTCTTCACGGCGGCGGAAGTCGGCGCGCCTCACAAGCGCGAGAGGCTCTTCATCCTTGCCATCCGCGAGGGGGACGAGCTGGCCGACCCCGCGCGCCTGCTCCGGCACCCGCTCGAGTGGCGGGAACCGGACGGAATTGCTGCGCCTATGGCCGAGGGCGAGGGCCAGCGCCAACGAGAACCGGCAGACCAAACCGACGCCATCGCAGGCAGCGGGCCAGCACGGGATGAACCTCGCGACGACGGCTGCGCTGTGGCCGACGCCGCAGACGGACAGTTTCCACAGCCGGGGCGGCGAACGGCGCGACGAGAAGGGTCTGGACCGCATGGCGCGGGACTGGCCGACGCCAATGGCGAACGACGGCTGCAAGCCGAGCGCGGGCAACCGAAAGACGGCCGATCTGACCCATGCCAGCCGCATGTGGATGACGCCGACGGCGCGGGATCACAAGGATGGGGCAACCACACTGGCGAACACACCGGTGAACGGCCTGCTTGGCCGCCAGGTCCTGGTGACGACGATAGCTGGGAGCGATACCTCCGAGCCGCGCCGGACCTTGAACCCGCTGTTCGTCGAGGCGCTGATGGGCTGGCCCACCGGGTGGACCGGCTTCGGCTCTGTGGCAACGGCGTGGTCCCCTTGGTTGCGGCGCATGCGCTGCGAACTCTGGCGGCTGAATTGCTGGCCGATGGATGAGGCAGCGGCATGAAGCAATCGCGTGCCATGTCGCTGGTCGAGTCCGTCGCCAACGTGATCGTCGGCTACGGCGTCGCGGTGGTCACGCAGATCCTGATCTTCCCGATCTTCGGGCTGCACACGACGCTGGCGCAGAACCTGAAGATGGGCGCGGTGTTCACCGTGGTGAGCATCGCACGATCCTTCGCCCTGCGGCGGGTGTTCGAGGCGATCCGATGCGCCATGGACAAGGAACACCAGCGTTAGGCCGACACCACGAAGCGGTTTCCAAGTTGCCGCTATACCACTCAGATCCTATGGTTTCTCCGAGTTGGAGACGGCGGCTGATCTATTTTGCCGCCCAGAGATTTGGGATCGAGATTGTAGTGCTGCAGAACCAAGAGGAAGAAGGAAATAGCGACGCCGCCGACTTGCTTCCAGACGGCCTAGAGGCGTTGCGGCGAGAGCTCGGCCTCGGAGACGTGATGGGGTTGATCGAGAGGACTGCGCGATGGGTCGATCCGCGAACATTCGAGTATCTTTCCGTCTGGTATCCAGAACACGCGAGACGAGCCCTGTTCTATAAGGCGAACTGGTCCGAGCCGCAGATGAACCGCAATCGGCAGACGGGCGCGATCATCCACAAATTCGAAGGAAACATTCACGCGAACAAGGCACTGACGCTCGCATTGGGCCTTCGTGCCGGGGAACGGCCGAACTGGTCATGTTGCCATATATGGGGTGTGGATGATGCTGCTTATCAGATCAGCAACGCCGTGGTGCAGGATCGGCGCTTCTTTTCCTGCGTGGCGAACATGGTCCTTCTCCCCACGCCACTAAAGGCATTCACGGACGTCATGACCGAAGTAAAGATGATGCTGCGCGTATGCGCGTTGCAACTCTACGGTTGGTCTTGTGACCATGAGGAGGTCGCAGACAACGCGCGGCAGGTGGCGGAATGGTCGGATTGGGGCGCTTACCCGGAAAGCTGGCCGAAGCCTGATCGGCCCTCGCTCCCTCTCGGCACGGCCAAGTTCTCGGCGCGGATCAAGGACGCGGCAGACCGCAGGAAGGCCGTCATTCGCAAGGATCTAGCATCCGCTGGCCCGCACTATCCTCGGGATGATGTCCTCAAGGTGCTCGACTACTGGAACATTTCGCTTTGAGACAAAGAAGCCGCCGCCCCGAGGGACGGCGGCATTTCGACTGGCGTGGTGCGCGGCGCTAGTCGCGCGGCAGGCTATAGACCCGCCCTCGGTTCTCGACCTTCTCCGAAGTCACCTCGAGCCCGAGCTTCTTCTTCAGCGCCCCGGCCATCGCGCCGCGCACCGTGTGCGACTGCCAGCCCGTCGCGGCCATGATCTCCTCGATGGTCGCGCCGTCCGGCGCGCGCAGCATGGCGATCAGGGTGGCCTGCTTGGTGCCCTCGCGCGGCGTGCGCGCTTTGGGCGAAGCCTTCGGTTCGGTGGGGGTGTCCGGCGCAGGCTCCTCGGTCGGCGCGTCCGTCGCGCCCGCAGGCGCGGCGTTCGCGTCCTCGGGCTCGATCCCGATGGCGGCGAGGCCTGCGTTGGTGGCGACCAGCGTGACGCCGTTTCCGTCGCCGGTCTCGCGCCAGACGGGCTCGCCATTGCGCATGTCGGCGTCGACCTCCTGCAGGAAGTTCTTCGCGAGCATCGCGCCGACCACCTTGGCGGCAGCGCCGCCGCGCAGGCTCTCGGGCAGCGGCAGAGCGATGCGGTCCTCGCGCTGTGCGGCGGCGCTGAGGATGATGGCTTGGGTATCGGAAAGCTTGGTCATGGGGTCGTCTCCGTATTCGGGCCCGCGTCATGCGGCGCCTTCTACGACCCCGAGCCGCGCAGGGCGCGCGGCGGGAGTTCCGGCAGTGCCGGAGATCAGCGGGCGTGTTCGCCCTCGCCGAAGGCGCTGTCGGTGATGCGCTTCAGAAGGCTGGCGTAGTGTTCGAGGGTGCCGACCATCGCCCAGCCCGCCTCGTCGGGGGCGCAGTTGAAATGGTCGTCGCTGAGTGCCTGCAGGCGGGCGAGCATCTCGTCGATCTCGGCCTTCTTGCCGATGAAGGCCGCGAGCGCGGCTTCCTTGTTCCGGCGCGCCTTCTCGGCGCGGAGTTCGTGACGCGGGGTGGTGATCGGGTTCAGGCGGGTGGTCATCGTGGTGGCTCCGGGTGAGTTGCATCGCTTCGTTGGAGTGACATTCCCTCTGTCCGCGAGGCTTATCAACTCGATAAGCACTTGAATCTGAATGATAATCGGAGCCGTCGATGCAGGGCATGAGCGAGCGCCAGTACGCCGCCCATGTCGGGCTATCGCGCGGCGCGATCCAGAAGGCGAAGACGGCCGAACGGCTGGTCCTCTATCCCGACGGCAGCATCAACGCGGCCGCCAGCGACGCGCGGCGCGCCGAGACGACGGACCCGTCGAAGACCCGCAAGCCGCCCGCGCCGAAGCTGAAGCCCGTCCCCGAGGCGGCGGTCGCCGCTGTTGGAGACACCCTGCGCGAACAGGGGCTGGCGGTCCCGGCGGTCGGCGGCGGCACGACCTTCCTGCAGGCGAAGACGGCGAACGAGGTGCTGAAGGCGCAGGAGCGGCGCATCCGGCTCCAGAAGCTGAAGGGGGAGTTGATCGAGCGGGCCCGCGCGCTGTCGCTGGTGTTCCGGCTGGCGCGGGAGGAACGGGACGCATGGGTGAACTGGCCCGCGCGCGCGGCGGCGCTGATGGCGGCCGAGCTCTCGGCCTCGTGCAGCGACGCGACGGGCCAGCAGATCACCGTGGAGCCAGCCGCGATGCAGAAGGTGCTGGAGAAACATGTACGCGCCCACCTCGACGAACTCGCCGAGGTCCGGCCCGACTTCAGGTGATGATGACGCACTGACGGACTTCGACGGCGCGGGCGAAATCCTGCGCGCCTGGGGCAACGGGCTCCGGCCCGACCCGGACCTGACGGTGTCCGAATGGGCGGACCGGCATCGGATGCTCTCGGGCCGCGCCTCGGCCGAACCCGGGCGGTATCGCACAGTGCGCACGCCCTACATGCGCGAGATCATGGACCGGCTCTCGCCCGGCGATCCCACACAGCGGATCGTGTTCATGAAGGCCGCGCAGGTCGGGGCGACCGAGGCGGGGAACAACTGGATCGGCTTTGCGATCCACCAGGCGCCGGGGCCGATGCTGGCGGTCCAGCCGACGGTGGAACTGGCCAAGCGCAACTCGCGCCAGCGGATCGACCCGCTGATCGACGAGAGCCCCGAGTTGCGGGAGCGGGTGAAGCCCGCGCGATCCCGCGACGCGGGCAACACCATGCTGTCGAAGGAATTCGCGGGCGGCATCCTGATCATGACGGGCGCCAACTCGGCGGTCGGGCTGCGCTCGACCCCGGCGCGCTACATCTTCCTCGACGAGGTCGACGCCTATCCGGCCTCGGCCGACGAGGAAGGCGACCCGGTCACGCTGGCCGAGGCCCGGTCGCTGACCTTCGCCCATCGGCGCAAGGTGCTGCTGGTCTCGACGCCCACGATCCGGGGGCTGTCGCGCATCGAGCGCGAGTACGAGGCCAGCGACCAGCGTCGGTTCTTCGTGCCGTGCCCGCATTGCGGTGCGATGCAGTGGCTGAAGTTCGACCGGCTGCGCTGGCAGAAGGGCCGCCCGGAGACGGCGGAGTATCACTGCGAGGGCTGCGACGCGGCAATCGCGGAGCACCACAAGACGGCGATGCTGGAGGGCGGCGAATGGCGGGCGACCGCCACGGCCGCCGATCCGACCACGGTCGGGTATCACCTCTCGGCGCTCTATTCGCCGATCGGCTGGCTGAGCTGGGAGCGGATCGTGCGGGCATGGGACGCGGCACAGGGCTCGGACGAGGCGATCAAGGCGTTCCGCAACACGATCCTCGGCGAGACATGGGTCGAGACCGGAGAAGCTCCCGACTGGCAGCGGCTCTACGACCGCCGCGAGCGCTGGACATCCGGCACCGTTCCGGCGGGTGGGCTGTTCCTGACCGCCGGGGCCGACGTGCAGAAGGACCGGATCGAGGTCGATGTCTGGGCCTGGGGGCGCGGACTTGAGTCCTGGCTCGTCGATCACGTCGTCATCGAGGGCGGGCCGGATCGGCACGACGCCTGGTCGGAGCTGACCGCGCTGCTCGACCGGTCGTGGCCGCACGAACGCGGCGCGCATCTGCGGATTGCACGGCTCGCCATCGACACCGGCTACGAGGCCCCGGCGGTCTATTCCTGGTCGCGGGCGCAAGGGTTCGCGCAGGTATCGCCGGTCAAAGGCGTCGAGGGGTTCAACCGCTCGAGCCCGGTCTCGGGGCCGACCTTCGTCGATGCGACCGAGGGCGGCAAACGCCTGCGTCGCGGGGCGCGGCTCTGGACCGTGGCGGTGTCGACCTTCAAGGCCGAAACCTACCGCTTCCTGCGGCTGGCGCGCCCGACCGATGAGGAGATGACCGACGGCGCAACATTCCCGCCCGGCTCGGTACATCTGTCGCACTGGGTCGAGAACGAATGGCTGAAGCAGTTCGTTGCCGAGCAGCTGGTCACGGTGCGCACCAAGCGCGGCTTTGCCCGGCTGGAATGGCAGAAGCTGCGCGAGCGCAACGAGGCGCTGGATTGCCGGGTCTACGCCCGCGCCGCCGCCTGGATCGCGGGCGCGGACCGCTGGCCCGACGAGAAATGGCGCGATCTCGAGGATCAGCTCGGGGCCGCCCCCACCGACACCGATCCCGCCGGACAGATCAACCGGCCGGGACAGGCCCCGCAGGGCAAGCGCCGCTCCGACTGGCTCGGACGGCGCGGAGGATGGTTCTGAAGATGACCGACTGGACGGAAACCGAGCTCTCGGCGCTGCGCCGGGCCTATGCCAGCGGCACGACCCGGGTGAGCTACGACGGCAAGTCGGTGGACTATGGCTCGGCCGAGGACCTGCTGGCGCGCATCCGGACCATCGAGCGCGCCATCGCGGGAACGACCCGGCCGCTGCCGGTGGCCGGGCTGGCGAGCTTCAGCCGCGGGGATCGCTGATGTCGGCTAACTGGTTCGACCACGCCATCGCCACTGTGGCGCCGCGCATGGCCGCTCGCCGGGTGATGGCGCGTCAGGCGTTCGAGACGCTGACGCGGGGCTATGACGGCGCCGCGCGCGGGCGGCGCACCGAGGGCTGGCGCGCGCCGGGATCCTCGGCCGACACCGAGATCGGCGTCGCCGGGGCGCTCTTGCGCGACCGGATGCGCGATCTGGTGCGCAACAACCCGCATGCGGCCAAGGCCGTCGCGGTGCTGGTCAACAACATCATCGGCGCGGGGATCATGCCGCGCGCCGCGAGCGGTGACGACAAGCTGGACCGGAAGGTCGACGCGCTGTTCGAGCGCTGGACGGCGGAGTGCGACGCCGACGGCCAACTCGACTTCTACGGCCTGCAGACACTGATCTGCCGCGAGATGGTCGAGGCGGGCGAGGTGCTTGTGCGCCGCCGTCTGCGCCGGTCGTCGGATGGTCTGCCGGTGCCGCTGCAATTGCAGGTGCTGGAGGCCGACTTCCTCGACGCCACCAAGTCCGGCGTCCTCGGCGCAGGGCGTCTGGTGCAGGGGATCGAGTTCGACCCGGTGGGCAAGCGCCGGGCCTACTGGCTCCACGCGGAGCACCCGGGCGACGCATATGGCGCCTTGCAGAACGGCCTGCAGAGCCGCCCGGTCCCCGCGACCGAGATCGCCCATGTCTACGAGAAGCAGCGCACCCAGGCGCGCGGCGTCCCCTGGGGCGCGCCGGTGATCCGCAGCTTGCGCGATCTCGACGATTACGAGGTGGCGGAACTGGTCCGCAAGAAGACCGAGGCCTGCGTGACCGCCATCGTCTTCGGTGACGACGAGGCGCAACAGGGCATCGCGCCGTCGGTGGTCGATGCCGACGGCAACCGCGTGGAGCAGTTCGAGCCGGGGCTGATCGCCTATGCGCGCGGCGGCAAGGACATCCGCTTCAACCAGCCGTCGGCCACCGGCGGCTACGGCGAATACAAGCGGGCGAGCCTGCACACGATCTCGGCGGGCTTCCGGGTGCCCTACGAGCTGCTGACCGGGGACCTCAGCCAGGTCAACTATTCCTCGATCCGGGCGGGGCTTGTGGAGTTCCGCCGCCAGATCGACGCGGTGCAGTGGCAGCTCTTCATCCCGATGTTCTGCGCGCCGGTCTGGCGCTGGTTCACCGAAGCCGCATGGGCGGCGGGCCAGATCCCGTCGCCGGTCGTGCCTGTCGAATGGTCGCCGCCGAAGTTCGAGGCGGTCGATCCGCAGAAGGATGCAATGGCGAACCTGCTGTCGATCCGGTCGGGCACCATGACGCTGGCCGAGGTGATCGCGAAACAGGGCCGCAACCCGGACGCCGTGCTGACCGAGATCGCCGCGACCAACGCCAAGCTCGACGCGCTCGGGCTGGTGCTCGACAGCGACCCGCGCCGCGTCACCAAGACCGGCAGCGCGCAGACCAGCGATCCGGCCACCGATCCGAATGCCGACGATCCGGCCGACGACCCCTCCGCCGACGCGGAAACCGACCCGGCGCAGGCCGGCCAACAGGACTGACCCCATGGACACGATGATCGAACTGCCGGCCATGCGCCGGTCGGCGGAGCTTGCGCCGAACACGGCCGATGCCGACAGCCGCACCGTCGAGGTGGTCTGGTCGGCCGGGGCCCGCGTCCGGCGTGCGACCTTCTTCGGCGAGCCCTACGACGAGGAGCTGAGCCTCGACCCCGCCCATGTCCGCCTCGACCGGCTGAACGCGGGCGCGCCCTTCCTGAAGGTGCACGAGCTCGACACGCTCGACGCGGTGATCGGGTCAGTCGTGCCGGGTTCCGCCCGGATCGAGAATGGTCGCGGCATCGCGCTGGTGCGGATCAGCGAGCGCGCCGATGTCGAGCCGATCTGGCGCGACATCCAGGCCGGGCATATCCGGGCGGTGTCCATCGGCTACCAGGTCCACCGCTTCGAGGTCTCGAAACCCGAGGCCGCGCGCGAACTCTGGCGCGCGGTCGACTGGACGCCCTTCGAGGTCTCCGCCGTCGCTGTCGGCGCCGATCCCGCCGCGGTCTTCCGCGCCCATTCCCCGCTTCACGACTGCGTCCTCCACCGCCGGGACGCCCCTTCCAGCACGAAAGGACCGATCCCGATGACGGACAAGACCGAAACCCCGGCGAGCGACGCCGCAACCCCCGCCACCCCCCAGCCGACCGAGCCGGTCGCAACCGAGGACGCCACCATGACCGAGCCGAAAGCAGCTGCGCCCGACCCGAAGGTCGCCGCAGTCGAAACCCGCAGCCAGCCGAAGACGCAGGCAACGCCCGCGCCCGACACCGAAGCGGTCGCCACCCGCGCCCGCGAGGCCGAGCGCGACCGCGTCTCCACCATCTACGATCTCGCGGGCCGCCTGAACCTCGAGCGGGGCTTCGCCGAGGATCTGGTCAAGCGCGGCGTCAGCGTTGACGAGTCCCGCCGCCTGATCCTCGACCAGGTCGCCGCGAAGTCGGACGAAACCCGGACCTTCCCCCATGTCTCCGTCCCCCTCGGCGGCCGGGACGAGCGCATCACCCGCCGCGATGCGGTGGCGAACGCGCTCCTGCATCGCTACAGCCCGACGCTGTTCCAGCTGGAGGACGCCGCCCGCCAGTATCGCGGCATGACGCTCATGGAACTGGCCCGCGAGAGCCTCGGCAATGCGGGCGTCAATACGCGGGGCCTGTCGCGCGACGAGGTGGCGACGCGGGCGCTGCACTCGACCTCGGACTTCCCCGAGATCCTGTCGGCGGTCACAAACAAGACCCTGCGGCAGGCCTACGAGGCCTATCCCCGCACCTTCATGCTGTTCTGCCGCCAGGTGCTCGCCACCGACTTCAAGGCCATGCACCGGGTCCAGCTCGGCGAAGCCCCGCAGCTGCTCGAGGTCGGCGAGAGCGGCGAGTTCAAGCGCGGCACGCTCGGCGAGAGCAAGGAGAGCTACAAGGTCAAGACCTATGGCCGGGTGGTCGCCATCACCCGCCAGACGCTGATCAACGACGATCTCGACGCCTTTACCCGCATCCCGGCGATGTACGGCAACTCCATCGCCCAGCTGGAGTCGGACGTGGTCTGGGGGATCATCACCGCCAACCCAGCGATGGCCGACGGCAACGCGCTGTTCCACACCACCCACAAGAACCTCGCCGGCACCGGCGCGGCGCTCGACGTCGGCAGCGTCGGCGCGGCCCGCGCCGCGATGGCCAAGCAGACCGGCCTCGACAAGAAGACGGTGCTGAACGTCCGCCCCGCCTTCCTGATCGTGCCCGCCTCGCTGGAACTGAAGGCCGAGCAGCTGGTCGCGCAGAACCTGGTGCCCGCCGCGACCTCCAGCGTGGTGCCGCAGTCGATCCGCACCCTCGCGCCGATCAGCGAGCCCCGGCTCGACGCCGCCAGCGAGACCGCCTGGTATCTGGCGGCTAGCCCGAACCAGATCGACACCATCGAATACGCCTATCTCGAGGGCCAGCAGGGCGCCTACATCGAGACGCGCAATGGCTTCGACGTCGACGGCGTCGAGATCAAGTGCCGCCTCGACTTCGGCGCCAAGGCCATCGACTGGCGCGCTCTCTACAAGAACCCGGGCGCGTAACCCGCACCCGATGCTGAACCCTGACACATGGGCGGTTCTCCCGGGCCGCCCTTCGTCTTTCCACAAGGATCCTCCCCATGAAAAACTACGTCCAGCCCGGCAACACCATCACCCTGACCGCGCCCTATGCCGTCGCCTCCGGCGATGGCCTGCTCGTCGGCTCCATCTTCGGCATCGCCGCCGGGGACGCCGCCATCGCCGAGCCCGTCGAGGCAGCGCTCGTCGGCGTCTTCGATATCACCAAGGTCGGCTCCCAGGCCTGGACTGCCGGCGCCAGGGTCTATTGGGACGACACCAACAAGCGCTGCACCACAGTCGCGACCGACAACACCTTCATCGGCGTGGCCGTCGAGGCGGTGGCGAGCGGTGCTGGCGACACCATCGGTCGGGTGCGCCTGAACGCGACGTTCTGATGAGCGCCTTCGCCGCTGCCGTCGGCGCGCTCTTCGCCGATCCGAACGTCGGTCGGGACGCGGTCTACATCGCCGACGGCGGCGCGCCCGTGCTGGTGCGCGCCGTCGCCCGGCGTGCGGACGCGATCACCGACTTCGGCGATGCGCGACTCTGGTCCGAGACCACGCGGATCGATCTGCGCGTGGCCGAAGTTCCAGCCCCACGCCCCGGCGACCGGATCGAGATCAACGGCGATGCCTTCCTCATCCAGGGCGAGCCCGTCCGCGACCGCGAGCGGCTCGTCTGGACCGTGGATCTGAGGCCTGTGTGAAACTGAAGCTCGACATCGATCCCGACATCGTTGCGATGATGGCGGCCGAGATCGCGGCGGGCGAGCGCGCCGTGACGGCCGCCATGCGCGAAGCTGGAACCGGGCTGAAGTCAGCGTGGCGGCTGCAGATCACCGGCGCAGGTCTCGGCACACGGCTGGCCAACTCAATCCGGAGCCAGAACTTCCCGAGGTCGGGCGAGAGCCTGGACGCCGCGGCACTGGTCTGGTCCAAGGCTCCGGTCATCGTGGGCGCGCATGACACGGGGCCGCTGATCCGCTCGAAAAACGGGTTCTGGCTGGCGATCCCGCTGCCCGCCGCGGGCAAGTCCCTGCGCGGCGGCCGCATCACGCCCGGCGAATGGGAACGGCGACGCGGGCTGCGCCTGCGCTTCGTCTATCGCCGCACCGGACCGAGCCTGCTTGTGGCGGAGGGACGGCTGAACACGAAAGGCCAGGCGGTGGTGTCGCGGTCGAAGACCGGCCGCGGCAAGGTCACCGCGCCGATCTTCCTGCTGGTGCCGCAGGTGAAGCTGCCGAAGCGGCTGGACCTGGCGCGGGATGCGGAGCGCGCAGTGGACGGTGTGCCGGGGCTGATAGTGGCGAGCTGGGTGGAGCAGAGGTTCTGAAGATGACTGCTGTGGCGGGCCTTGCGCTTATTCGACGATGTCCGCGATGGCCGCTTCGAACTGATAGCATCAAGTTGTCTTCAGATCAGCCCGCGCGTCGCGGATAATCGACCAGGACGAATGCAGGAATAGTCCCGCAATCCCGAACGCGACGATCAGGTCGGGCCATGCGCTGCCCAGCCACGCGACGAGGGCCGCGGCCACAACCACGGCCGCATTGCCGATCGCGTCGTTGCGCGAAAAGAGCCAGACGGCCCGCATGTTCGCGTCACCCTTGCGAAACCGCAGCAGCGGCAGGACCGCGAGGACGTTGACCACGAGAGCGATGAGACCGAATAGCCCCATGAGACCGGCGTCCGGCGTCGTCTGGGTAAAGGCGCGCCAGATCGTCGTCCCAAGAACCCCAAGGCCCAGAACGCCAAGGAAGATGCCTTGGATCAGGGCGGATCGCGCCCGCCAGACAATGCTCCAACCGATTGCCAGAAGGCCCAGAAAGGTGATGAGGCCGTCGCCAATGAAATCGAGCGCGTCGGCCTTCACGGCCTGCGATCCGGAAATGAAGCCGCCGATCATCTCCGCAATGCCATACCCGACGTTGAGAATTACCACGATCCAGAGCGCGCGCCGATAGGCCGGGTCTTGGTAAGCTGCGCCCTCCTGCGCTTCGTCGTCGCCCGCTTCGATGCGATCGAACCCGTAGCCGGTCGCGGCCACGGCCCGTTCGATCTCGGACAGCCGCGCTTCGGGGACGTTCAACGTCAAGATGTGGGTGGCGGAGGAGACCTTTACTGCCTCCGGCGCCACGCCCGCCGACTGCGCGGCCCGCTCGATCTGGGCGGCATCCTTGGCGCAATCCATTCCGGAGACGCGGTAGCGGAAAGATGCGACATCTGCGGTCGGTTCGGCGCCTTGGGCATTGGCCATGCTTGCATTGGTCCTGCTATCTTGATGTGCGAAACACATCAGCGGAGAATGATATGGAACAAATCGCCGCGGACCGCAATGCCGTCGCGACGGCCACCGAGCGGCGGGCGAAGTTCTTTCGCGGCCTCGCGGACCAGAGCCGGTTGGCGATCCTGGATGCTCTGTGCGCCGGGCCGCTGGTCGTTCACGAGATCGTCGGGCGCACGGCCCTGACACAACCCAACGTCTCGAACCACCTTCGATGTCTGTCGGAGTGTGGCCTCGTAACCAGCATGCGCGATGGTCGTTTCGTGCGCTATCGGATTAGCAGCCCCCGGATTGCGGATCTTCTGCACGATGTGGAGGCTCTGCTCGACGCGGTGGCTACAGGCGTCGAAGCTTGTCGCAATTATGAGCCTGACGAGGATGAGTTCCACCGCTGACCCGCGTCACGACCTTAGCACATTGGCGCCGTCCGTGAATGCTGCTGCATTGGTCCGACTGGGCTTGAGGCGTATTCTTTCCGCAGTCGCCAATCGTGGTCCATCTCCATGCCCAGCCCTCGTGAAACCATCCTCACCGCGCTGCACGCGCGGCTCTCGGCGCTGTCTGCCACCGCCCTGCGCGGCGAGGTTCTGCCCGAGCGTGTGCCCACTGATGGCCTGCTGATCCTGCGCGACGGCGAGCCGGGGGAACCCGAGGTGACGCTGTCGCCGGTGCGCTACCACTACCAACACCGCGCCGAGATCGAAGCGGTCGTGCAGGGCGCCGACCGTGACGCGGCGTTCGACACGTTGACCGCCAGCATCGGCGCGGCCATCGCCGCCGACCGCACGCTGGGCGGGCTCTGCGACTGGGTCGAGGCAGAAGCGCCGAGGCCGGTCGATCTGCCCGTCGAGGGCGCGGCGAGCCTGAAGGCCGCCGTGATCCCGGTGGTGCTGCACTATTCCACGGCCGATCAGCTGGCCTGATCCCGACAACCCGAGGAGAACACCATGGCACGAGCCCAGGGGGCGCGGGCGCTGATGGCGCTTGCGTTCGAGACGACCTATGGAACGCCGCCCGCCAGCGGCTTCACCCGCATGCCTTTCGCCAGCACCTCGCTCGGCGCAGAGCAGCCGCTGCTGAACTCAGAGCTCCTCGGCTACGGCCGCGACCCGCTGGCGCCGATCAAGGACGCGGTGACGGCGGATGGCGATGTTGTCGTGCCGCTCGACGCCGAGGCGTTCGGCTTCTGGCTGAAGGCGGCCTTTGGCGACCCGACCACGACTGGGACCGGCCCTTGGACGCATGAGTTTCAGTCGGGATCCTGGACGCTGCCCAGCATGTCGATCGAGACCGGCATGCCCGAGGTGCCGCGCTATGCGATGTATTCCGGCTGTGTGCTCGACCAGATCACCTGGCAGATGCAGCGCTCGGGCCTCCTGACCGCGACTGCGCGGCTGGTGGCGCAGGGCGAGACGGTGGGAACGACCACCAGCGCTGGAACGCTCGCCGCGCTGGAGCTGAAACGCTTCGGCCATTTCAACGGGTCGATCATGCGCAACGGCACGGCGCTCGGCAACGTGGTCTCGGCCGAGATCACCTATGCCAACAACCTCGACCGGATCGAGACGATCCGCTCGGACGGCCGCATCGACGGGGCGGACCCCTCCATCGCCGCGCTGACCGGCCGGATCGAGGTGCGCTTCGCCGACCAGACGCTGGTGACGCAGGCGATCAACGGCGAGGCCTGCGAGATGGAGTTCGCCTACGTCCTGCCGTCCGGCGAGAGCTTCACCTTCACCGTGCACGCCGTCTACCTGCCGCGACCCCGCATCGAGATTTCCGGGCCGCAGGGCGTGCAGGCGACCTTTGACTGGCAGGCCGCCCGCGACAGTACCGTCGGCCGGATGTGCACCGCCACCCTGATCAACGACATCGAGGAATACTGATGCTCACGCTCGACCTGACGAACGCGCCGCGCTGGCATGACCTCGTGCCCGGCGTCCGAGTGCAGCTGCGCCCGCTGACCACCGCGCTGATGGTGGCGACGCGAAGCGATGCCGCTGTCGAGGCCGTGCCGGAGGATGCCTCCGACGAGGAACGTGCCGTCGCCTTCGCCAAAGCGCTCGCGCGGCGGGCGGTGCTCGCCTGGGAGGGCATCGGCGACGCCGACGGCAGCCCCATCGATCCGGCACCCGAGGCGATCGACGCGCTGCTCGATGTCTGGCCGATCTTCGAAGCCTTCCAGCTGAGCTACGTCTCGAAGGGCCTGCTGCTGGAACGGGAAAAAAACGCCTCCGCGCTCTCGCCGAATGGTCCTTCGGCGGGGGCGAGCGATACTGCGAAGCCTGCGCGCAAAGCTGCCCGGACTGCCCGGCGCGGCTGAACCGTCCGGAAACACCGGAGGGTTGGCAGGTCTGGGACCTCGTCGGCCGTCTCGGCGGCCAGCTCCGGGTGCTCCCCGGCGCGGTGATCGGCTGGGACATGTCGGCGGCGCTGGCGCTCGGTGACGCGCTCGGCGTGCCGCCGCTCGCGATGGCCGAACTGCTGCCCGTCATCGAGGCGGTGATGGTCTCCAAACTCAACGAACAGATGGATCACTCCCATGGCTGAGAAGAGGGTCAGCGTCCGCCTCGCGGCTGTGGGCGGACGGCAGGTGCGCGCCGAGCTTGAAGGCGTGGGCGAGGCCGGCACCCGCGGCTTCGGACGGCTGAGCCGGGAGATGGAGGCGGCCAACGCCCGGCTCGCGGCCTTCTCGCGGCGGGTGCGGGTCGCGGCCGCTGCCGCCGTGGCAGCCGCTGCAGCCGCGGGCGTGGCGATGATCCGCTCCGGGCTTCAGACGGTGGATGCGCAGGCGAAGCTGGCGCAGTCGCTCGGCACCACCGTGGCCTCGATCCAGACGCTGGAACGCGCGGGCGAGCTGGCGGGCGTGTCGATGTCCGGCATCGAACAGGCCACCAAGGATCTGACGCGCCGTCTCAGCCAGGCGGCCGCCGGGACCGGTCCCGCGGCCGATGCGCTGGACCGGCTGGGGCTCTCGACCAACGAGCTGATCGCATTGCCGCTGGACCAGCGCGTGGGTGCGATCAACGCGGCCATCGAGAACTTCGTGCCCGCCGCCGAACGCGCGGCCGTCGCGGGCCAGCTGTTCGGCGAGGAAGGCTCCATCGCCATGAGCCGGATCGACACCGCGACGCTGCGCCAGGCGACGGAGGACGTGCTTGCTTTCGGTGTCGTGGTCTCCGAGCAGGACGCCGACCAGATCGAGCGGACGAACGATGCGATCTCCCGGCTCGGACTGATCTGGCGCGGGCTCTCCAACCAGCTGGCCGTCGCCGCAGCCCCGGCGCTGGAAGCGGTCGCGAACGCCATGGCTGTTGTCGCCAGCCGCACCGGGCCGCTCGGCATCGCGATCCGCGGCCTCTTCGACAACATCGGCCGCCTGACCACCTACGCCGCGACCTTCGCGGCCTTCCTCGCGGGCCGCTGGGTCGCCGGCATGGCCGCTGCTGCCCTTTCTGTCCGTGGTCTCGCCACGGCGCTCGTCGTCCTGCGCGGCGCGCTGATCCGCACCGGCATCGGCGCGTTGATCGTCGGCGCGGGCGAGCTCGTCTATCAGTTCACACGCCTCGTCTCTGGAGCGGGCGGCTTTGGTGAGGCGATGTCGCTCCTGAAGGACCTCGCTGTCGAGGTCTGGGAGCGGATCAGGATGGGTGCGGCGGCGGCGGGCGCAGCCGCCACGGCGTTGTTCTTCGACCTGAAAGCCGATGCGGCGTCGGGCATGCAGAGCGCTATCGAGAGCGTCGTGGCTTTCGGCAACACGGCCGCGAACACGTTTGAAGGCGCGTACGAAGCCATCAAGGCGATCTGGGGTCTGCTGCCCGCCGCCATCGGCGATCTGGCGTTCCAGGCCGCCAACAGCCTGGTTGACGGTGTCGAGGCGATGCTGAACGGCGTGGTCTCGCGCATCAACGGTTTCATTGGCGGCATCAACCAGGGGCTCGAAGCCCTCGGGTCGGAGCGCCGCATCTCGCTGGTGCCCGACCTCGACCTCGGCGAGATCGAGAACCGCTTCGAGGGTGCGGCCAGCGCTACGACGACGGCGGCGCAGGCGGCCTTCGACCGGGCCTTCGAGGACAACCCGCTCACCGCGCCCGATCTCGGTCTGACCGAGGCGGCGAACAGGGCGCTCGAATCCGCGAATGTCTACCGGGGCGCCGCGCGCGATCTGGCCGCAGGCGCCCGTGCCCCGCTCGAAAGCTGGCAGGCGCTGCGCGATGCGGTACGCGGCACCGACGAGGCCAGTGCCGATGCGCTGACCGAGGCCACCGGCGCGGCCGAGCGGCTGGAGACGGCGCTGGGTGAAGCCGGCCGCGCCGCCACAGGGGCCGGTGCGGCAGCCGGGGCTGCCGCCGCTGCGGCGGAGCCCGCGAGCGAGGCTGCCGTCACCGGCTGGCGGGCGGTCACGGCGGCGCTGTCGGATTACGCCAGCAAGGCCCGCGACATCGGCGGCGACATCGGCCAGAGCCTTGTCGGCGCCTTCCAGTCTGCCGAGAACGCGGTGGGCCAGTTCGTGAAGACCGGCAAGCTGAACTTCCGCGACCTCGTCACCTCGCTGCTCGCCGATCTCGCCCAGCTGGCGGCGCGGCGGTTCATCCTCGGGCCGATCGCCAATGCGCTCTCCGGCGTCTTCGCCGGCGCGGGCGGCATCTTCGCCAATGTTCTGCATGCGGGCGGGATGGTCGGCTCGGCTGGACCCTCACGCATGGTCCCGGCCATGGCCTTCGCAGCCGCGCCCCGCATGCATGGCGGCGGCTTGGCCGGACTTCGCCACGACGAGGTGCCCGCGATCCTGCAGCGCGGTGAGCGGGTGCTGTCGCGGCGGGAGGCGCAGAGCTACGATGCGGGCGGGGTCAACGTCACCATCATGGCGCGTGACGTCGAGAGCTTCCGCCAGTCGCGAACGCAGGTCGCGGCGGACATCGCCCGCGCCGTGTCGCTCGGGCGGAGGGGCATGTGAGTGCGACCCCGCAAGTGGGAACCGGTTGCGGGGGCCAGAGCACGAACCAGGGAGAGACTTGATGGCGTTTCACGAGGTCCGGTTTCCCGACAACATCAGTCGCGGCGCGCGGGGCGGGCCAGAGCGGCGCACCCAGATCGTCGAACTGGCATCGGGCGACGAGGAGCGCAACGCCAGCTGGTCCAACTCGCGCCGCCGTTACGACGTCGCCTACGGTATCCGCCGCGCTGATGATCTTGCGGCGGTCGTTGCCTTCTTTGAAGCACGAAACGGGCGGCTGCATGGCTTCCGTTTCAAGGACTGGGGCGACCACAAGTCCTGCCTGCCCTCGGGTACGCCATCGCCAACCGACCAAGCCATCGGCACCGGCGACGACACGACGACCGCCTTCCAACTGGTCAAGCGTTACGCCTCGGGCGCGCAATCCTGGACGCGCGCCATTGCCAAACCAGTGACCGGAACCGTGCGCATCGCTCTGTCGGGCGTCGAGCAGCTCTCCGGCTGGTCGGTCGACACCACGACCGGCGTGGTCAGCTTCGGTGCCGCGCCGGGCGCTGGCGTCGCGATCACCGCGGGCTTCGAGTTCGACGTGCCCGTCCGCTTCGATACCGACGTGCTCGACGTGACGCTCGACCTCGAACGGCTCGGCTCGATCACCTCCATACCGCTGCTGGAACTGCGCCGATGAAGACCCTCGCTCCCGACCTGCAGGCACATCTCGAAGATGGCACGACGACGCTCGCCTGGTGCTGGCGGATAACCCGGGCCGACGGCGTCACCTTCGGCTTCACCGACCACGACCGGACGCTGACCTTCGATGGCACTGACTTCGAGCCCGAGAGCGGGCTGACGGCCTCCGAGGTCCGCTCGGGCTCCGATCTCTCTGTCGATGCGCAGGACGCCGAAGGCGTGCTGACCTCCGACCGGATCACCGAGACCGACATTCTCGACGGCCGCTGGGACAACGCCGAGGTCGAGGTCTGGCGCGTGAACTGGGCCGATACCTCGCAGCGCGTGCTGATGCGCCGGGGCGCCATCGGCCAGATCCGGCGTGGGCGGCTGGCCTTCGTCGCCGAGGTGCGCTCGCTGGCCCATGTGCTGGGCCAGACGGTCGGGCGGACCTTCCAGGCGACCTGCGATGCCGCGCTCGGCGACGCGCGCTGCGGCGTCGATCTGGAGGATCCCGCCTACAAGGGCACGGGCGTTGTCATCGATCTCCTGCGCGACCGGGCCTTCACCGCCTCGGGCCTCGGTGGGTTAGAGGACGGCTGGTTCACCTTCGGCACGGTCGAATGGACCAGCGGCGCCAACGCGGGGCGGCGCACCGAGGTGCTGGGCCACGACGTCACTGACGGTATCGCTGTGCTGACCCTGCTCGAGGCGCCGGTGCGCGCGATCGCCGAGAGCGACGCCTTTACCATCCGCGCTGGCTGCGACAAACGGATGGAGACCTGCGGCGCGAAGTTCGCCAACACCGCCAACTTCCGGGGGTTCCCGCACATCCCCGGTCAGGACGCCGTTCTCCGCTATGCCACCAAGGACGGCGGGCACGAGGGAGGCGTGCTGTGACGCAACCCCTCGCAGCGGTCGACCCGGCGCGCGTCATCGCCATCGCCCGCTCATGGCTCGGCACGCCGTACCACGACCAGGCCAGCCTGCGCGGTGTCGGCTGCGATTGCCTCGGGCTGGGCCGGGGCGTCTGGCGCGAGGTCGTCGGCCCCGAGCCGTTCCCGATCCCTGCCTACAGCCGCGACTGGGGCGAGACCGGGCCGCGCGAGGTTCTTGCCGAGGGCGCGCGCGCCATGATGATCGAGGTGGAACCGGCGGCAGCCGGTCCAGGCGCGCTGGTCCTCTTCCGCATGAAACCGCGCGCCATCGCAAAGCATGTCGGGATCCTGACCGGGCCCGGCACCTTCCTCCATGCCTATGAGCGGCTTGGCGTGATCGAGGAACCGCTCACTCCATCCTGGCGGCGGCGCATCGCCTTCGCCTTCCTGTTCCCGCAACGCTGAGACCCCGACATGGCCACGCTCGTTCTCGGCGCCGCTGGCGCTGCCATTGGCGGCAGCATCGGTGGCGCGATCCTCGGCGTGAGCGCCGCGACCATCGGCGGCTTCATCGGCTCGAGCATCGGCTCTGTCGTGGACAGCTGGATCATCTCGTCGCTCGCGCCCACCCAGCGCATCGAGGGTGCGCGGCTCGACACGCTGCGCATCACCTCGGCCACTGAGGGCGCGGTCATTCCTCGCCTCTACGGCCGCATGCGCATGGGCGGCAACATCATCTGGGCGACGGACTTTCGCGAGGAGACCAAGACCACCACGCAGGGCGGCGGCAAGGGCGGCGGGGGCGGCAAGGTCAAGACGACCGAGTATCTCTACTATGCCAGCTTCGCCGTCGCGCTTTGCGAAGGCCCGATCACCGGCATCGGCCGCATCTGGGCCGACGGCAAGCCGATGGACCTCTCCGGCGTCACCTGGCGCTGGTATCCGGGCGACGAGGTGCAGAGCCCCGATCCGTTCATCGCGGCAAAGATGGGCGCCGCCAGCACGCCCGCCTATCGCGGCACCGCCTATGTGGTGTTCGAGGAACTGGCGCTCTCGACGTACGGCAACCGTCTGCCGCAGCTGTCCTTCGAGGTCTTCCGGCCGCTGGCCGATCCCGACACCGCCGAGGGGCTGACCCGCGCCGTCACCACGATCCCGGCCTCGGGCGAGTTCACCTATGCCACGCAGGCCATCCGCAAGACCGATGGCGGCGCGACGGTGCCCGAGAACCTGAACGCGCTGGCCGACTCCACGGACATGGTGGAGGCGCTGGACCGGCTGCAGGCGATGGCCCCTGCGGTCGAGAGCGTCAGCCTCGTGGTGGCGTGGTTCGGCGACGATCTGCGCGCGGGATCGTGCAAGGTGCGGCCGGGCGTCGAGGTCTCGGCCAAATCCACCACGCCCGCCAGTTGGGCGGTGAATGGCGTCAGCCGCGCCAGCGCCTTCCTCGTCAGCCGCGACGACCAGGACCGCCCGGTCTATGGCGGCACGCCGTCCGACTTCGCGGTGGTGCAGGCAATCCAGGAGATGAAAGCGCGCGGGCTGCGGGTCACCTTCTATCCGTTCATCCTGATGGACGTGCCGCCCGGCAACACCCTGCCGAACCCGTACTCGGACAACGCCGCGGAGACGGGTCAGCCAGTCTTCCCGTGGCGCGGGCGGATCACCTGTTCCCCGGCCGCTGGTTTCGCCGGGACCGTCGACAAGACCGCCACGGCTGCAAGCCAGGTCGCGGCGCTGTTCGGCGAGGCCACGCCAGCGAGCTTCAGCGTGGCGGGTCAGTCTGTCTCGTGGACAGGCACGCCCGGCGACTGGGGCCTGCGGCGCATGGTGCTGCACTACGCCCATCTCTGCGCGGCGGCGGGCGGCGTGGACGCCTTCCTGATCGGCACCGAGATGCCGGGGCTGACCACGATCCGCTCGGGCGCCAGCAGCTATCCGGCCGTGCAGGCGTATCGGGACCTGCTCGCGGATGTCCGCGCGATCCTCGGGTCCGGGACGAAGATCGGTTATGCCGCCGACTGGTCGGAGTACTTCGGGCATCAGCCGGGCGATGGTTCGGGGGACGTGTTCTTCCACCTCGACCCGCTCTGGGCCGATCCGGAGATCGATTTCGTCGGCATTGACAACTACATGCCGCTGTCGGACTGGCGCGACGGATTCGAGCATGCCGACGCGGCCGAAGGTTGGCCCGCGATCTACGACCGCGCCTACCTGCAGGCGAACATTGCGGGTGGCGAAGGCTTCGACTGGTTCTACGCCAGCGCGGCGGACCGCTCCGCACAGGTCCGCACCCCGATCACGGACGGCGCGGCGGCCAAGCCGTGGGTCTTCCGCTACAAGGATCTGCGCGCCTGGTGGTCGAACCCGCATTACAACCGCCCGGGCGGGGTGGAAAGCGGCACGCCGACCGCTTGGGTGCCGCAGTCGAAGCCGATCTGGTTCACCGAGTTGGGCTGCCCGGCCATCGACCGTGGCACCAACCAGCCCAACGTCTTCTTCGACCCCAAGTCGTCGGAGAGCTTCACGCCGCATTTCTCGCGGGGCTGGCGCGACGACGCGATCCAGCGGGCGTATCTGGAGGCAACGTACCTCTGGTGGGGCGAGGCCGCGAACAACCCGCTGTCCTCGGTCTACGGCGGCCGTATGGTGCATGTGCCCGAATGTGCCGCCTGGACCTGGGACGCGCGGCCCTATCCGTTCTTTCCGGCGCTGACCGACGTCTGGACGGACGGGGCGAACTGGCGGCTCGGCCACTGGCTGACCGGGCGGCTGGGCGCGGTGTCGCTGGCAGCGCTGGTCCGGCATCTCTGCCTGCGCGCCGGGCTGGGCGAGTCCCGGATCGATGTCACCGGGCTTTGGGGCGCGGTCGAGGGCTACGCCATCACGGCGCTGGAAAGCCCGCGCGCCTCGATCACGACGCTGTCGCGCCACTTCGGGTTCGACGCAGTCGAGACCGAGGGTGTGATCCGCTTCGTGATGCGCGGCCGGGCCTCCGTCGCCACCCTTGCGCCCGACGATCTGGTCGCCGCCCGCGAGGGCGATCTGCTGGAGCTGACGCGCGGCCAGGAGACCGAACTGCCGCAGGCGCTGAAGTGGCAGGTCGCGCGGGCCGACGAGGATTACGACGCGGCCCTCGTCGAGGCGCGGCGCATCACGGTAGACACGACCCGGATCGCCTCGGAGTCCTTCCCGATGGCGGTGCCGCCCGAGGAGGCCGAGCGCCGCTGCCGCCGAGCATTGATGGAGGCGTGGGTGGGTCGCGAGACGGCGGCGTTCCGTCTGTCGCCCTCGCGCCTGGCGCTCGATCCGGCCGACGCGATCCGGCTCGCGCATGACGGGCGGTTGGTCGATCTGCGGCTCGTCTCCATCGCCGACGCCGAGGCGCGCGGCGTCGAGGCGGTGCGCCAGGACCGCGCGACCTACGACCTGCCGCCCGGCGATCCCCGCGCGGCCTCGCTGACGCGGGTGGTCGTGTTCGGTGCGCCGGATGCGGTGCTGATGGACCTGCCGCAACTGACCGAGGACCAGCCCGCGCATCGGCCGCTGGTCGCGGCGCACGCCGTTCCTTGGCCGGGGGAGATCGCGGTGTTCCGCAGCCCTTCGACCGATGGGTTCGAGCTGCTGACGACGACTCAGTCCCGCGCCCGGATCGGCACGCTGGTCTCGGATTTCTATTCGGGTCCCACATCGCGGTTCGATCTCGGCAACGTGCTGGTGGTCGATCTGTTGACCGGCACTTTGGAGAGCGTCACCGACCTGACGCTGTTCGGTGGCACAAACGCGCTCGCCATCGAGAGTGCGCCGGGGACCTGGGAGATCATTCAGGCGGGCACGGCCGAGCTGCTGGCTCCCGGCCGCTACCGCCTGACCCGGCTCCTGCGCGGCCAGCGCGGCACCGAGGGCGCCATGGGCAACCCGGCGCCTGCGGGAGCGCGGGTCGTGGTGCTCGACGACGGCCTCGCGTCACTGCCGATCGCCGAGGCCGATCTCGGCATCCCGTGGAACTGGCGCATCGGCCCCGCGAGCCGTCCGGTCAGCGACGAGACCTATGTCGCGCAAGCCTTCACGCCTCAGGGCGCCGGGCTGCGGCCGTTCTCGGTCGCCCATGTCGAACAGCCATGGCGCACGCCGCGCACGCCCGGCGATCTGACGATCCGCTGGACACGCCGGTCCCGCGCGCTGGCTTCGGACAGCTGGGGCGGGCTTGAGGTGCCGCTGGCCGAGGAACTGGAAGCCTACGAGGTCGAGATTCTTGATGGCGTGACCGTGAAGCGGGTGCTGAGCACGGCCACCACCAGCGCGGTCTACACCGCCGACCAGCAGACCGCCGACTGGGGCGGGCCGCTCGGGCCCGGCGACACGCTAGACATCCGCATCCATCAGCTCTCCGCCCTTGTCGGGCGGGGTGCGCCCAAGGCTGTAACGCTGAGCTTCTGAGGTAGCGCAATGAGTTCTGGCACGGCGCGCGATCTACGTCGTAGGCTTGGGACATGCGCCCCGAGGACGAAGACAGGATTGCAGCCCAGCTTGCCAGAGTGATGGCCGTGGCCTGCGTGCGCAACACGCAGCTTGAGACACTCCACGCGGGTCAGGTGCCTGCCTCGCGCACAGGCGACGGCAGCGACGTCATCGTAGTGGACGCGGACGGCAACCGCATTCCGTGGTCCGAGGTCTCGCGGATCGACGACGACGAGATGCGCGCGCTGATGCGCGAGATCGTGGATCGGCTCTACACCTTCCATCTGCGGATCGACGACCCGGCCTTCCGGGCCGAGATTGATCGCTGGGCCGCAATGACCGCAACGTGGGACGCGCCGAAGCCCGACCCGGTTCTGTCGGCCATTCCGGGGAAGACGCCCGAGCGCGGGTAGCTCGTCAGTACCACCGCTGCGCCACTGTTCGCCGCCTGCCATGCAGGCGGCGTTCTTCGTTCTGGAGACCGCCCATGTCCGACGCCACGACCCATCTCCTGCTGCCCTACATCCTCGCAGCGCAGGCCCAGAAGCACGTCACCCACAACGAGGCGCTGCGGATCCTCGACGGGCTCGTCCAGCTCTCGGTCCTCGACCGAAACCTGACCGCGCCGCCCGGTTCTCCGACCGATGGTGACCGCTACATCGTCGGCTCGGGCGCGACGGGCGACTGGGCGGGCTGGGATCTGAACGTGGCGCTATTCACCGACGGTTCCTGGCTGCGCCTGCCGCCTCGTGCGGGCTGGCGGGCGTGGGTCGAGGACGAGGGCCTTCTGCTAGTCTACGACGGCGTAGGCTGGGTCGGGACGACACCGGCCGCGTTGCAGAACCTCGCGCTCCTGGGGCTGGGCACGACAGCGGATGCCTCGAACCCGTTCTCGGCCAAGCTGAACGCCGCGCTCTGGACGGCAAAGACCGTGGCCGAGGGTGGCACCGGCGATCTGTTCTACACCATGAACAAGGAGGCCGCGGGCGACGATCTCGGCCTGACCCTGCAGACCGGCTTCGTGACCAAGGCGCTGGTGGGGCTCTTCGGCTCCGACCGCTTCCGCCTCGCGGTCTCGGCCGACGGCAGCACCTTCTTCGACGGGCTGAGCGTCGACAACGCCACGGGCATCGTCGACCAGCCTCGGCTGCCGCGGTTCAAGGCGTACACCAACTACGACAACTACGTCGGCGTCGGAACCTGGACGAAGATCGGCCTCAACAACACCGACTACAACGATCAGGGCGCGTTCGACGCCGCGAACAACCACTTCGTCGCCCCCGTGGACGGCACCTACCTCTTCGGCGCGACGCTGCTCTACAAGGTCAATGCCAGCGCCACGGCGCGCATGCGCGGACGGCTGGTCCTGAACGGCACGACCGAAATCCGCGGCTCCCTCGGCGAAATCTCCGCCACCCACGTCTCGCTCGCCACCGCGATCTGGCTGCAGACCATGGTCCCGCTCACCGCGGGCGATACCGTCGAGTTGCAGGGGTATTTCCGGGTCGCGGACGGCTACTTCGCCGCCGATCACACGTCCTTCTGGGGCTGCAAGATCGGCTGACCGGCGGAAGGAGGATCCAATGACACCACCCCGATCCGAGGGCTTCGTGCGCATGCCCGACGCCGAGTTCGAGGCGATCCTGACGCGGGCGGCCGAGGAAGGCGCGAAACGCGCGCTCGCCGATGTCGGCCTCGACGGCGACGAGGCGGCCCTCGACATCCGCGATCTGCGCTCCCTGGTCGACTGCATCCGGCTGGTGCGCCGCACCGCCATGCAGACCGCTGTCCGCATGATCACCACCGGCGTGATGCTGGCGCTGCTGGCGGGCATCGCCATCAAGCTGAAGATCTTCGGCGGCGGCCCGTAGCCGCTCCCCATCCCCATTCATAAGCCCGCAATGACCCGCCCTCGAGGCGGGTTTTTCGTTTTCGGAGGACCCCCCATGACGACAACCTTCCACCGCCATTGGCGCGACGTACCCGAGAGCGGCTGGCGCTGGCCGAACTTCTCACCCGCCGAGATCGCGTGCCGGGGCACCGGCAAGCTGCTGGTCAACGAAGCCGCCCTCGACAAGCTGCAGGCGCTGCGCGACCGGCTGGGCAAACCGCTGATCGTCCGCTCGGCCTATCGCAGCCCCGAGCACAACCGTGCTGTGGGCGGCGCGACCCGCTCCAAGCACCTCGACGGCGCCGCCTTCGACATCGCCATGGCGAACCACGACCCGGCGGCCTTCGAGGCGGCGGCACGGGAGGTCGGGTTCCTAGGCTTCGGATTCTACCCGCGCTCGGGCTTTATCCATGTCGACCTCGGACCCGCACGGCAGTGGGGCGAGCGGTTCCCGATCCGGGCGACGGCCTTCGCGGCGGAGACGCCGCCCGCGCGCGAGGTGCTGGCCGACAGCCGCACCATGAAGGGTGGTGGTGCGGCCGGTGTCGCGACGCTGGGTGCTGCCGGCGTGGAGGTCGCGCAGAGCGTCCTGGCCGAGACCCAGACCGCCATTCTGCCGCTCGTGCCGTATCTCGACACGCTTCGCTGGGTGTTCATCGCCGTCGCGCTCGGCGGCATCGCAGTCACGATCTATGCCCGCCTCGACGACTGGAAACGGGGGCGGCGGTGATCGCCGCGCTCCTCACCGGGATTGCGGCCAGCCCGTGGGTGCGAGCGGCGCTGCGCTACGGAGCCATCGCGCTGGCAGTGCTTCTGTTCCTGCTTTCGCTTCGGCGCTCCGGGGAGCGAGCGGGACGCCTCGCAGAACGCCTTGAAACCACGGAGAAGGTCAATGACGTCCAACGCCGGATGCTGGAAGCGGCGGCTCGCCGCCCTCGGTCTCGTGACGATCTGGCTGAGCGGCTGCGCGACGGTCAGTTCTGACGTCGGCGGACACGGGGCATGTCCGCCGGTCGTCGAATACAGCAGGGAGTTTCAGGCGCAGGCAGCCGACGAACTGGCTAACCTGCCGGAGGGCTCGGCGGTCGCGGACATGATGGCCGATTATGCCGTGATGCGGGACCAAGCGCGGGTTCGCTGATGTTCCGGCACCCGTCTCCTGCTACGCGTCGCGCCTTGCAGTGGTGTCCGGGACTTCAGTTGGCAACCTGATCGACGCCTGGAAACCGGATGATGCACCCGGACGTGGCGACTGCAGAACGAGCGAGCTGCCGATCCGGCCAGCAATGGCGGCGACGATGGCGAGGCCGAGCCCACTACCGTCGGCATTCGCGTTCGCCCTTTCGAAGCGCGCCGTGAGGCGGTCGAGCGTGTCGCGTGGCAGGACCGGGCCGTCGTTCGCGACAGACAGCAGCCCGTCCGCGGTCAACGTGACGTCGACCGTCGTGTTTTCGGCTCCGTGCCGGAGCGCGTTTTCCACGAGGTTGCGGCACAGGATGGCGAAGGCGTCGGGGTCGATGTCGGACATGACGGCTGTACTCGGCAGCGTCAGCGCGATGCGGTCCTTCGTGCTGGCGCGCTCAAGATCGTCCACCATCACGCGGGCGACCGCCCTCAGGTCCCCGCTCCGGTCCATCCGCAGCCGCCCTCCTTCGGCCCGCGCAAGCTGCATGAGGCGTTCGGAAAGCCGGGTCAGGCGCTTGAGCGTCGCCTCGATCTCGGCGGCACGCGCTTCGGTGGCCGGCTCCTGCGTCTCCGCCCTCAGCCGCTGCGCCTGAGCGATTGCGCCGGCCAACGGCGTTCTCAACTCGTGGGCCGCGTTCGCAGCAAAGCTGCGCTCGGCCTCGAACGCCTCGCGCAAGCGGGCCAGAAGGCCGTTGAGCGTGTTGGCCAGTGGACCAATCTCCGTCGGCAGATCGTTGGCAGGAACCTCCGACAGGTCGCGGGCGCCGCGCGCCTCCAGCCGAGCACGGAACCGGCGCAGCGGATCGAGGCTGAAGCGAACGGCAAGAATGATCGCCGCCAGCGCGATCGGCAGCACAATGAGCAGCGGCAGGCCGAGGCCCATCTGGATCTCACGCGCGACCGACGCGCGATGGGCCAGCGGCTCGGCCACGATGATCCGGATCGTGTCCTGAAGCGCTGCGTCGCTGTAGAACCGGTGGGTGGCGGTCTGACGGAACCCGGGTCCGTTCCAGGGCGGGAATACCGCCGCGTCGGCCGCGTGGGATTGCAGCAGAATGCGCCCCTCGGCATCCCGCACGAGGTAAGTGAAGAACTCGTCGTGCTCCCGGATGGGCGCGAGCCGTTGCGTCACGCCCTGATCTTCCCGGCCGACGATGTCGGTCACCGCAAGCGGCAGGATCCGTTCCGCAGTCTCCCGCAGGGCGCTGTCGAAGACCTCGTCCAACTCGCCCCGAACGATCACGGCCGTCACCGTCGCCGCCAGCAGCCACAGCACCGTCAGCGCGAGGCCGAGCGAAAGGCCGAGTCGGCCCTGAAGGCTGGCGGGCCATCTCATGGACGGCCAAGCCTGTAGCCCATGCCGCGCTCGGTCTCGATGACCGCCGTACCCAGCTTCTTGCGCAGGCGGCTCACATGGACTTCAATGGTGTTGCTCTCCACCTCGGCGTCGAAGGCGTAAAGCTTCTCCTCCAGCTGCGCCTTGGACAGAAGCTGACCGGGGCGCGCGAGAAAGGCTTCGAACAACGCCCATTCCCTTGCAGTCAGTTGCATCGGCTTTCCGTCGCGATGAACGCTGCGGGCGGCAAGATCGATTTCCAGCGGCCCGTGGGTGACGATGGGGTTCGGGTTGCCGCTGTAGCGTCGAGCGACAGATCCAATGCGCGCGGACAACTCTGCAAGATCGAAGGGCTTCACGAGATAATCGTCGGCGCCCGCGTTCAGCCCCTCGATCCGGTCCGACACCTGATCAAGCGCGGTCAGGATGATGACCGGTGTCACGTCTCCGCGCGCGCGCAGGCTCTTCAGGAAGCCGATCCCGCGCCCGTCCGGCAGCATCAGGTCAAGCAGGATCAGGTCGTAGGACGTGTATTTCGCCGCGTCGCCGGCCGCATCGAGGCGCATTACCCAATCGACCGACTGCCCTTCGGCCGCGATCTGGTCGCGCACCGCCGCGCCAAGCACCGTGTCGTCCTCGATCAGCAGGATGCGCATGCTCGTCCCCCTCCTCTTCCGATGACCCTCCATGATCCGTCTGGCTGACACGAAGCTGAAGCGGCGGCGCACGTCCCTTCAGGCTGCCGTCAGCTTCGCCGCGCATGAATTGCGTCAAGATGGCCGTAGCGAGGAGTTTGGCCCATGAAGAAGACATTGACAATTCTCGGCTTTCTCGCGGTCTTTCCGGCCGGTGTCGCGCTGGCGGACGACGACTGCTTCGTGCCGATGGCCGACTGGCAGCCGCGCGACGCCGTCGCCCGGCTGGCCGAGGAGAACGGCTGGACGGTGCGCCGGATCAAGATCGACGACGGCTGCTACGAGATCGACGGTCGGGACGCCGAGGGTCGCCGGATCGAGGTGACCGTTCATCCGGCGACGCTGCAGGTGATCGAGTTCGAATACGAGGACGAGGACCATCGCCCCCGCCGGGATCGCGAAGGAGGTGACGATGACTGACGCAATCTCACACCAGTCGCCAGAGATGAGCACGGGGCCGAGCAGCAAGATCTGTGTCTGGGATCCGCTGGTTCGCGTGTTCCATTGGGGCCTGGTCGCAGCCTTCGCAACCGCATGGCTGACTGCGGACGAGCTGCAACCCGTCCATGAGTTCGCAGGCTACACCGTCGCCGGACTTGTGGCCTTCCGTCTGGTCTGGGGCCTCGTCGGCAGTCGCTACGCGCGCTTCGCCCAGTTCCTGAAAGGCCCCGGCGAGACGCTGGCCTATCTCGGGGACATGACCCGCGGACGCGAGCGGCGCTACCTCGGCCACAACCCGGCGGGCGCGGCGATGGTCATGGCGCTGCTGGTCACGCTGTCGGGGACAGCTTTCACTGGCTGGCTCATGGAGGACGAAGCCCGTCTGGCGATGCTTCCGTCCATGCCCGCCATCGTGGCGCCCGCTTGGGCCGACGACGACGGTGACGAGCGGGAATATGGCGCGCGGGGCGAGGTCGAGGGACCGCTGAAGGAGGTCCACGAGACGCTCGCCAACCTGATGCTGCTGCTGGCCGCGCTGCATGTGGGCGGCGTCGTGCTGGCATCCTTCCGTCACCACGAGAACCTGGCGCGCGCCATGGTGACAGGCGATAAACGCGGGCCCGGTCCCGGCGACATCGCCTGATCGCACCCACACCCAAGGCCGACCATCCCTGCGGCGCCCCTTGGCCTCGCCCTCACGGGCGGGGCCTTTTTCTTTCGGAAGCCGCTCTTTTCCTGACGGCAAGCTGAAGCGGGAATCGCCGATGCGTCAGGAAGCCCTCAGGTCGCGTCTCCAGATTGTTGTCAGCAGATGACAAGGAGACCCTGCCATGAAGAAGACCCTGACACTTCTGGTCGCTTCCACGGCGCTGACCGCCGCGATCGGCGTCCCCGCCTGGAGCGCGATGCAAGCCCCGGCCGATGGCGTCCTTCGGCCCGTTGCCGCGCTCTTCGATGACGCCTCGCAAGCCATGCCGCTCGTGCTCGCAAGCGACGATGATGACGACGACGACCGCTGGCGGGACGGCTCGCGTCGCGGCCACGACGATGACGACGACGATGACGACGACGATGACGACGACTGCGACGACGATGATGACGACGACGATTGCAGCGGTAGCGCTCGCAATCCCGCGCCCGCCGGCACGGTCGCCCCGCCGCAGAACGGTCTCTTCGGGAACGGCGCACCTCCGCAGGTTCAGGTGAACTGAACCGCTCCGAAGCCCCCTCCGAACTAGGATCATCACGATGAAATCGCTTCTCGCAACGCTCGCGCTGACCACGGCGCTGACGCTTCCCGGCCTCGCCATGGCGCGGCCGGTGACCCTGACCACGACCCTCAACAATTACGGCGGCGACGGGGCCTATCTCGCGCTCTACGTCACCGACGCCTCCGGCGCCTATGTCGGCAGCCTGTGGATGGCGGGAGACAAGTCCAAGTACTACGAGCATCTGAGCGACTGGTACCGCGCCACCGGCGGCGACACCGCGCAGGTAAACGGCATCACCGGCGCCAGCGTCGGCGCGGGCCGCACGCTCGAGATCACGCTCGACCTCGCCGACGCGCTCTTCGACGCGGGCTACACGCTCCACATCGACGCGGCCGTCGAGGACATGCGCGACAGCCCGAACGAGGTGGCCGTCCCGCTCACGACCGATGGCGCGGGCACGCCGGTGACCGGGCGCCGGTACATCGCCAGCTTCGCCTACGACATGTGAGGAGCGGGGCCATGATCCGTGCACTCCATCGCTGGCCGGGTCTTCTGGCCCTCGCGCTCGTCACCATCCTGAGCCTGAGCGGCGCGGCTCTGTCGGTCTTCCCTACGGCCGAGCGCATCGCCGCGCCGCAGGCGGAAGCCGGACTGACCGTCGCCGCTCTCGCGGACCGCATCCAGGCCGTCTATCCGGGCGTCGAGCAGATCCGCCGGTCGCCCTCAGGTCGGATCACCGCCTACTGGTTCGATCAGGGTGCGCCGGGCGCCGCCGTGATCGACCCGGCGACGGGCGAGGGCGTGGCCTCGGCCGACCCGAACCAGGCCGAACGCTGGCTGACCAACCTGCACCGGTCGCTGTTCCTCGGGGATGGAGGCCGCATCGCAATGGCTGCAGGGGCTGCCGCCATGCTGGTCCTCTCGCTCTCCGGCGCCGCGCTTGTCGTGCGGCGGGCGGGCGGCTGGCGGCACTGGTTCGCGCGCTTGCGTGGTCCGCTCGCGGGCAGGCTGCACGTCGAGATCGCCCGGATCGCCGTCGTCGGCCTCGTTCTGTCCTCCACGACCGCCCTCTGGATGACTGCGTCTACCTTCGATCTCCTGCCGGATGGAGGCGCCATAGCGGCCGCCCCGACCGAAGTCAGTGGAGAGACGGGGTTCGCGCTGGACCGGATGCCCACGCTGCAGCAGACGCCCGTCGCCGAACTGCGCGAGCTGAGCTTTCCCTATCCCGGCGATGCGACGGACGTGTTCACGCTCAAGACGGACCGGGGAACCGGATACCTCGATCAGGGCGACGGGGCCCTCCTGGCGTGGGCCGACCTCACGGGATGGGAGCGCGTCTCGGAAACGATCTACATGCTGCACACTGGACAGGGGGCAGCGACGCTCGGCCTCATGCTCGGGCTCATGGCGCTCGGCGTGCCCGCGATGGGCGCGACCGGCGTGCTGGTCTGGCTCGCAGGGCGGCGCGGTCGGCCGCGCATCCGGGGCAATCAGCCTGCCGGTCGCGCCGAGACGGTCCTGCTTGTCGGCAGCGAGGGCGGCAGCACCTGGGGCTTCGCCGCGACCTTGCAGGCCGCACTGACAGAAACCGGGCAGAGCGTCCATGTCGGCCCGATGTCGGCCTTCACGCCGGAGCGCTACACTAGCGCCCAGCGGATCATCCTGCTCGCCGCGACCTATGGCGACGGGGCGGCGCCCGCGTCGGCGAAAGGCTTTCTCGACCGGCTGAACGCTTCCGACCGCGCGCCGAACATCCCTCTCGCGGTACTCGGCTTCGGCGACCGGAGCTTTCCGGCCTATTGCGCCTTCGCCAGGGACGTCGCGGCAGCGGCGCAGGCGAAGGGCTGGCCCGAACTGCTGGCTCTCGACACCATCGACCGGCAATCGCCGCAGGATTTCGCGCGCTGGGGCCGGGCGCTTGGAGACGCTCTCGGGATCGACCTCGAACTGTCGCATCAGCCGGTCCAACCGCAAACGACCACGCTGACCCTCGTCTCGCGGCGCGACTACGGCGCCGAGGTGCAGGCGCCGACCGCCATCCTCCGCTTCGCGCTTCCGCGCGCCTCGCTCTGGTGCCGGCTGCTCGGGGGCGGGTTCGCCCGGTTCCAGGCCGGCGACCTGATCAGCATTCTGCCCGAAGGAGGCGCCGTCCCGCGGCTCTACTCGCTTGCCTCCGGACGCCGCGACGGCTTCATCGAGATCGTGGTCAAGAAGCACCCCGGCGGCTTCTGCTCGGGTCAGCTCACGGCGCTGGAACCTGGCGACACGGTGAGCGCTTTCCTGCGCCCCAACCCCGGTTTCCGTCCGGGGCGGAGCCGTGCGCCGCTGATCCTGATCGGCGCGGGGACCGGCATCGGGCCGCTCGCGGGCTTTGTGCGCGGCAACACGCGCGGCAGGCCGGTTCACCTGTTCTTCGGCATGCGCCATCGCGACAGCGATTTCTTCTACGGCGAGGAATTCCGCGGCTGGCAGGACGAGGGGCGTCTGACCCGGCTGGTCACGGCCGTCTCACGCGGGGCGCGTCCCCACTATGTCCAGGACGCGCTGCGCGGCGAGGCCACTCAGGTCGCGGAGCTCATCCGCAATGGGGCGCGCGTGATGGTCTGCGGCGGACGAGACATGGCCGCCGGCGTGGCCGAGGCGCTGGCCGAGATCCTCGCACCGGCCGGGCTGACGCCGGCGGTCCTGAAGGCGGAGGGGCGGTATGTCGAAGATGTCTACTGAGCGCGCGCGCATCGCTCTGAACGGACCGACCATGGGCACGCGCTGGTCGGCGCTGTTCTTCGCGGAGCCGGACTTCGACCCGGCCCCGATCCGCGCGGCGCTGCAGGCGGTCGTGGAAGAGGTGGACGGACAGATGTCGACCTGGAACGCGGGCAGCGACCTGATGCGGCTCAACGCGGCGCCGGTGGGAGAATGGGTGGCGGTGCCCGCGCAACTGGCTGCGGTCCTGCGCCTCGGCCTCGAGATCGGGCGCGCCTCGGGCGGTGCGTTCGACATTGGCATCGGCGACGCGGTGACAGCCTGGGGCTTCGGGCCCGGGGACGCCGCGCCGGATGGCATCCGCGCCGCGATGACCGCCTCGCGCCGCCCGGCACATGAGGCGCTGGAGATGGACGACGCCCGCGTGCGCAAGGCCGCGCCCATCGCGCTCGACCTCAACGGCATCGCCAAAGGCTATGGCGTGGACCGGCTCGCCGAGACCCTGCGCGATCATGGGATTTCAGATGGACTCGTCGGGATCGATGGCGAGATGCGTGCAATGGGCCTCCGGCCGGACGGCGAAGCCTGGACCATCGCGGTCGAGGCGCCGGACACCAAGCGCCGGACGCCGCATTCGATCCTCGCGCTTCAGGATGCCGCCGTCGCGACCTCCGGCGACTACCGTCACTGGGTCGAGGTGCAGGGGCGCCGCCTGTCGCACACGATGGACCCGAGGCGGGGCGCGCCGCTGATCGCGTCGCCGGCCTCCGTCACCGTCGTGGCTCGAACCTGTGCCGAAGCTGATGCGTGGGCGACGGCCCTCATGGTGCTTGGGCCGGACAAAGGCGCGGCGCTCGCAAGACGAAGCGGGCTCGACGCCCTGTTCCTCTTGCGCTATGATGATGCCAGCGCACGGGGCGTGGGAGTCGGACGACTATTTTCCGAAGAGCCAGCGGCAATCGCCTCAGCCGAGGGGAGATGAGCCGCATGGAGACGACACGGACCGACCGCTTCAAGACCGCTATCCTGCTCATTGCCGCGACCGGCCTGATTGCGGGACTTGCCTTCTACTTTTCCGGCCGACTCGAAACAGCGAACCTGATCTGGATCGCCGGCGTCGTTCCCGCGCTCGCTGCGCTCGTGGTCGAGATCCTGCGCAGCCTGCGCTCCGGCGAGGTGGGCCTCGATATCGTCGCCGCGCTGTCGATGTCGGCGGCTCTCGTCTTCGGCGAGACGCTCGCCGCGGCGGTCGTCGCGGTGATGTATTCGGGCGGCACATTCCTCGAAGCCTTCGCTGAGGGCCGTGCCCGCCGCGAGATGCATGACCTTCTCTCCCGCGTGCCCCGGAGCGCGACCCGGCACCGCAACGGCGGGCTGGAGGAGGTCCCGCTCGACGACATCGCGCCCGGCGACCGTCTCCTGATCCGGCAGGGCGACGTGGTGCCTGTGGATGGCATGGTGGCCTCGGAGACGGCCTTCGTTGACACCTCCGCGCTGACGGGCGAGTCCCTGCCGGTGCGCCTCGCCCACGGCGCCGAAGCCATGAGCGGCTCCACAAACGCAGGCGAGGCGTTCGACCTGACGGCGACGAGAGAAGCCAAGGACAGCACCTATGCCGGGATCGTCCGGCTGGTCGAGGAGGCGCAGGCCTCGAAGGCGCCGATGTCGCGGCTGGCCGACCGTTGGTCGCTGGGCTTTCTCGCGGCCACGGTCAGCATCGCCTTCGCTGCGTGGTGGTTCACCGGCGACCCGATCCGGGCCGTCGCCGTGCTCGTCGTCGCCACGCCCTGTCCGCTGATCCTGGCCGTGCCGGTGGCGCTCGTCGCCGGCCTGTCGCGCGCCGCGCATTTCGGGGTGCTAATCAAGGGCGCGGGACCGCTCGAGACGATGGCGCGCATCCGAACGCTGATCCTCGACAAGACCGGCACACTGACCGACGGCCGGCCGCAAATCGTCTCGATCGACAGCCACGACGGCATGGCGGAGGACGATATCCTGCGCCTCGCGGCATCGCTCGACCAGGCCTCGAAACACCCAGTCGCGCAGGCCATCGTCGCCGCCGCAAAGGCGCGGGGCTTCTCTCTGCCCGTTCCGTCAGACGTGGCGGAGATCCCGGGTGAAGGCGTCGTGGGCCATGTCGAAGGCCGGAAGGTCATCGTCGGTGGGGATGCCTTCGTGGCGTCTCGCGTCGGAAGGCGGCCCGGCGATCATTCCGTCATTGCCGCCGGCTCGGTCCTCGTCGCCGTCGCCGTCGACGGGCACATGGCCGGGCACCTTGTCATGTCCGATCCGCTGCGCGATGGCGCGGGCGCGATGCTCGACGGTCTGCGCCGCGAGGGGATCGCGCGCATCCTGCTCGCCACCGGCGACCGCGCCGACGTGGCCGAGCGCGTAACGGAAGGGCTCGGTCTCGACGGGCTTCGCGCCGGCCTCACACCCGATCAGAAGGTTCTGCTCGTGCTGAGCGAGCGCAAGCACGGGCCGGTCATGATGGTGGGCGACGGCGTCAACGACGCGCCTGCACTCGCTGCGGCCGATGTGGGTGTTGCGATGGGCGCACGCGGCGCCGCTGCCTCGGCGGAGGCGGCCGACGTCGTGCTGCTCGTCGACCGGATCGACCGGCTCGGGCCGGGGATCGAGATCGCGCGCGGGGCGCGCCGCATCGCTGTCGAAAGCGTTGTCGCCGGGATTGGCCTGTCGGTCATGGGCATGATCGCGGCGGCTTTCGGCTATCTCACTCCGGTGCAGGGGGCGCTCCTGCAGGAGATCATCGACGTTGCAGTGATCCTGAACGCCCTCCGTGCGCTGCGCATCGCACCCCATGAACCCACCACTCCGAAACCAAAGGCTGTCTCCTCCGGGCAGGACGACATCGCGCAAGGAGCCACGCCATGAGCCGCCTCTCGCATTCCGAGATCCACATGGTGCACCGCATCGGCTGGCTGCGGGCCGCCGTTCTCGGCGCCAACGACGGGCTCGTCTCGACCGCGAGCCTCGTGGTCGGCGTCGCCGCGGCAGGATCGGGAAAGCCGGAGGTCCTGATCGCGGGGCTGGCTGGCCTCGTGGCCGGTGCGATGTCCATGGCAGCAGGAGAATACGTCTCGGTCAGTTCCCAGACCGATGCGGAACAAGCCGATCTTGCCCGCGAGACCCGCGAGCTGGCGGAAACGCCTGAGGCGGAGCTCGAGGAGCTCACCCGGATCTACGTGGACCGGGGGCTGGATCGCAACCTGGCGGAAAAGGTGGCCCACCAGCTGACCGAACGCGACGCGCTCGGATCGCATGCCCGCGACGAACTCGGCATCTCCGAGACCGTGACCGCGCATCCGATCCAGGCTGCCCTAGTGTCGGCGGCGACCTTCGCCGTCGGGGCGGTCATCCCTCTTATCATTGCGGGGCTCGTGCCTGCGGCTCAGATCACTCTCATCGTCGCGGTCACTACTCTGGTGGCGCTGTCGGTGCTGGGCGGGCTCGGCGCCTCAGCCGGAGGTGCCAGCATCGTCAAGGGAGCCATTCGTGTCACCTTCTGGGGCGCGCTTGCTATGGCCGCGACCGCAGCGGTGGGTATGATCTTTGGTGTTACTGTCGGCTAGGCGAGGTCGTGCGGAGTCTGTAGTGCAGTCGCCCGAAGGAGTGAATAAAGTCAATAACTTAAGGTGGAGAAGGTTGGACGTCAGGCCCACCCCCTCCGCCACTTCAGTCCCTGAGTGGGCACTGAGATTACGCCACTTCCCGCCACCAGCGTCTGTAGCAGCCGGGACTTCGATCCCATGATGCGAACTTCGCCGTCTGCGACCTCAACGCGCTGAGCCAGCGCGCGCAGGTGGTCGCGGCGATAGCTGCCACTTTCCAGCCGGATACGGTCGCGGGCAGTTGCGGCGAACTTTCGCAGCATCTGCGGCGTGAAGGCCTTCTGTCCTGTGTTCTGGAGCATGGCCTGCGCGCGCTCGGCGTCAGCTTTGGCCTGATCGCGGATGGCCTTGAGTCCGTCGATGCGGTCTTTCAGCGCCGGGTCGTCCAGATCGGCCACGCCCGCCTCGATAGCGTCATAGAGGCGCTTGAGGCGCAGTTCCGATTCGGTGGCGCGCTTGTTCAACTCAGCGATATGCTCGCGGCGGCGCTCAGCGTGTTCTTCCCTGCGGTCGAGTGCGGCGGACAGGACGGTTTCCAGCCGCTCGGGTTGGAGTAGCTGTTTCTCAAGGTGATTGACGACCAGATCGTCGAGCTTTTCCATCGGCACGGCCATGCCTTCGCAGGCGGTCGGCCCCTGTCGCGCTTTCATCGAGCAGGCGTAGTAACGATAGCGCCCTCCCTTGCCGGTGCGGATGGTCATGGCCCCGCCGCACTTGGCACAATGGATCAGGCCGGTCAGCATGGTCGGGCCACTGATGACGCGGGCGGGCATGACCTTAGGATTGCGGGCCTTGAGCAGCTTCTGAACCGCGTCGAAGGTTTCCCGGTCGATGATAGGCGGAACCGGGACGGTGACGATCTCGGTCTTTGGTTTCAGTTCCTTGGTCTTGGTCCGCTTGTTGAACTCATGCTCGCCCATGTAGGTGCGCCGGGTCAGGATGCGGTGAACCTGCCCGATACCCCACCGTCCGCCGTCGCGGGTGAAGATGCGGCGGCTGTTGAGATACGAGACAATGTTCTTGACGCCCATCTGGCCGGTCGTGCCGTCGCCTTCCAGCGCAAGGCGATAGATCAGCCGCACCGTGTCGGCGTGAAGCGGGTCGATTTCCAGCTTCTTCTTGGTCTTGGCTCCGCGCTGCTCGGCGGCGACGGTGCGATAGCCGATAGGAGGAAGCGAGCCGTTCCAGAAGCCTTGCCGGGCGTTCTCCTTCAAGGCCCGCATGACGTGCTTGGCGTTTTCCTTGGACTGGTATTCATCGAACAGCGCCATGATCTGCCGCATCATGACGTGCATGGGGTCATCCCCCATTTCCTGAGTTATCGAAACCAGCTTCACACCATTCTTCGCCAGCTTACGGACGTAGAACTCCAGTTCGAAGTGATCGCGGAAGAAGCGGCTGAACGAATGAACCACGACCACATCGAACGGCGCGGGCTTGCTGGTCCCGGCCTCGATCATGCGCTGGAACTCGGGGCGGCGGTCATTGGTGGCCGATGCGCCGGGTTCGATAAAGGTTTCGACCAGTTGCAGGTTGCGGGACTCGCAATAGGCTTCGCCCTGCCGCTTCTGATCGGGGATGGAAACGTCATGCTCGGCCTGCCGCGCCGTCGAAACGCGCAGATAAAGGGCGGCGCGTAGCGGCACGGTGGAAGCGGTCATAATCTGTCTCCTTTCAAAGCCGGTCGTCCCGAACGAGGCCGCTATTCAGCGGCTTCCCGGATCGTCCCGACGATCCATTCATTCAGGCTCTTGCCCGATGCCGCTGCGGCAATGACTGCGGCGGCATGGTCGTCAGGCGTAAGGCGAACATTGAACTTGCCGGAAAACTTCCGGCGCGGCTCGATGCCCTTCTCCCGGCACATTTCGAGATAGACGGCCAGCGACTTGCGGCCTTCCTCGATCAGATCGTGGACGCTTTCGGCATAGAAGTCCGCCCCGCCATTGAGGCCAACAAACTCGCCGCGCAGCATCTGAATCTCGGGGTCGAAAGCGATGACCGCCTTCTCACCATTGATTTCAACGACATTGTTCATGGCTTTACTCCGTGTTCGTCCAGCCATTTACGGATGCTGGCAACCGCACCTTTGTCCGTATCCGGTGACGGATGCGGGCGATGAAAGACGCGCACTTCGCCGAACAGGAACACGCCGACGCGCGAACCTTCCCGTTCGCTGACTTCCGCCCCGAGAGCTACAAACAACGCCTCTATATCGGCCCAGCGGATCGAACCGTTGACCGGGCGGGCGAAAATTAGTTCCAGCGTGGCTCTGTGACGCTTTTTCATGGAGTATCCAGTATCATTATTTAGTACCGCTTTCAAGGTCGATTTCGATCCCGGCGTCGGGTGATCCGGTGTCGGGGCCGAATAGCTCATCGAACAGGTCGCCGAACCATCGCTCGAACACCTCGATCTCGGCTTCCGTGACCGGAACGGGGTCGGGCCAGTCGTCGGTGACGGTCCATGTGCTGAGGTCATGTTTGGGCGGCCTGCCGGGGAACGGCCACGGATATCCCAGCAACTCCTCAAGCTGCTCTGACGCCGTAGGCGGTCGTTTGGTGCGCCGGGAATGTGATGGCGTCACCGGCTTGCGGTCGTCGCTGCGGTCAGAAGTCATCGAGGAAGTCAAATTCGTTGAACGAACGCTGCCGCCATCCAGCAGGGTTGGCGACCCAGCGGTTGATATCGGATTCCTTCCAACCCGCGCCGTTAGCGCTGATCTTGATCTGGGCTGGAAAGGTGCCTTCGGCGATCTTGCGATAGATGGTGGACCGGGACAGCCCGGTGCGGGCGAGAACGGTCTTGAGACGGACGATACGGTCTGGTTGACGCATGGCTGCGCGGCCTCCTGCTGGTGGTTTCTGACGATTGCAGAGACCAGACAGAACAGTGATTTATCGTTGCGCAACTGATATTTAGGCAGCGTAGGGCTATGGCGTAGAAACGGCGGTAAATAGGAAAGACCTACGCCCTACAATCCGATGCTCCGGCCTCTGCCGAGGCCATGGCTGAGGGAAAGTTGCCGCCCCAGCCTCATCCCCGAGTCGAAATCCATGTCGATGCCAAGCTGCTTCTTGCGGCCTTCGAGCAGGGATTCCATCTGCGGATCGCGTTCGAGGCTTTTCGCCATGTTGCCCATTTCTGCCCGCGTTGACCTGTAGCCGGAATAGTTGCCCGCCGCATATTGGCGGTCGCCGGTCTGCTTAAGGTCCCGGAACCGTTCCACGAAGCGGTCGGAGCGCAGTTCGGGGTTTTGGCGCATCTCGGCTTCCCGTTGCATGGCGTGCCTTACGGGCATGGCGCGCTCACGATCACCAGAAGCCACATCAGCCGCAAAGTCGGGGTTCCGCTTGTAAACCGCCTCGGCATCGCGGGAACCGTCTGGCCGCAGATCGTTGAAGGCCGCACGGGCCTCGTGGAGTTCCTGCACCTGCTCGGGCGTTGCAGCGATGTCCCGGTCCTGCGCCTTGAAGATCGCGTCCACGGCATGTGCATGACGGACAAAGGCCCGGCCACGGGCGCGGCGCAACGCGGCCTCCGGGTCTTCCCCGATCTGCTGCTCCGCCACCGGCTTCCCGGTCCTTTCCCTTTCCCGGCCAGTTCCAGTATCAGGGCCAGGCACGCCGTCGCCCGGCGCGCGCAATCTGTCGAGCATGTCATCGACGGCATCGCGCACGCGCTCCGGCATCAGCCTGCGCATGATCTGGGCAGCACGGGCGCGGAAGCTGATGCCGCGCCGCTCGGCATAGTCCTGCGCCGGGTCGATCCGATGTTCGTAATCCGACGCCATGTCCTTTGCCCGGTCGCGCGACAGGGTGTTGATGAGTTTGTCCTGTGTGGCGAAGTCGTCGCGGCCGTAATGCAGGTCCATGCCGTCGCGGTGGCGTGACAGGGCAACGTAGCTGCCGTGGGCGTCCATGCCGGGCGTTGCCAGCACGTGCGTCCGATCCACCGTCATGCCCTGCGCCTTGTGGATGGTCGCGGCGTAGCCGTGGTCGATCCGGTCGTAGTCTTTCAGGTCGAAGGCAATGGACCGGCCATCATCGGTCTGCACGGTCATGCTCTGGGTGCTGACCTGTTCGATGGTGCCAAGGGTGCCGTTCTTCACGCCAAGCCCGCGCTCGTTTTGCAGGAACATGACGCGATCCCCAGCGGCGAAGCTGCGTTCGCCGCGCTCGACCGTGACGCGCACATCCTCGCCCAGATCGCCCGCATCCCGCATCCGGTCTCGGGCGGCTTCGTTGAGTTCCCGCACCTCGGCATTGGTGTGGGTGAGGATGATGCGGCTTGCGTCCGGTGCCGCCTGCCGGTCGCGGTCCCAGCGGTCGATCAGGTCGCCGCGCGTCTGGTCGCGCGTCGCCGCTTCATGCACCATGTCGTGCGCGTCATAGGCATGGATCGCATCGCCGGTCCTGCCGGTCGCCAGATCGCGGGTGGCGTCCCGCTGCCAATCCTCGCGCTGGCGGCGCACCTCGCCGATTTCCGCGCCACCGTGACGCTCGTGGATCGAGCGGAACGCCGCGCCCGCCTCAATGGATTGCAACTGCTGCGGATCGCCGACCAGCACCACCTTTGCACCGGCTTCATGCGCATGGGACAGCACGCGCTCCAACTGCCGGGTGCCGACCATGCCCGCCTCGTCGATGACAAGCACATCGCGGGAAGTCAGCATGTCGCGCCCGTTCTTCCAGCCATGTTCCATGCTGGCGATGGTGCGGGACGCAATGCCCGATCCGCCTTCCAGATTCTCGGCGGCGATGCCGGACAGTGCCACGCCGCGAACCTCATAGCCTGCCGCCTCCCATGCCTCGCGCGCAACGCCGAGCATGACGCTCTTTCCGGTCCCGGCATAGCCGACGACAATGCCAAGATCGCGCCCGTCCGTGACATGCGCCAGAGCGTCGGTCTGCTCGCCGGAAAGGACAAGGCCGCGCTGTTCCGCGCGGGCCAGCGCCGCTTCGCGGTCCCTGTCGCTGACTTCGTGCAATTCCTTCTCGGCCATCAATTCGGCCGCACGGTGCAAACGCTGTTCAGCCTCGATCATGTCGCGGGTCGTGAACCGATCCTCGCCGCGTCCGTCCTTGCCAAGTTCGACAAGATCGGGCGAGCCGCGCATCGCGCCCATGACCTCGTTGAACTGCTCGATGCCGTCGCTCTGCCGGTGCGCGAACATCGCCATGTCCCGGCGCGTGAAGGTCGATTGCTGCTGCGTGATCGCGTCCAGCGCGACGGAAGGATCGGCGATGATCCGCGCGCCGTTGTTGCGGGCGATCTCGCGGTGCATTTCGGCCCGATCCGCAACGGTGTCCGCGACCTCGATCCCTTCGCCGACACTACGTGTCTCGATGCGCTGCGCGGGTGCGCCGATCTGGCTCTGCGGCTCAAGGCCGATGCCCTGCGCCTCAAGGCTGCGATGGTCGATGCGGGCGTCTATGTCGAGTTCGGCCAGCCGCTCGTTGACATGCTCGGCCCAGCGTTCGCGCCACCGCTCCACCATCTCCGTGCGGTTCCAGTCACGCACCTTCTGCCCGAAGCCGTTCTCGTCCACAGAGCGCATGGTGAGCATCACATGGGCATGGGGCTTCGGCATCCCGTCTTCGCCGATGTCCCAATGCACATTCAGATCGGCGATCATGCCCTGATCGACAAATTCCGACTGCGCAAAATCGCGGGCAAGCTCGATGCCCTGCGCCTGCGTCATCTCGCGGGGAATGGCAAATTCCACCTCGCGCGCGAGCTGGGCGTCCTTGCGCACCTCGAACGCCTCGACATCGTTCCAGAGCCGTTCGCGGTCGCCAAGATGCTCGGGCGCACCCTCCGGCAGCATGATCTCGGAATGGACGACGCCGCGCTTGGCGGAAAAGTCCTGCACGCGGTCGATGCGCTCGTCGCGCATCCGCGACGCCGAGCGGTAGGCGGCGGAAGCCACCGCGCTCGACCCGGCCTTGCGGCCGATGACCTTGACGTGAAGATGATAGATCGCCATCGCGATCAAGCATTGGCACGGTTAAGCGCACGTCGGAACGACGTATAAGCGCGCCCTCCCTCGAAAAAATCTCGGGAGGAACCGGGCCGTGCCAGACTGTCCCGGCAACATAGAAGCAATCCGCAACGCGCTCAACTATCATCGCTGCATCAACAGCTTATGGAGATAGCGATGCGCAAGCCACGGAACTATGACGCGGAACTGAAGGCGCTTGAAGACAAGGCCAAGGAACTGAAAACGCGAAAGGTGCAGCAGCTCGGCGAACTGGTGATTGCCACCGGAGCGGACAACCTCACAGCTGATGAATTGGCCGGTGCGCTCGTCGCATTGGCCGAAACCAAAGATGCCGCAAAGAGAGAGGTATGGGCGAAACGCGGCGCTGCGTTCTTTCGCAGCAAATCGCGGCGATCTGCGTCATCGCCTGACCGTGACGCTGGCGACGCTCCGTCGCAACCGGGCAGCGCGCAACCGGCATCAGGCGGCACGGGCGCGGCATGACATGCGCACATGGCAGGTCGAGCGCCGCAAGCGCACCCGGCGTCTGATCGAACTCGGCGGCCTTATCGTCAAGGCTGGCGTCGTGGACCTGACCAATGATGACCGCGCCGTGATCTACGGCGCGATGATCTGGATCGCCGAAAAGCTGAAGAGCGAGGGCGGTGACCATGCGCGCGATACATGGACGAAACTCGGAAAGATGGGATTCGAGGGGGAGCGCCCAGCAGACGCGCATGACAGAACTCAACCGAAGCAGGATCGGGCGTGACCGATGGCGGGCGGCGCGGAGACCTCAAATATCGCAGCGCCGTCCGCCATCGCGCGGCAACGCCGCGCAAGCACGGATGACTATTGCCTAAAAGAGCCATTCTGTTCTAAATGGCGCAATTGGGATGGGCGAGATTTAAGCCATGAAAAGCATGTCCGCGCGCGAAGCCAAGAACAGCTTCGGCCTGATGATCGACACCGCGCGTGCAGAGCCGGTTCGCATCGAGAAGCATGGGCGTGGCGTGGTGGTCGTCGTCTCGGTGGAGGAATATGAGCGAATGACCGACGCAGTAGCGGCAAACCCAAAGCGCATGCGCACCGTCTCTTTACCGCAGAAGCGATAGTTCGGGATGCTCGCAAAAAGAGATATTGGGGCAGCGCCAAGCCGCAGTGCCGGCACGACGGCGCGCAAGTCTGCCCTTCACCTGAATCGAGATGCCGCCTATCCAGTGGTTGATCTTTTTGCAGGCCCAGGTGGGCTCGGCGAGGGATTCGCATCAGCACTCGACCGGCGTGATAGGCCCCGCTTCCGAAGCATGGTTTCGATCGAGCGTGACACGTTTTCGCATCAGACGCTGATGTTGAGGCACTTCTTCCGACATTTTCCTGCTGGTGAAGTTCCGGACGACTACTACGACTTTCTCGCCGGTCATATCACCCAATCTGAGTTGTATGCTCGGCATCCGGCCGCGCATGCCCATGCTGCGCAAAGTGCACTGCGGGTCTCTCTGGGAGCCGACACACACGCCGAAGTCCGCCGGATCATTGGTGACCGTTTGGCGGGGAATGAGCAATGGGTGCTCGTCGGCGGTCCTCCATGCCAGGCATATTCGCTTGTCGGTCGATCCCGGATGAAAGGCGATCCTGATTTCATGAAGGATGAGAAGCACACTCTCTACCTCGAATATCTCAGAATCATCGCCGATCATCGGCCGCCGATCTTCGTCATGGAGAACGTGAAGGGACTGCTCTCGGCCACCATTGAAGGCAAATCTGCTATCAACCGGATCGTCCGCGACTTGCAGCGGCCGTCGACCGCCATCGCCGACGCGCCGGTCGACCTTGCCTACCGGCTTTATTCTCTCACCGAGGAGGAGATGGCCGAGGGCGAGGTCGATCCCCGGCTGTTCCTTGTGCGCGCGGAGGATCACGGAATTCCCCAGGCACGGCACCGGATGTTCATCGTCGGCATCCGTAGCGACCTGAAGGTCCGGCCCTCCATTCTCAGGAAGATGGCCGCCCCGACCGTCCGTGACACGATCAGTTCCCTTCCTGCAATCCGAAGCGGCCTGTCGAAGGAGAAGGACAGCCGGGATGCTTGGCTGAGCGCCATCCGGCAGATATCCAGCATGAACGTCCGCGGACAGCTCAACGGCGCGGCCTATGCGGGACAAGTCGCACGGGAACTCAGGTTCGACAAACTCATAGAGATGCGTTCGCCGCGCTCCACTTCATCCACCCGCTACGTGATGCGGCGGCCGAACCATGACGTGCTGCGCAGCTTGTATGACGACCGCCTGACGGTCCTGACCTTGCACGAGGCACGCAGTCACATGGCATCCGACCTGCGCCGCTACCTCTACGCTGCTACGTTTGCGCAGGAGACCGGGCGTAGCCCCAAGCTCGCCGATTTCCCCTCCAACCTCCTCCCCGATCATCAGAATGTCGAGGAGGGCCGAAGCGGAAAGATGTTCTCTGACCGCTTCCGGGTCCAGCTTGCCGACCATGTGTCAACGACGGTCACGTCGCATATCTCGAAGGACGGCCATTATTTCATTCACTACGATCCAGTTCAGTGTCGAAGCTTGACCGTGCGCGAGGCCGCCCGCCTTCAGACCTTTCCCGACAACTATTTCTTCGCCGGTCCTCGCACCGAGCAGTATCACCAAGTTGGCAATGCCGTGCCCCCGAAGCTCGCCGAACAGATCGCTGAGATCGTTGCTGAGGTGCTCGACTCAATACGGGGTGGCCGATAATGGTGGACCTGCTCACCAGCGAGCGGCGGAGCTGGAATATGTCGCGGATCAAAGGGCGGAACACCCGCCCGGAGTTGCGGCTGCGATCGCTGCTGCACCGTGCAGGCTTCCGGTTCCGCCTTCATGCGAAGCAGCTCCCCGGTCGCCCTGATGTCGTCCTGCCGAAATACCGCACCGCTATCTTTGTTCACGGATGCTTCTGGCACCGACATCCCGGTTGCCGGAACACTACCACGCCATCGACTCGACGTGAGTTCTGGCAGGAGAAGTTCGACGGCAATGTCCGCCGCGATGCACGCAACCGTGCCGCGCTTGAAGCAACTGGCTGGACCGTCGTGACCGTCTGGGAGTGCGAGCTGAAGACCGACGCCGAAGGTGTTGTCCGCCGCCTCGCCGATAAACTGCGGGGCAACGGCTGATGGCAAGATCGCACCATCTGCCGCCCAGTGCCGCCAGTCTGACGGCTTCCCTCCGCGATCTTGGTTACTCGCTTGAAACCGCCGTTGCGGACCTGATCGACAACAGCATCTCGGCGGACGCGACGGATATTCAGATATTCTGCGACATGAGCCGTAGTGCGCCGGTGCTCATCATCGCCGACAACGGCTGCGGAATGAACGAGGAAGAGGTAATCGCGGCGATGCGCCACGGTGCCACCGATCCGCGCAAAGAGCGAGGGCCGAAAGACCTCGGACGCTTCGGCCTCGGCCTCAAGACCGCCTCCTTCTCTCAGTGTCGTCGCCTGACAGTGGTCAGTGCCGTGAAGGGCCATCGCGCCGGCGCGGAATGGAGCCTCGCCCGGATCCAGGAAGACGACGACTGGTTCATCTCAGTTCTCGAGCCTGGCGAGATCGCGGAGCAGCCTTTTATCGAGACGCTCGGCGAGACCGGAACGCTGGTCATCTGGCGTGACCTCGACCGGCTGCTCGAGGAGGAGACCGGGCAGAAGCGCGACGAGATCGTCAACGAGAAGTTGGCGGTTGTCGAAAGGCATCTGTCGCTCGTCTTCCACCGCTTTCTCGCCGGCGAGGTAAAAGGTCGGCGGAAGCTGGCCATCCGCATCAACGGCCATCCGATCGCCGCCTTCGATCCCTTCTGCCGGAAGAACGAGGCGACCCAGATACTGCGGGAAGAGAAGGTCTGGATAGGCGACGTGCCGATCGTGATGCAGCCCTACATCCTGCCTCACCACAGCCGGCTCTCCGCTTCCGAATACGACTATTATCAGGATCGCAGCGACTTCATCTCCAACCAAGGTGCCTACGTCTATCGCAACGGCCGCCTCATGGCTTGGGGCGACTGGTTCCGGCTGGTGCCCAAGGGGGAGGCGACAAAGCTGGCGCGAGTCCAGATCGATTTTCCGAACAGTCTCGATGAAGCCTGGACCATCGATATCAAGAAGTCACGCGCCCGGCCGCCGCATGCCGTGCGCGAGCGCCTGCGGCAGATCATAAGCCAGATCACCGCTCGCAGCGTCACCGTCCATCGCGGTCGCGGCCAGAAGCTGTTTCAGGAGAGCCAGGCACCGCTCTGGGAACGCTATGCGGATCATGATGGTATCCGGTTCGCGATCAACACGGAGCACCCGCTCATCGCTTCTCTCTGTGCCAGGCTGGCGTCCGACGATGCCGCCTCGCTGGGCGTGCTGCTCGATTCCATCGCCGCTACGCTACCAGTCGAGATGATCTATTCTGACTACTCGACGCATCCGCGTGAGGTGAGCCAAGCGGCCACGGACAAGGACCAGACGCTGGATCGGCTGAAAAGCCTCAAGCAGGTGCTCTACGGCGACGGACCGGGTGACCCGCAGGCATTCCTCCAGATCGTGCGATCGACGCGTCTCTTCGACGGGCAAATCGAGACAGCCGAGAAATTTATAGCAGAGACTTTCGCATGACCGGCACAATCATCACCGAAGAACGCAACATCGCCAACGCGCTGATCTCGGGTCTCGCCAACTTGACCGAGACACCGACGCGCGAGCAGGTGGAGGAGAAGGCGAAGCAGATCGCCGCCATCTTCGGCTACACGGGCGACCTCCGCAACATCATCACCGAGGCGATGATCTCGGTCGACACGCGCATGGGTGCGGGCGTCTCGCTCGTCGACGTTGCCGCGAAGCATGACGACCAGTGGGTCCGCAAGCGTGAGGACATCACCTGGACTTATGGTAACGCCTATGAGAACTTCCTGCTGAAGGACGGCTGGCCGCCCCGGATGGTCCAGTCGCTGAGCGACGTGACCAGCCGCATCCTGGGGCATCTCCAAGACCCCCATAGCGAGGGGACGACGTGGAACCGTCGCGGCTTGGTCATCGGTCATGTCCAGTCAGGCAAGACCGCCAACTACACGGGCCTGATCGCCCGCGCGGCCGACGCCGGCTACAAGTTCATCATCGTTATCGCAGGTATTCACAACAATCTGCGCAAGCAGACCCAGGAGCGCATCGACGAAGCCTTCATCGGGCGGTCCAGCGATCCGGAGGACCGACGCTCCATCGGTGTCGGGCTCGATCCCGGCTATCCTCATCCGGCGACACTCACTAACATTAACGAGGACTTCAACAAGAATACCGCAGCAAAGAGCGGCTGGAAGATCAACGATTTCTCCAAGCCTATCATCCTCATCATCAAGAAGAACGTCACTACCCTGACGGCGCTGCACAAATGGCTGAAGGCGCTGAACGCCGAGGGCGATGGCCGGATTTCCGACGTGCCAATGCTGCTCATCGACGACGAGGCCGACAACGCCTCGATCAACACCAACAAGGAGGATCTCGACCCCACCCGGACCAACGCCATGATCCGGCGTGTTCTGGGGCTGTTCGCAAAATCCTGCTACGTCGGCTACACGGCGACGCCGTTCGCTAACATCTTCATCAACCCCGACGCTTATGACGATGATGTGCGAGAGGAGCTGTTCCCGCGCGACTTTATCTACTGTCTCGATGCGCCGACGACCTATTTCGGCGCGGAGAAGGTATTCCTTGACGACGAGACCAGCCAGTCGATCGTGAAGCCGATCGACGACTGCGAGGACTTCCTTCCCTACAGGCATAAGCGCGACGACCCCGTTCCAGAGCTGCCGCCCAGCCTCTACCGCGCGCTGGACGAATTCATCGTTGCACGCGCCATCCGAAACCTGCGAGGGCAGACCGGCAAGCACTGCTCGATGATGATCAACGTATCGCGTTTTGTGCCGGTGCAGCAGGCCGTGCGCGACTTCCTCAGTCTTCGCGAAAAGAAGATGAGCGAGGCGGTCCGCGCGAACTATCTAATGCCGGAATCCGTTTCTTCGACGAACGTCTACATGCAGCACCTGAAACAGGCGTTCGACGCCGAATATGCTGATGCGGGCTTCACCTGGCCCGAGGTCAAGGCGGCGCTCAACGGCGTGTTCGACCACCTCCACCTCTACGTCATCAACAGCAAGAGCGACGAGGTGCTCGACTACACCCGTTACGAGAAGGAGGGCGTCGGCCTCACCGCCATCGCCGTCGGCGGTCTCAGCCTGTCGCGCGGCCTGACCATCGAGGGCCTGACCGTCAGCTACATGTATCGCAACACCAAAATGTACGACACGCTGATGCAGATGGGCCGCTGGTTCGGCTACCGGCCGGGCTTCGAGGATATCTGCCGCGTCCATCTCTCGCGCGACTCTATCAACTGGTATTCCCATATCGCGGAGGCTGCCGAGGAACTCACCCAGCAGGTCAAGCGGATGCGGCGCGACGGGCTGAGCCCGAAGGATTTCGGCCTGTATGTCCGCTCGCACCCTGACAGCCTACTGATCACCGCCACCAACAAGATGCGGTCGGGCCAGGAGGTCACAGTCGAACAGAGCTTCAGCGGGCGGCTGCGGGAGAGCTACGTCGTCTCGACCGATCCGGAGGTGAACGTGCGGAACTTCGAGCTTATCGCCGAGCAGTGGCGTAGCGGCTTCGGAGGGCGGCCAGGTGAAGACACCGGGAAGGGCTTGATCTTCCGCGACGTCCCGATCGCGGCGGTCGAGGATTTCCTGACCCGGTTCGAGACCCACTCGACCTTCGCCGGCATTAAATCGGACGTGGTCAACTATCTCGAACGGATCGCGGAAAAGCGCCCGCTCGCCGACGTCCTGCTCATCTCCCCCGGAGGCGCACCGGGCGATGGCGGACCGTTCACGCTGAGAAGCCAGGTGCGTGTCGTCGGCAAGGATCAGCCGAACGGAACCGCGTGGCGCCTGAACAAGGATCGTGTCGCCTCCCGCGGCGACGAGAAGCTCGGGCTCGATGACGCGCAGCGGAAGGAGGCCGAGGCACTGGCCGGCGGCGAAGATGGAACCGGAGCGGTGTCCGATACCCACTACCGGATGGTCCGGAACAGGCCGCTCCTCATGATCCACAGCCTCGAACCCAGGGACGGGGCCGTGGCAGGACCAATCGCCGCTTTCGGCGTCAGCTTTCCCTATGGAGACTATTCGACCACCATCAACGTGGTCGTGAACAAGGTCTGGCTCCAGCAGATGCAGGGTTATGGCGACGATCCGGACGAGGAGGAGGACTACGATGTCTGAGTCCTCGCCGTGGGATGAGATCGCGGTCCCCGGTGCGGACTTCAACGTCCGTCAGCCTCCCGGCGAAACCACCGTGCCCTGCTTCTGGGGACGCGACACGACCGGCTCCTGCCTGTTCATTGCGGAGCTTCATGGCGATCACACCGACCAGTTCCGGAAGAATGTGGTTACGGTGCATGGTATTGACGTCGATCTTCGCGGGGGCGAGCCGGGACAGCAGCGATTTGTCCTCACTCTCGAAAAGCAGGTCGATCGCGACCTTTTCGAGGGCCTTTGTCGGACGCTCGCCTCTGCGCTGGAGCGCGCTACCGATTCCGCCAGCTCGCTCGCCGTCGCACTGGCGCACATCCGGCGCTGGAAGACCTTCCTGTCCGGTCGCAGCCAGCATCTGTCAACCGAGGAAGTCCGTGGCCTCTTCGCTGAACTGACCTTCCTGCTGGAGATGATCGACCGACAGCCATCATCCGCTGTCGCGGTGGAAGCCTGGCTCGGCCCGGAGAAATCCCATCAGGATTTCATCTTCGGCAACACGGCGGTGGAGATCAAATCGCTGTCCGGCACCGAGCGAAGCACGGTGCGCATTTCGTCAGAGGATCAGCTTGAGTCCCTGAACGACGCGCTGTTTCTGCGCATCTACCGATTGAGCAGCCTGCCGGATGCGGCAGGCTCCCAGTCGCTCAACGAGATCGTCGCCGCAGTGCAGGGACGACTCGGCGAAGCGGAGGCCGTCGAAGCTTTCGACCGCAAGCTGGTAGCACACGGCTATGCACCGCTTCCCGACTACGACGCGCCGCTCTTTGTCGTCAGCGATGTGCACAGTTATCGCGTCGGCGACGGGTTTCCGCGCCTTATGCGGTCGCAATTGCCGACAGGCATCGACAGAGTTGCCTACGATATCCGGCTGGAAACCATTGCGCCCTATGAATGCGATAATACGAGAGTATTCGGGGGTAACTGATGGAGCAGACCGTAGAGGAGTTCTTTCACGACTTTCGGCAAGAGACGCTGGCCGATGCCGAGGCGAACAGCACTTATCAGCTTGAAGCCTTCATGGAGGCAGTCTCCACTGAGCTGATCGAGACCGGCTTCATCGAAGGTTTCGAGCACTGCCATTACCGCGCGCCGCGCGGCATGCGGGTTGACGGCTACTGGTTCAACGACGAGGGCGCACTCGACATCTTTGTCGCCGACTTCGATTGCCGGCGCGAGCTGGAGACGCTCACGCGCACGGATGTGGACGCCACATTCAAGCGCGTCGTTAATTTTTTCGAGGCGAGCCTTCAAGGGACGTTGGAGCCCGATGTCACCACCCCCGAATACGGGCTGGTCCGGCAGATTGCCGACCGGCGGGCGATGCTGCGCCAGGTCAATTTCTATCTGACCTCCGAGCGTGTGTTGAGCGACCGCTTCCAGACGTTTCCCGACGGTGAGGTCGGCGTCATCCGTGCCACCTATCACATCTGGGACATGGCTCGCTTCCAGCGCCAGCGCAGTTCGCGCGGACACAAGGAGCCGCTCGACATCGATTTCGTCGAAATGTTCGGGGATGGCATCAACTGCCTGCCTGCCAATCTCGGCTCGGATTCCTATCAGTCCTACCTGATCGTTATGCCCGCCCCGATTCTGGCCGCGCTCTATGACCGCTACAGCGCACGCCTGCTGGAGCAGAACGTGCGGACCTTCCTCCAGGCCCGCGCACAGGTAAACAAGGGTATCCGCGCGACCATCATGAACGAGCCGCAGATGTTCTTCGCCTACAACAACGGCATCACCGCGACGGCGCAGGAGGTCGAGACCCGGATGACCGATAGCGGCCTCCAGATCATCCGCATGACCGATCTCCAGATCGTCAACGGCGGCCAGACGACCGCTTCGCTTTTCCATACTCAGCGCCGCGACAAGGCGGACCTGTCGGGCATCTTCGTCCAGATGAAGCTGTCGGTGATCGACAGCGAGCAGAGCGAAATGGTCGTCCCGCGCATCTCCGAATATGCCAATACCCAGAATAGGGTGAACGCGGCCGACTTTTTCTCCAATCACCCGTTTCACGTCCGTATGGCTGAGTTCTCGCGCCGCATCTGGGCTCCCGCCCAGCAGGGTGCACAGCGCGAAACGAAGTGGTTCTACGAGCGTGCACGCGGCCAGTACGTGGACGCACAGTCGAAGCTCACCGCCGCCGAGCAGAAGCGGTTCCGGACGGAATATCCCAAGACGCAGATGTTCACGAAAACCGACCTCGCTAAGTTCGAGAACGTCTTCGATGATCACCCACGTTGGGTAAACCTCGGCAGCCAGAAAAACTTCGCACGCTACGCGCTGCGGGTCGGCAAGGAATGGGAGAAATCGTCCGACAGCTTCAACGAGTTCTATTTCAAGCGCGCCATCGCCCGCGGTATCCTGTTCCGTGCGATCGAGAAGCTAGTTTCGGTGCAGTCTTGGTATAACGGAGGCTATCGGGCCAACATAGTGGCCTACACGCTCTCCATGCTCGGCGAGGTTACCAAGCGCCGGAAAACGACCGTCGATTATCAGCGTATCTGGTCAGCCCAAGCGATCGACGACGTGCTATCAGAGGCGGTGGTCACGATCGCGACGGCCGTGAACGAGGACATCACTCGACCTCCACAGGGCATCTCCAACATCTCCGAGTGGTGTAAGCGAGAGGGGTGCTGGACGCGCCTGCTCGACCAAGTCGATCACATCACTGAGTTGCTGCCGGAGGCGTTCTGGAGCGATCTCGCCTCGGTCGAGGATAATCGGCACGAGGCGAAGACGGCCCGACAGACACAAAAGATCGACAACGGGATCGAGGTTCAACGGCAGGTCTTCGAGGTGCCGCCGGCACAGTGGTCGGCAATCCTCCGCGAAGGTTCTAGCCGCCGGCTGCTCACACCAAAGGAAGTGGGCATCCTCCAGATCGCTGCGCAAATGCCCGCGAAGATTCCTACCGAGCGGCAGAGCGTGATTTTGATCGAGATTCTGAACAAGGCGCATCAAGAAGGATTCATCTAAGGAGCTGCTAGGATGTGCCGGGCGCTGCTGTTTATGTTCGATCGCATGAGCCATTATCGTAGGGCTATAGCGTAAACGTAGTGATCATCACTATCGGTCGCGGCCCGCCAAATCTGACGCTAAGCTATTGGAATTACTGAGAAATTAGACTCAGTGATTTTGACGCCCGCCAAGAATCCTCCATAAAATTCCGCGAGAGATATCTACACGGTACGACAGGATGACGCAAACAAGCGGAAATGGTTCTGGCGCATTGTGGCCATCCTTTTGGGCGGTCTGTTCACTGGCCTGTCGCGCGTTCCTTCCGCCGTGTTCGGCATGAGCGGATGGGAGCGTTTTGCCGCCAGCACCGCCATCTTGGGCGTTGGCATGCTGATAATCTGGCCGATCTTTCTCAAACATGTGGTGCCAAAGCGCCCGGACCGTGATGCATAGGCGCTTGCCGGAGCAGCAGCGGGCGCTGGCAGGCTTTGCGGTGCTCTGGCCGTAGGGGAGCAGACAGCCGATGACGCCCGCCCCTATCCCCGCAAATGCATCGCGCGTCAGCCCTCACCGCCGCCAGTTGATCGGACGTCGGGATGTATCGCGTCGCGAGGATGTCGGCGGATGAAGCGATGCCGAGATGCTCCGCGACGTTCCTCCGCAATGCTGATTTTCTGATAGACGCCAGCCTGCAGCGGGCATGGTTGCCCCAAACCCGGCGCACCAGCGATGCCGCCGTGGACGCGCTCGCCTGTCCGATAGAGCGCGTAGACGCCCACCGCCGTGGGAACGTCCGCCCTGTGTGTGAGCGCGGCGAACGACAGGCGCGGCCGCGCGTCCATGTGCGCCCACGTCGCCCCATCATCATAGGCGGATTGGAGGGCAAGCCGGAAATCGGTGCTGTTCCCGAAATAGCGAGCAAGCCGTGTCGCCACGTCCGGGATCATCGGATCGCGCCCGGAGATGATCGCGGCGACGGTGGCGAGCGGCAGGTGAAGGGCGGCGACAGGTCGCACGCTTCGAGCTCATATTGAAGCGTGACACCCGGATGGATGTTCCACGCCAGTGCGTTGACTTCCTTCCGTTTGTCGCCAGTACTGCGCCACCACTGCTCATAGGTCTCTACGTTTTTGATTTTGTCGCTGCCGTCGTCGTTTTTCCTACTGAGATTGTCATCCAGTCCGGCAAGTACGCTTTCTTCCTATCTGCATCCGGCAGCACTTCGCCCTCTGCCGTATCGAGAACGTTTGCAGCCTTCGCGATCCAGACGTATCGCTCAAACATGTCTTCAAGCGACATGCCGTCGCTCTTGCCCCCGTAAACGCGTGTCATGGCGGGCCATTCGTTTTTCGGATTTGCCATCGTCGTTGCTCCATTCTATTTCGATGGCTCCCGATGATAGGCATAACGTTACCGAACACAAAAATAGTTCGTTTCAAACAATTCGTTTCTTTATTTGTAACCAATCGTCACTGCGAAAACAGAACGATTTCTGTGATAGTTCGGTTGTCATCAATCCTAATTAATTCGGGGTAAACATGTATAAATTTAGATCCACTGAACATATTCAGAATATATTCCGTGTTCATCGGGACCATAAGGTTGACGTTACGGCGGTTTATTCGGAAGAGATTTCGGATATCGAACCGGAACGCGCGATTGTTGCCGATGGCGTCACATACCTGCAACATGTCATCAATGTCGTCACGCTCATTACGTCGCTTCCGGTCAATGAAGCCCTTGATTTGGTGGCATGATGACTACGGTTCGGCCTCGGCAGAGATCGGCCGAGGCCCCCCTTTCAAGCCGATCAATCTTCTTTTCGGCGAATGTTGTAATATGCGTTGACGTCGCCGGTCTGCAGAATGCCCTCGATATCGGCGCGGTGCGCGACGGTCGTCTTGACCTGCCCGACGGGGACGAAGAGACCGAAATCATAGGCGATCTTCTGCCACTCCTCGATTATCTTGCGCCTGTCCTCGATGCTGGGGGCGACCCCCAGTGAAAGGCGCAGCCGTTCGAGTTCCTCGTTGCAGGGCCAGCCCGCATAGGCCCCGTCACAGTTCGCGAAGGTGATGTTGCCCGTCAGCGGATTGACGCCGTTTCCGGGCGAATTATAGGTCGCGAAAATATTGTAGCCTCCTTCTTCAGGCGTGCTGCGCTTGCGGGTGGCGACCTGCATCGTCGCCAAATCCATGGAAACGAGCCGCGGATTCAGGCCGATGCTCCGCAACTTGTCCGCCAGGACCAGGGCCGTCGCCGTATATTCAGGCGCGTCCGTTGCCTGCAGGATGGTGATCGGCTTCGAGAAGTCCCAACCCGTTTCCCTGAACAGAGCCGCGGCCTTCTCCGGGTCATTCTCTGCCTGAAGCCTTTCCGCGCCGACATGGGTTTCCAGCGGACCACCGCAATACAGCAGGGCCGTGCAGGTCATGAAAGCCTCCGGATCTCCAACGGCCGCCATCATGTACTCGTTCTGGTCCGTCAGATACTGAAGCGCCACCCGTGCGCGGACGTCATCGAACGGCGGATGAAGAAAGTTCGGGCGCAGATTCATGAGACGGCCGAGCGGATTGACGACCGAGGTCGCCAGGTCCGGTGACGCCCTGACGACCGACAGCAGTTCCGGTGGAGGCGTCTCCCATATATCGATCTCGCCTTGTTGAAGCGCCGACAGGGCCGTGGCCGGATCCTTGATGAGATTCCATTCGACACGATCGAAATACCCGATCTTCGCGCCCGCAAGGCCGGATGGTTCTTCCTGGCGGGGCACATAGTCCTCATTCTTGACGAAGACGATCTTCACTCCGGGAACCCATTCGTCTTTGGCGAGCTTGTAAGGACCCGATCCGATCGCTTCGGTGATCGGCGTTGAGGCATCGGTCTCGGCGAAGCGTTTCGGCATCATGAACGCGCCTACATTGTTGCTTCTCGCGAGCGCGTCGATCACGAACGAGAATGGCTCCTTGAGCTTCAACTGGAAGGTCTTCTCATCAATGACCTCGATGCTTTCCGTTCGGGAGAGCAGGATACGGCCCATCCCGTCCTTGGAGCCCCAGCGGTTGATGGAGGCGACGCAATCCTCCGCCGTCACCGGCTGCCCATCATGCCATTTCTGTCCTTCGCGCAACGTGAACGTATAGGTCATGCGATCGTCGCTGACCGTATAGTTGTCCACCATCTGGGGTTGCGCCACGAATTGCTCGTCAAACGCGAAAAGCATGTCGTAGACCATGACCGCGTAGCTGGATCCCTGTGGGTTCGATGCGACGACGGGATCGAAGGCAACCAGGTCCTGCGTCGGAACAACGCGCAGAACACTTGGCGCCTCCGAGGTCTGCGCCTGTGCGCTCGTCATGGTGAATGCGGTCGCTAACGCCGACACTGCGAAGAGCAGATTTACAGCCAGTCTGGGTTTCATATCTCATTCCCCTCTTTATGTTCCAGGTTCGGTTGCAGATCCTGGGTTGGTTAGAGATCCTGCGCCTCCGCGAGCGGATCGCGTCCTCAAAAGGCATCTCGCCCGTGAGATGCCGGTACCCTCTTGCAAAAAAGATGAGTTGCGGTGGGGCCGGCCGCTGCCGCGTCGGGCGACGTCCCGCCGTGCCGAACCGTCCGCATCGTGCCGGCCGGAAGGCCCTTCATGGCCAGGTTCGCGCAGCGATCGGTCGCCGACGCCGCATCTGGCGAACCTTCTCCCGAAGCAGGAAAGTCAAGTGCCGTACCGACCATCAACGCCTCTTGGCAGAGCGCGGAAACGCGAATTCCGTCCCACCTTCTTGGCCTGCTCCTCGCCATCCACCTCAGGGTGTTCCGCCAGGTGGAAAGGCGCCGCATGGGCTGCGCTCTGAATGTAATTAACTATCTTGTTATTTAAGAACACATCCAGAATTAGTGTCAAGCCCCAGGCCGTGCAGGATAACCTGCAGCTCCGCCGGGCACCGCAAATCGGCATGGGGCGAGGTTTCCTGTCCCCTTTCCGTGCATAGAAAGTGGACTTGACTAAAAAAATGAACTTGACTAACTAGTTAAGCTCTGTCAATTTTTCTCGACGAGGGATATGGAAGACTGCCTACGCGGGACTGCATTCGATTCCGGATGGTCTCCGTCGGTTCGGAGTGTCGAGCTTCGATGGACGTCTTTGGAACAGCATTCTCTTTTCGGCAATTCTTTCTCGGCTCCTCGCGACCGGCATCGTCAGGATGCCCCAACTTCGTTACCCGGCTTGCCGAAACCTGGGCGATCCGGGTCTTTTTCATAACAATGGGAGACGTAAGATGATGAATGTGCGCTACGAGCCAATTTCCGAAGGTTCTGCCTGGCGGGGCGAGGCGATCGGCGGGAAAGAAGGGTTGGTCTATGCATTTTCCGATGCACAGATCGAGGTTCTCCATACACTTCTCGAGCGCACCAAGCCGCTTCCGATCGAAAGCATCGAGCGGGAGGCGTTCGATGATCCGCAGATCAATTCCTTCCTCGCCGACGTGGCGGAGGAACTGAACACGGGGAAGGGCGCGGTCGTTCTGCGCGGCCTCTCGCGGGAGCGCTATTCGGATGATGAGCTGACGCGCCTCGTCTGGGGAATTGGAACGCATCTTGGTATTGCCGGCGCGCAGAACAAGCAGGGCGACAAGATCGACCATGTGAGAGACATGGGAGACAACAATCCCCTCAAGCGGCGCCAATACGGTACGCAGGAACTCGTTTTCCACACGGACGGCATCAGCGGCCAGATGCTTGTGCTTCTCAGCCTTCGCAAAAGCAAATCCGGCGGGAAAAGCAAGCTCGTCAGCGCGCTTGCGATCCACAATGTGATCGCCGCGACGCGTCCGGATCTCCTCGATCAGCTCTATGAAGGCCACCCCTATGATCGCAAGGGAAAGCAGCCGGCGGGTCTGCCAGCCGTGTCGCCGTTCAAGGTTCCCGTCTTTAGCTGCATCGACGGCATCGTCAGCGTCTCCTACATCCGCGACTACATGGACAAGGCCGCCGAGATTTCCGGCATCCCGATGCCGGAGAAGTTCAAGGAAGCCGTCGATCTGTTCGACAAGCTTGCGAACGACGGGGGGATGGGCGTCGAGTTCATGCTGGAGCCAGGCGAGGTCATGATCGTGAACAACCGCGCCTGCCTTCATTCCCGGACCGAATTCGAGGACTATCCGGAACCGGATCGGAAGCGCCACCTCGTTCGATTGTGGCTCCGCGTTCCGCAAGGGCGTCCCTACAATCCCATGATGGATATGTTCTACGACAGCCCCTACAACAAGGATGGCGATCTGATGGAGCGCAAGAACGCCGAGCCAGCCGCTGCCCAGGCAGGCTGAAGCTCCGTATTCGGCCACGGCAGGCCATATTGCGCCGGACCGCGGCGGGCAGGCGAATCCCCGCCGCATCTTTCTTTTGGGCGCGGTTTCCTGGAAGGAATAGTCGGCTTCACCGGGACAACCACAGCCCGGCCTGATCGCGCATAGCGGCTCCCTCCTGATGGCCGGCCGCAATGCAATCGGCGCTCTCGGCAATCGGCGCTCTCGCCGGCTGCCGGGTGATATGCGCCTCCGGCTCCTCCACCATGCGATCCTCGAAGACCCTCTGGCGGTCGATCGCGTGCGCCGCGGACGATCTCGGCAGGCACAGAGCTGCGCATGGACGAGGGCGCAGCTCGGCAACATCCGGCGGATGCTTGCGATCCGCCGGATTACCAGCCGGTCAGGCCGACTTGAGCTGCGCCATCCTCGCCCGGGTCACCCGGCTGTGCAGCGGATCGAGAAACTGGTTCACCGGTCGCTTGAGGCCAAGATTCTCGCGCAGCGTTCCGCCGGCATATTCGGCCTGGAACAGGCCGCGCTCCTGCAGTTCCGGGATCAGCAGGTCGAGTATGTCATAGAGCCCCTGCGCGAAATAGGGCGCCTGCAGGCTGAAGCCGTCACAGGCGCCGGCTTCGAACCATTCGCCCATCATGTCGGCGATCTTGCCAGGCGTGCCCACAATGATGTTGTGGTTGGAGGTCGCGACGAACTTGCATAAATCACGCACCGTCATGTTGTCGCGGCGCGCACGGGCCAGAATGACTTGGAGCACGCTCTTGACCATGCCCGTTTCCATCTCAATTTCCGGCAGCGGCTCGTCGAGCGGGAAGTTTTCAACGCCCTTGATCTGGCCGCGCAGAATGTTCATCCCCGTCTGGAAGTGGATCAGGTCCTGCAACGCGTGGAACTTCTCCTGCGCCTCATCCTCCGTCCGACCGACGATCACATTGAGGCCGGGAAGGATCAGAAGCTCGTCTTCCGAACGGTCATATTTCGCCATCCGTCCCTTCAGGCCGCGATAGAACGCCTGCGCCTCCTCGAGCCTATACTGGACGGTGTAGACCACGTCTGCGGTTCTGGCCGCCAATTCCTGGCCCGGCTCCGACTGGCCCGCTTGCGCGATCAGCGGATATCCCTGGATAGGCCGCTCGATGTTGAGCGGGCCGCGCACGGAAAAATTCTCGCTCTTGTAGAAAAGGTTGTGGAGCTTGGCCGGATCGAAATAACGGCCCGTTGCCTTGTCCCGGATGAAGGCGCCGTCCTCCCATCCATCCCACAAGCCCATCACGATGTCGACGAATTCCTCGGCCCGCTTGTAGCGCAGGGCGTGCTCCAGATTAGTGGTGCGGTTGAAATTCTTGGCCTCATGTTCGCTCCACGTCGTCACCACGTTCCAGCCGGCGCGACCGCCCGACAGGTGGTCCAGCGAGGCATATTTACGGGCGATCGTATAAGGCTCGTTGTAGGTGGTCGAGGCAGTGGCTACCAGCCCGATATGATTGGTGACGGCCGCCACGGCCGACAGCAACGTCAGTGGCTCGAATTTGTCGACCTGCCCCGAATAGCTCAGCGCGTCATCGTCGGCCGCATCAATGCGCACTGCCGCGCCGTCGGCCAGGAATATGTAGTGGATCCGGGCCTTCTCCAGCGCCGCCGCCATATCCTTCCACACCGAGAACTGCGAGGTGCTCTCGACCCGCGCCAGCGGATGACGCCAGCCTGCCTTGTGACCTCCGTTGCCTGCCATGCTGAAGCCCAGCTTCAACTGCTTCCTCGTTTTTGCCATTTGCTGCCCCATTTTCGTCATTGCCTCTCTCGATCCAAACACGCGGACCAAGCTAGCGCTGGCCCACAGAACAAACTATCTGGTTAGCCTGCTATCAAGTACTGGAAGGGCCTTGTTATGGGCCCTTGCGGTCGGCGCGGCGCCGCATCATTGCTGTTCCAGCTCACGGGCCTGCCGTTCGATCAGCTTGGACAGAAAATCGCGGGCGCACGCCCGCTCCGTCTCAGGGACGCCGGCGAACTGGCTGGCGTCGAATTCGTCTCTGAGACGGCGGATCGTTTCGCGCTTGCTTCGCCCGGCCGCCGTCAGTTCCAGCGCGCCGTCCGGCAGCCGCGAGACCCAGCCCCGCTCGACCAGATCGGCGACAGCGTCGTCGAGTTCGCGCCTGCCCATATAGGCGCGCCTGGACAGAAGCTCCGCCGTGAGCCGCGGCCGGTCATAGAGCTCCGCGAGAATCCTGACGTGGGCTGCCGTCATGCCTTCGGCCTTGCGGTGCCGGTCGAAATTCGCGGAGGCGAGACGATGGGCTTTGAACAGCAGAGAAAGCAGCCGCGTCTCCTGCGGCACAGCCTCGTTTGCCGCCGACGCGCTCTCCCGCGTCGCCTTCACAGCAGGATGCTCCTCGACCACGCCATATCGGCCCTGCGCGAAGAGCAGCGGGCTGCCGGACATGCTGACGAAGCGCAGGACCCGTCCGATGAGAAGGATGTGATCGCCCTCCTGATGCGCGGCCGCGGCGCTGCATTCGAGATGCGCGATCGCGCCGGGAATTAGTGGAAGCCCGGCATGGCCCGCCGACCACGTGAAACCCTCGAACTTGTCCTCGGCGGCGCTCGAAAAGCGCTGCGAAACGTCGACCTGATCGGCAGCGAGAATGTTGATGGCAAAGTGCTCCGCTGCCTCGAAGGCATGAAAGCTCCGCGATTTCCTTCCGATCGACCACAGCACCAGCGGAGGATCGAGCGAAAGCGACGAAAACGAATTGGCCGTCACGCCCACCGGCCTGCCATCCGTGAGCGTCGTGATGACGGTCACGCCCGTCGCGAACTGGCCCAGGCACTGACGAAAGGCCCGCGGATCGATGGGTTCTGCGTCACTCGACGAGGCTTGGACTGCCCTCACCTCGTGGTTCAATGGGGACTCCACTTTAGCTCCTCCACTTTGCTGGGGGCACCGCCATGCCTCCGGTTCGATTTCCGGCATACCTGGCACCGGCCTTTCCAATCGCCTCGGGCCCTTGCGCATCGAGAACAAGGGGGTGCTCCCGCTCTGCGGATAATGCCGGCCTGCATTATGAGCCGTTGCCTGCAATGTCGAAGCCAGCCTTCGGAGCGGCCTTCCGGCAGCCGTTCCGAATTTTGGTCTCGACCGACCCCGGGCGGTCAAATCCCGCCTGGGATCCAAGCGCGGAGCACTAATCCTTCTTGGTGATGTTCCAGTAGGCATAGTTCTCGCCGGTCTCGAGAATGCCCTCGACCTTGTCGCTGTGCGCGACATAGACCTTGTACTGGCCAAGAGGGATGTAGGTGGCCAGCGCGTAGGAACGCTTCTGGAAGGCTTCCGCTGCCGCGCGGCGCTCCTCGATCGTGGAGAGCGTCAGAAACGACTTGCGGATGTTCTCCAGTTCCTCGTCGCAAGGCCAGCCTATCCAGGCCTTGTCACAATTAGCGAAGGCGATGTTGCTGGTTAGCGGGTTGACGCCATTGCTGGGCGACGTGCCAGTCACGAACACTTGCCATCCGCCTTCCTCCGGCGAACCCTTATTGGTGCGCCGCGAGTTGAGGCTTGCGAGGTCCATCGCCTCAAGCTTCGGATTCAGGCCGATGTCCCTCAGCTTCTGCGCCAGCACAAAGCTCGCATTGCGGTAGAGTTCGGAGTCAGTCGCCTGCAGGATGGTGACAGGCTTGGAGAAATCCCATCCCGCTTCCTTGAACAGTTCCGCCGCCTTGGCGGGATCGTTGTTGAGGAGCGGCTCGTTGCCCACATCGGTGGCCAGCGGCCCGCCGCAGTAGAACATGGCGTAGCAGATCTGGTAACGTTCAGGATCGCCCACCGCCGCCGCTAGATACTCCTCCTGGCTGGTGATGTATTCCAGCGCCACGCGCGCCTTCACATTGTCGAAGGGTGGCTGCAGATGGTTTGGCCTTATATGCATCATGCGGCCGAGCTGATTGATGATCGAGGTCCTGATATCAGGGCTGGAGTCGATGACAGGGACGAGCTCTGATGGCGGATCTTCCCAGATGTCGATTTCGCCACGCTGGAGAGCCGCCAGGGCGGTTGCCGCGTCGCTCATGATGAGCCATTCGACACGATCGAAATTGGCGATCTTGCCGCCCGCGAAGCGCGATGCCGGCTCCTTGCGGGGTACATAGGCCTCGTTCTTGGCGAACACGATCTTCGAGCCTGGCACCCACTCATCCTTCAGCAGTTTGTAGGGGCCGGAGCCGATCGCCTCCACGACCGGCTTCGAGGCCTCGGTCGTCTCGGCGAAGCGCTTCGGCATGATGAAGGGCGCGGCGTTGTTCGAGCGGGCCAGTGCGTCGAGCACCATGCCGAAAGGCTGCTTCAGCGTGAGCTTGAAGGTCTTGTCGTCGATGGCTTCCATCGAGTCAGTAGCGGCGATGAGCAGTTGTCCGACGCCGTCTTTCTGGCCCCAGCGCTTGATGGAGGCGATGCAGTCCTCCGCGGTCACCGGCTGGCCGTCATGGAAGAGCAGCCCGTCGCGCAGCTTGAAGGTATAGACCATCTTGTCTTCGCTGACTTCCCAGGTGTCGACCATCTGGGGCTGCGGCGTGAAATCCGCGTCCGTGGCAAACAGCGTGTCGTAGACCATATAACCGTAGTTGGTGCCGTTCGGGGTCGACTGGGTGATGGGGTCGAAGACAGTAACGTCCTGATAGGGTACGACACGCAGGATGGAGGCGGAATCCTGCGCTACGGAGGGAGCGGCGGCTGACCAGGACAGCAGCAGCGAAGCCGTCAATGCGACAGCATATTTGAGCGAGCGGCGATAGAGCTTCATCTGTCTTTCCTTTGTTCTTCCTCTGGATTCGGCACACAGCATTACTTTCCACACGGAGATCCGTGCCTGTTCATGTGGGTATCGCCCGCAGCCTTCTCGTTCTCCGCGTTTCAGAAAGTGGACTTCCTGGTCTGGATCCTCCCGTGGTGGCGATTGATGTTGCTGCCGGAACGACCGGTCAGTTCTAGTCTGGTACTCCAGTTGCAATTTGGAATTTGGATGCTCAAGAGATGGAAATGGGCTTTACCGAAACAGTCTATTCTCAAAAATACGCGATGGCAGAAACGCTCATTCTAAGAGGTCAAAACGGGAACAATCTGAATCGCAATTGTAGTACTAGTATACGGCTCTTTTTGCCTGCCGCTCAGAATCCCCGAGCAACCTGCAAGACCGCGACTATGAAACAACGCGCCCCCAGAAGGCCCCACTCTTGACCGTTTCAAAGATTAAACTAACTAGTTAAGCCAATGTCAAGCAGATGATCTGCCTGTGAAACCGATGATATGCGGGTTCGCAGTTCGACGCGCCCCTGACCGGGCGATCAAGTTCCGCGAAGGACGGCATGGCCTGTCCGTCCTGCCCGGGCATGTCCACAGAGAAAATTCGGAGAGCAGATTGGCCATCGTCACAAATGGCCACCACGGATCGTAGCTTTCACAGCCAACACCCACAGGCCGTCCAAGTCTCGCACGCCGCCCGAGAGGATCGGCACGAGGATTTCGACGGGTCTCGCCTGCAGCATCGACTATCCCGATCTCAGTCAGGCGGATTGCTGGACTCGGCGCTGCTTTCATCCAAAAGGACCCCGCAGCGGGTCTGGGAGGCCATCAGGAAATCCAGTCGGAAGACATCGTGCGCGCGACCAATTGCCGGCGACGATCCCTACTTATTCTTCAGGTAGCAGAGGATCATCTCGCTGATGACCTCCTTGCGCTTTCGCAGCCGGCTCGGCGTCATCAGATTGCGCTTGAAGATGGCCTCGAACGTGTAGCGATGCGCCACATAGTGCGCCGAGAGCGAGGTGATCGAGATGTAGAGATCGATCGGGTCGATGCCCTCGCGGAAAATTCCTTGCTCCACGCCGCTCTCCAGAATGCTCGTCAACGTCTCGACCAGAGGATTGTACATTTCGAGAATCTTGGGCGACTGCAGCACATGGCGTGCCTCATGCAGATTCTCGCTGGCCAGCAGCCGTATGAATTCGGGAATCTCGATCCACACATCGGCCGTGAAATGCACGAGCTCGTGCATGGCTTCTTCCGGTCCCAGATTGCGCAGCCTGAGATCCTGCTGGTGTTCGCGCACCGTCTCATAGACATGCTCCAGTACGGCGATGAAGAGCTTCTCCTTGCTCTGGAAATAGTGATAAATGAGGTTCTTATTGACATTGGCGAGGCGTGCGATGTCGTCGACCCTCGCGCCGTCAATGCCTTTCGATGCGAACTGGTTCAATGCAGCTTCAAGGATCTGCTCCCTGGAGCCTCGCCCTATTTTGCTTTTCCTCAAAGCGACCATCCCCGTAAAAATCGGTAATGAAACAGTTATTCAATATTGGAACGAAGCCGCGCCCGCAACCTGCCGACGCGTTATGAAGACCGGGGAGCTGGGAAAAGACGCTTGTCAGGTGGGTTTGGTGCCGCGCCGCAAGAAAAGCTGGTTCACGAGATGCGCGATCACCACGACAAAGAAGATCCGCGCGACATGATGGATGACGACGAATCCGACATCGAGATGCAGCGTCAGCGCGACAAGGCCCATCTCGGTCAGCCCGCCTGGCGAATAGGACAGAATGAGCTGCAGGACGTCATAGTCGTAGTAGAGATTGAGCAGGAAGCTGAACGCGAAGGCAGCCGCCAGAAGCAGGCTGGCCGTGATGACCGAATGTGAAAGCACGCGAAGCACCAGCTTCGGCGACGTGCCGGCGAAGCGGCAGCCAAGCATGAGGCCCATGGCGAGCTGGACGGCGTTCACCAGCAGCGTCGGCGCCCTGAAATCCGAGACGCCGGAGATGTGGACCAGAGCACTTGCGATCATCGGGCCGAACAGGAACCGTGCTGGCAGGCGCAGCCAACCGCCGACTATAATGCCTGCAGCCGCGCAGAAGGCCGCCCAGAACAGGCCCTCGGGTTGCCAGGTCAGCGGGACGAAGGGACGCGCCGACCGCACAAACGGATCGAGGTCGCTCATCAGGGCCAGGATGAAAGGCAGGGTCCCGATCACGAACAGGATGCGTCCCGAATGGACGAGCACGATGATCCGGATATCCGCATTGCGCTGCTCGCCGAGCGTGACCATCTCGTTGAGCCCGCCGGGCATCCCCGAATAGTAGGACGTCGTCCAGTCGAACCTGCCGACGAAGCGCAGATAGGTCACGCAGATCAGCCCGGAAATGACGATGTAGGCCGACAGCGCGAAAAGCGTCGGCAGTATCTTACCGGCGGTGTCGATCATGGCGGGGGTCATGCTCGATCCCAGCACCAGTCCCAGGATGACGATCACGGGACCGCGGGACGCACGCACAGCAACCACCGGCACGCCAAGCAGCGATGCGCAAAGACAGGTTACCATCGCGCCGAGCATCCAGCCGAGCGGTACATTGAACCACCAGAACACCGTCCCGCCCGCCAGCGCGATGAGAAAGGTCAGTGGGAACCAGCAGTACGAGACGAACGCCTTTTTCACTCCGGATCCTAGCTCTTTCGTCCCTGCAGCGGTGACAAGATTCCGTTCCATCCCCTGGCGGGGCGGTGGCGACCGGTCCGTCAGTTCATGCCACCGGAACCTGACGGTCCTGCCAATGCTTGCCGGGGACAGCGTCAAGAAGGCGCGCAGTATAGGCATGCTTCGGCCGGGCGAAAATCTCGTGTGTCGGCCCGGCCTCGACCACCTTACCCTGATGCATGACCGCAATGTTGTCGCAGATCTGCGCAGCGACGCGCAGGTCGTGGGTGATGAACAGCATCGACAGGTGCAGCCGCGCCTTGATCTCGTCGAGCAGGCGCAGCACCTGCGCCTGCACCGAGACGTCGAGCGCCGAGACCGCCTCGTCGGCGACGAGGATCTGGGGGTCCACCGCGAGCGCACGGGCGATGCAGACACGCTGGCGCTGGCCGCCGGAGAACTCGTGCGGAAAGCGCCCCACCGCCACCGGATCAAGACCGACAAGCTCCATCAGCCTGGCTGCCCGCGACCAGGCCTCCTCCTTCGGCATCCCGTAATTGATCGGACATTCGACGATGGACTGCCCCACGGTTCGGCGCGGGTTGAGCGAACGGTACGGATCCTGGAACACGATCTGGACGCGATGCCGTTCACGCCGCAGCGTCTCGCCCTGCGCTGCGGAAAATTCGAAACCGTCGAGGCGGATGGTGCCCGCCGACGGATCGATCAGCCGCGTTATGCAGCGCGCCAGCGTCGATTTGCCTGATCCGGATTCGCCGACGATCCCCAAGGTTTCCCCCCGGTGGATATCGATCGAGACGTTGTCGACCGCGTGCAGCGGCTCCTTCTTGCGGAAGAAACTGCTGGAAACGTAAGTCTTCGACAGGTTCGAGACGGAAAGCGTGACGCCCTTGGCCATCGCGCTCGGCGATTTCGGCTTGAGGTTCGGCACCGCCGCGATCAGCATGCGCGTATATTCATGCTGGGGATCCCAGAGGATGTCGCGTGCCGGCCCGCTTTCGACCAGCCGGCCGCGCTGCATGACCGCTACGTGGTCGGCAATGTCGGCCACGACGCCGAAATCATGCGTAACAAACAGCACCGCCGTGCCGCGCTCGCACTGCAATTCCTTGATGACGCGCAGGATTTTCGCCTGCGTCGTCACGTCGAGCGCCGTCGTCGGCTCGTCGGCGATGAGCAGTTCCGGTTCCAGCACGAGCGCTGAAGCGATCATCACCCGCTGGCGCTGTCCCCCCGAAAGCTGGTGTGGGTAACTGTCATACATCTCCTCGATGCGCGGCAGCTGCACGGCGCGCATCATCGCCGTCGCGCGCTCCCGCCGCTCGGCGGCCGACAGCCTTGTGTGGATGCGCAAGACCTCCGCGATCTGCGGTCCGACCTTCATCACCGGGTTGAGCGCGGTCATGGGTTCCTGGAAGATCATCGACATGCGACTGCCGCGAAGCTGCCGGATGCGCTGCGCCGAGGCGCCAAGGATCTCCTCGCCGGCAAGCTTCACCGAGCCGCCCGTCGCCTGGATGCCGCGCGGCAGAAGACCCATGACCGTCTGGGCGACGATGGACTTGCCCGAACCGGATTCACCGACGACACAGAGGATTTCGCTGCGGTTGACCTTGAGCGAGAGGTGCTCGACTGCATTCGGCCTGTCGCCTCCATCGGGAAGCGCGACGGTCAGATCCGAAATCGCAAGGGAGGGCGTAGCTGTCTCTGTCATTCTCTCTCCTCACGCCTAGAGCATCCTGCAGCAAGGTGAGATCACCTTGCGTCGCACAAATGCGGCACAATTACTAAGATAGACCGGAATCTGCTCCGAAAGCCGGGGCTCACTCTTCGGGATCATGGTCTAGGGCCGGCGTTTCATGCGCGGGTCGAACTGGTCGCGCAAGCCGTCGCCGAGCACGTTCACGCCCAGCACGATGACCGACAGCACCAGGCTTGGAATGAAGACCAGATGCGGCTGGATCTGCAGGAAGCGCCGGCCTTCCGCGATCGTGTTGCCGAGACTGGGGATTTCCGGCGGCAGACCCGCGCCAAGGAAGCTCAGCACTGCCTCCGCGATGATGGCGTGGCAGGCCACGTAGCTCGACATGACGAGCAGCGGCGCAATGGTCGAAGGCAGTATGTGTCGCCAGAGGATTACCGGAACCCGCGTGCCGGAGGCAATCGCGGCCTCTACATAGGGCTCTTCGCGGATGGAGAGCACCACACCGCGTACCAGCCTGACGATGCGGGGAACTTCCGGCACCGTGATCGCCGCAAGCACCGTGCCGAGATTGGCACCCGTCACCGCGACAAGGCCGATGGCGAGCAGGATCGCCGGGATCGCCATCAGCCCGTCCATGATGCGCATGATGATCGGATCGAGGGCCCGGACATAGCCGGACACCAGTCCAAGGAACAGGCCGACCACGGTCGACAGGACGACGACCGCCAGCCCTACGATGAGCGAAGTCCTGATGCCGAAGATGACGCGGCTGTAGACGTCGCGGCCAAGCGCGTCCGTTCCGAACCAAGCCAATTCGGAGGGCGGCCTCATGCGCTGGATCGGATTGATCGCAACGGGATCGACGGTGAAGAGTACGGGCGCGAGAACCGCGCAGAGGAAGAAGAGCGTGACCACTCCTCCGCCAAAGACGACCGAACGCGAGCCGGCCAGCCCGGCAAGCGCAGGCGAAAGACGGAATCGCCGTTGCTTGCGGTTCTTTGGTCGCTCGGATGTCATGTCCTGAACAAGCATGGTCGGCTCCCGACTAGTAACGGATGCGGGGGTCGACCACCGCGTAGAGGATATCAATCAATAGGTTGATCAGCACGTAGATCAGCGAAAAGACGAGGATCACGCCCTGTATGATGGGATAGTCGCGCTTGGACACTGCATCGATGAGCAGGCGGCCGATGCCCGGTATGTTGAACAGGTTCTCGATCACCACCGAGCCGCTCAACAGTCCCGCCACCGAGATGCCGACCATGGTCAGGATCGGTATCGAGGCGTTGCGCAGGGTGTGACGCAGGAGCACACCGGCCTCGTTGAGGCCCTTTGCGCGCGCCGTGCGGTTGAAGTCCTCGCTCATCACCTCGAGCATGCTGGACCGCGTGGTCCGCGACAGGATCGCCGTGTAGGCCAGCGCCAGCGCGCTGGCCGGCAACGCCATGCTCTGCAGGAACGGGCGGAAGCCGGCGCCGATCGGCGCGAAGCCCTGCACCGGCACCACCTGGAGCTTCAGTGCGAACACGTAGACGAGCCCGAAGCCGAGGATGAACACCGGCACGGAAAAGCCGACCACCGCAAACAGCATCAGCATCTGGTCGAGACTCCGTCCCGCCTTCCACGCGGCGAGGATGCCCAGCGTCAGCGCCAGTGGCAGCGCAATCACCAGCGTCGAGATGGTCAGCGAAAGCGTCGGCTCGGCGCGCTGCAGGATAAGCTGGGAAACCGGCACGTTGGAGAAGACGGAGGTGCCGAGATCGCCAACCGCCAGCCGCCCCAGCCAGGTCATGAACTGGACGAGCAGCGGCTTGTCGAGCCCCATTGCGAGGCGGATCGCCTCCACTTCCTGCTCGGTCGCATATTCTCCGCCGATGATCGTCGCAGGGTCGCCCGGAATGAGGCGGGCGAGGAGGAAGACCACGACCGCAACGACGAACACCACAGGAACGGTCGAGAGAAACCGCATCGCGATGAATCTGATCATCAGCCTACCTTTATCTTCGCTCGCACGGCATTGTCGCCCGCTACGATCCCGCCTGGATGTTCATCGATAATCCTCTGCATCGCCCTTTCGCGCTCGCGGGCGGCCGCCTCCACCTTGGCAACGAGGCGCGCATGGGCGGCAGCATCATCGGCCAGCCGGGCACGCGCGGTCGCGATCGACCGAGCCATGAACTCCGGCGCCGGCCCGCCAGCAATGTGCCGGCGCAGGACAAAGCTCGTAGGATCCATCGCCTGCGCGAATGCTGCAGGGTCGAGCGGCGGCAGCCTGTGGCCGATGCCGGCGGCGGCCTGCGCCAAGTGGCCCACTCTTGTCTGATCCGGCGAGATCCCCTGCTCCACACAGCTTTGGATGAAAGCGCCGACGACATGGTGGGCCGTGCGCCAGCTCAGCCGGGCCTCGCGGACCAGCATGCCGGCCACATCGGTCACCTGCGCCCAGTTCGCGCCGGCGAGGGCGCGCATCCGCTCCACCTTGACCGCCATGTCGCGCAGCATCGGCGCTAGCGCCTCCAGCCGGATCGCCAGCGTCTCGCCGAATGCCGCCTGGAGATGGAAGCTGTGCCGCTGCTCGAAGATCGGAAAGCCAGTCGGGCCGTAATTGGTAGTAAAGGTGGTCACGAAGGAAGACAGTGATTGCACCGCCATGCTTTTCATGTCTTCCAGCGCATCGGGATTCTTCTTCTGGGGCATGATGCTGCTGGTGCCACAGTAGCGGTCAGGCAGTTCGACGAAGCCGAACTCGAAACCGGACCACAGATGCAGGTCGCTCGCCATGCGGCTCAGCGTCTGCGCAAGCAAGGCGAGCGCCGCAGCACCTTCCATCTCGATGTCATGGCTCAGGATCGCGTCCAACGTATTGCCGAGCGGCGCGTCGAAGCCGAGCAGCGTGGATACACGCGTCCGATCCACGGGAAAATCGCTGCCAGTCATGATGGCAGCCCCGGCCGGCGACAGGTTCAGCCGCTCATGGAAGGAAAGCAGCCTTCCGGCGTCGCGGGAGAATGCCTCCTCGAACATGGTCGCCCAGAGTGCGTAGGTGATCGGCTGGGCGTGCTGGCCGTGCGTATAGCCCGGCATGACGGTGGACAGATGCTCGCTGGCGACGTCGAGTAGCGCCTCGCGCAGGGCGCCGAGCGCCGCGAGCATGCGATGGACCTGCCCGCGCAGCGCGACGCGGCGCGAGACTGCGTGCAGGTCGCCCGAACTGCGGCCGAGATGCAGCCACCCGCCTATTGCATCGCCATACTCGCGGATCAGGAAGGTTTCGGCCGAATGGATGCCCCCGCCGGTCGCAAGCCGCGTCTCGGCCATACCGCGGCGCTCCATTTCCTGCAGCCCGCGCAGGATGTCGGCCCCGACCGCCCGCTCAACGATCCTCTGTTCGGTCAGCATGATGGCATGCGCTATATCGAAGGCATGGATTGCCGGAATCTCGTCCTTCTCGATCGCGCTCTTGCCCTCTCCGAGGTGATCGACCATCGGCTCCGCAAGCCTGCCGCCGGCATTGTTCCGGTATCCTTGATAGTCAGGCCGGGCGCTCATCGGGCACCTACCATTCCGCATCGCCCAAGCGGCCGATGTGGTTTCCCGCGCCGATGCCAGACGGACGACGGGCACGATGCCTCGACGTCCGCCGCCGAAAGAAGATACGACGACATAACTCTTGTCATAGGACTTGTTTGCATTCCCCTGGCTTTATTTACTAACTAGTTAAACCGGTGCCCGGATAGGGTGTCAAGCGAAAATGACGCGGGGTCGCGGATTGCTCCAGCCGGCCACCGTCTTCAATCCCTGCTCCATGATCAGGCGCGGTGTAGACAGAGACCTTTCCTGTGCGGCCGACGCGCACGATGGCCGATTCATAGAGGCCGCGTCCGCTATACTTGATGCCCGTGGCAGCGACGAAGCCCGGCCGCCTGCCCTGACTGGCGGCCTGCGCCCCCCGGCGGCGAAGCCGGCGTGATCGGTGACAGCCAGGACGCGCTCCAGGCAGGCGGGAAAGTCGCCGCTGCCATAGACGATCGGACTGGCGGAGCGCGCATTGGATCGTATGCTACTTACTGCCCAAAGGCTCAAATCGATCACGATGAACGAAAACTGGTCCATGTCCGGTCCGAAGTCTGCTGTCGAGCGGTTCGGATGCTGGAAATGCTTGTGCCGGGTTCAGCACCCTGTCCGGTCGCCATTGTCGGCACATAGATTCCATCATGATCGATTAGTTTCTCTGAAGGTCGCCATGCGCAAGCCCCTTCGACCGCAGGAATCGTTCAACCTCGGCGAATTGGGAGCGCAAACATTCGATGCGTCCTTTGTCAGAATATCCTTTGTCAGAATAGTTGTCTTCAAGGAACGATCCGAGCGTGTCGCCCTCCACCCAATCCATGCTCACGATGGGATAGTGCTTGCCGTTCACCAGAACACCTGTCGGCTGGTATTCAAAGCCAATGAAATACAAGCACCAACCGTCCGCAAACCTTTGTCCACGTGCCCATAGCGGCCTATGCGCCCACACATGCTTCTCGGCCATTTGCATCGCCGCTCCTGTCACCTGCCGGCTCTCATCGACAAGTCCTGAGCTTATTCCAGGCAAGTTGTAGAAGCTCTACTGGTGCGGTGATACTACATGCAGAGTAGATGGCTTCTGAACCCGGCGCAATTTGTTGATTGACTTTCCAGAGTTGCCTCTGGCTCGCATTCGTGCAAAGCCATGAGCCCCGCCCAGAACGGCAAGAACTCATACTCTTCATTGACGGAGCCTTCTTGTGAAAATCTGGGCCGAGCATCAATCCGGAAAGGCCGCACCTTGGCCGAGCACTCGGGGCCGAACGCCGGCGTCACCCAATTCGGTCGATACCCAGAGCTTTGATCCGAGAGGCGAGCGTCGTCGGACGCAAGCCGAGAAGCTCGGCCGCTCCCCCCGCGCCGGAAACGCGGCCGTTGCATGCCACGATGGCTGCCTCGATGTTCCTGCGTTCCAGCGATCGAATCTCCGCCTCGGTCAGAATGCGATCGGACGATGCATCCTGTGGGCCTGCGGGCTCGCCCGGGGCAGCGCCCACGGCGCTGTCAGGCAGGTCGATCGTCAGCCGGCCGTTCTGCGCCAGGATCACTGCGCGCTCGATGACGTTCTGCAGTTCGCGCACATTGCCCGGCCAGTCATAGTGCATGAGTTTTCTCAGCTCCGTCTCGGGCAGCACGAGCCTCGGGCGGTTCGCTCTTTCCTCCAGCGCGAGGAAATGCCTCGCCAGCAGGGGAATATCCTCGCGTCTGTCCCTGAGCGGCACCGACTGAAGGGGGAACACGTTGAGGCGGAAATAGAGGTCCTTCCGAAACTGCCGCTGGCGCACCGCCTCTTTCAGGTCGCGGTTGGTCGCCGCGATCACCCGCACATCCACCGAGCGCATCCGTTCCTCGCCGACACGCTCGAAATCCCCCTCCTGCAGCACGCGCAGCAATTTGCCCTGCAGTTCGGGCGGGATCTCGCCGACTTCGTCAAGGAAGAGCGTGCCCCCATCGGCGAGTTCGAAGCGGCCGACGCGATCGCGCAGGGCGCCGGTGAAGGCGCCCTTCACATGACCGAAAAACTCGCTCTCGAAGAGTTCCCGCGGGATCGCCGCGCAGTTCACCCGGATCAGCGGACGGTTCTTGCGATGGCTCGCCTCGTGAATCGCGCGAGCGATCAGCTCCTTGCCGGTTCCCGATTCCCCCGTGATGAGCACGGCCGCATCGGTCGGCGCGACGAGCTGGATCTGGCGCAGGGTGGACTGGATCGCCTGCGAGCTTCCCACGATGCCGGACACATTCATCTCGATGCGGATCTCCTCCTGGAGATAGGCATTTTCCAGCTCGAGCCGTTCGCGCAGCCGGTCGACCTCGGCCAGCGCCGCGCGCAGCTTTTCGTCCGCCTCCCGACGCTGCGAGACGTCGCGGAAGACGATCACCGCACCGACGATCACGTTCCGGTCGCGGATCGGGGTGGAGGTATACTCCACCCACACGGGATTGCCGTCCTTCCTCCAGAACACCTCGTCGTCGACCTTGTGTACGGCGCCGTCGCGGAAGGCCGCATAGATCGGGCACTCCTCATGCGGATAGTGTGTGCCGTCCGGGCGCGTATGATGCATGATGCTATGGATGTCGCGGCCCGCGAGTTCCTGCGCGCTCCATCCCAGCATCCGTTCCGCGGCAGGGTTGACGAAGGTCGTCTTGCCCTGGGCATTCACGCCGTAGATGCCCTCGCCAGCGGCACGCAAGATCAGGCGGTTCTCGCGCTCGATGTCGCGGAAGACCCGCTCGACACGTTGCCACTCGGTAATGCCGCCGCCCATGAAATCGTCGGCAGCCGCATCGACCGACCGTTTGCGGCGCTCCTGCATGTCGCTTGCGGCGACGAGGATGAGCTTCCGGCCGGCATTGATGGGCAGGACCGAGCCGACATATTCGACTTCGACCTCGCGTCCGGCCGCATGGCGCGGCTTGAGCGAGGTGGTCCACCACCTGCCGAGGGCCATCACCGCCTGCGTGAACACGATGAGCGTTGGCAACTGCCCCGGATGGATTTCCGAAACCTTGAAGCGGATCAGCGCGTCACGGTCGTATCCGAGCAGCCGGCAAGCGGACACGTTCGCCTCCACGATCCGGTCTTCGTGGGGATCGAAGATCAGTTCGGCCTGCGGGGAATGGCGGAAGTAGCTCTCGGCCAGCGGCGGATGCATCCGAAATCTCGTTACTGCCGGATACGAAAAATCGTAATCTACGAAATTTCGTGAGTCAATACGGACCCGGCGTGACGAAAAAAATCCCTTGTCTACAGGGACAAGCCCCTCGCGGCGAAACTGGCATGCGGCTTGCTTCACGTACTGCAGATAGAAGCACAGGGGAACCGCATGTTCAACAACCCGTTCGACGACCGTTCAGTCCCATCCGGCTGCAGCTGCGGCCGCCACGCCAGCCAGAGCGAACACGACAGCCGGTACCTGGCGGAGCAGGTCGGCTCCAGTGCCGAACGGCAATATGAAAACGTCGTCGCCGCGGCGGTGATGCGGGCGATGTTTCCGCAGGACGTCTCGCGCCGCGCCTTTCTGAGGGCGGTGGGCGCCTCGACCGCGGCAGCGGTGGTCGCGCAATTCTTCCCGCTGGTGACGGCGACCGAGGTGTTCGCGCAGGGCGGACCGATCGAGAAACCCGACCTCAGCGTCGGCTTCATCCCGATCACCTGCGCGACGCCCATCATCATGGCTCATCCGATGGGCTTCTATTCCAAGCACGGCCTCAACGTGGGGGTCATCAAGACCGCCGGCTGGTCGGTGATCCGGGACAAGACGCTGAACAAGGAATACGATGCCGCGCACATGCTCTCGCCGATGCCGCTCGCGATAACGATGGGCATCGGCTCGCCCCCCCAGCCATACGCCATGCCGGCGGTCGAGAACATCAACGGCCAGGCGATCACGCTGGCGCTCAAGCACAAGGATCGGCGCGACCCGAAGGACTGGAAGGGCTTCAAGTTCGCCGTGCCCTTCGACTACTCCATGCACAACTACCTGTTGCGCTACTATCTGGCCGAGCACGGCATCGACCCCGATACCGACGTACAGATACGCGCCGTACCACCGCCGGAGATGGTCGCCAACCTGCGTGCCGACAATCTCGACGGCTTCCTCGGGCCCGATCCGATGAACCAGCGCGCCGTCTATGACGGGGTAGGCTTCATTCACATCCTCACCAAGGACATCTGGGAGGGGCATCCCTGCTGTGCCTTCGCCGCCTCGAAGGCATTCATCGAGACAATGCCGAACACCTATTCCGCGCTGCTGAAATCGATCATCGACGCGACGGCCTATGCCACGAAGGCGGAGAACCGCAAGGAGATCGCCGCTGCGATTGCACCGGCCAACTATCTCAACCAGCCCGAGATCGTGCTGGAACAGATTCTGACCGGGACGTTCGCCGACGGTCTCGGCAATGTGGTGCGCGAGCCGAACCGCGTCGATTTCGATCCCTTCCCCTGGCAATCCTTCGCCGTCTGGATCATGACCCAGATGAAGCGCTGGGGGCAGATCAAGGGCGACGTCGACTACAACGCCATCGCGAAGGAGGTTTTCCTTGCAACGGACACCGCCCGGCTGATGGACGAGGTCGGGCTGACCCCGCCGGCGGAGGTGACGAAGTCGTTCGTCGTGATGGGCAAGACCTTCGACCCCGCCGAACCCGACGCCTATCTCGACAGTTTCGCGATCAAGCGGGGGGACTGACATGGCCGCCTCCCTCAAGTTGCGCGCGGCACTCCTCTCGGTCGCAATCCTTGTCGTCTTCCTCGTCGTCTGGCATGCCGCCACACGGGGCGGCAGCGCAGCGGCCGACATGGACCCCGAATACGCAAGGCTGATGGGCATCCAGGTCACCCAGGGCGCATCGGCCATGCCCGGTCCGCTCGACGTGGGCCGGCAGCTCTGGGAGCATCTGATCAACCCGTTCTACGACAACGGACCGAACGACAAGGGGCTCGGCATCCAACTCGCCTATTCGATCGCCCGTGTCCTGCTCGGATACATGCTCGCCGTGGCCGTGGCGATCCCGCTCGGCTTCCTGATCGGAATGTCGCCGCTCATCGGCCGGGCGACCGACCCGTTCATCCAGGTGCTGAAGCCGATCTCGCCGCTCGCCTGGATGCCGCTCGCCCTCTACACGATCAAGGATTCGGGCCTCTCGGCGATCTTCGTCATTTTCATCTGCGCCGTCTGGCCGATGCTGATCAACACCGCCTTCGGCGTCGCCTCGGTACGGACGGAATGGATCAACGTCGCCCGGACGCTGGAGGTCGGCACGCTGCGCCGCGCCTTCACCGTCATCCTCCCGGCGGCCGCGCCGACGATCTTGACCGGCATGCGGATCTCGATCGGCATCGCCTGGCTGGTCATCGTCGCAGCCGAGATGCTCGTGGGCGGCACCGGCATCGGCTATTTCGTCTGGAACGAGTGGAACAACCTTTCCATCACCAATGTCATCATCGCAATCCTCGTGATCGGCCTCGTCGGCATGCTCTTCGACCAACTGCTCGGCCGGGCGACGCGCATGGTCACCTTCCCGGAGTGAAGCCGATGAGCAAGTTCATCTCGATCGAGGGCATCGCCCGCCGCTATCCGGGCAAGGCTGCGGGCCGGACCGCCACCGTCTTCGAGGATCTCTGGCTGTCGCTCGACCGTGGCGAGTTTGGCTGCATGATCGGCCATTCGGGTTGCGGCAAGACGACGGTGCTCAACATTCTCGCCGGCCTCGATGCGCCCAGCGAGGGCACGGTCATCGTCGACGGCAAGGCGATCTCGGGCACCAGCCTCGACCGCGCCGTCATCTTCCAGAGCCATGCGCTGCTGCCCTGGCGGACCGTGCTCGGAAACGTCTCTTTCGCCGTGACGTCGAAATGGCCGTCGTGGTCCGCGACGCAAGTCAGGGAGCACGCCCGGCAATTCATCGAACTGGTCGGGCTCGGCGGCTCGGAACACAAGCGCCCGTCGGAACTGTCCGGAGGCATGAAGCAGCGGGTGGGCATCGCCAGGGCGCTGTCCATCACGCCCAAGATCCTGCTGATGGACGAACCGTTCTCGGCGCTCGACGCACTGACGCGCGGAACCTTGCAGGACGAGGTGAGACGCATCTGCCTGGAGACCGGCCAGACGTCCTTCATGATCACCCACGACGTCGACGAGGCGATCTTCCTCGCCGACAAGATCTTCCTGATGACCAACGGGCCGGGGGCGGTGCTCGCCGAGATCATCCAGAACCCGCTGCCGAAGGAGCGGTCGCGCATCGATCTCCACAAGCACCCGGCCTACTACCCGGTGCGCAACCACATCGTCGACTTCCTGGTCACCCGCAGCCGCACCTTCCGGGCGGCCAACCCGGCCCACGACCCGCGCAGCGTTCCCCTCGTCTCGCCGGGCACCGAGCCCGAGGAGGAGCGGGCACCTGCGCTGCACCGCATCGCAGGCGTGCGGGCCTGATCCAACGCAACTCTCACAAAACGGAGACGGACATGAAGCGTGAAGACCTCACTGAGAAACTGCTCGACATCAAGCGTGAGAACGGCTGGTCGTGGAAACACATATGCGAGCGGATAGGGGGCTATTCGGAGGTGTTGGTCGTCGGCGCCATTCTCGGCCAGATGAAGTTGACCAAGCCGCAGGCGGCGAAAGCCGGCGAGCTGTTCGGCCTGTCGAAGGCCGAGATCGCCATGCTGAACGAGACGCCGATGCGCGGCATGCCAATGCCGCCGACCGACCCGCTCATCTACCGCTTCTACGAGCTGGTGATGGTGAACGGGCCGGCCTGGAAGGCCCTGATCGAGGAGGAGTATGGCGATGGCATCATGTCGGCCATCGACTTCGACATGACGATGGAGCGCCTGCCCAATCCCAAGGGCGACCGCGTCAAGCTGGTGATGTCCGGCAAGTTCCTGCCTTACAAGTACTACGGCGCATCCGGCAATGTGCCGGAGTACGGCTTCAAGGAATAGCGTACCATCGCGCCGCCCTCGCAGCGGCGCTCCTAATTGGATGACAGAACCGATGAATCTTGTTCCACCTTTCACATTCGAGACCGCAACGGCGAAGGTGCGCATGGCGGAGGACGGCTGGAACAGCCGCGATCCACAGCGTGTCTCGCAGGTCTACACGCCTGACAGCGAATGGCGGAACCGCGCCGAATTTCCGTGCGGCCGTGAGGAGATCGTCGCCTTCCTGACCCGTAAATGGGCGAAGGAGCTCGACTACCGCCTCATCAAGGAACTTTGGGCCTTCGGCGGCGACCGCATCGCCGTGCGCTTCGCCTATGAATGGCACGACGACAGCGGCAACTGGTTCCGTTCATACGGCAACGAGAACTGGGAGTTCGATGCCCGGGGCCTGATGCGCCGCCGCTTCGCCTCGATCAACGATCTGCCCATCGCCGAGACCGAGCGCAAGTTCCATTGGCCGCTCGGCCGACGCCCGGACGACCACCCGGGCCTGACCTCACTGGGGTTGTAGCGTCAGTCTCACGCCGCGACGGTCATCGAGTTCTCCGGCGCTGCGAAACCTCGCCGGTTACCGGATGAGGCGTCGCTCCATGAGGGACCGAAGCTGTACGCGTCCAAGCTGTCGCGCGACTGCCGGGCGGGCCGACCGCAGCGATGCGCGCAGGATCGCCAACACCATGCGCACCGGCTGGTTCCGGGCGGTGCGTGTAAAGACGCAGGCAGAATTACGCTACCGCGCAGCAGATCGTCGAGGCCATCCTCGCCGGGCGGTGCGACGGAAGCGCCAATGGCACCGCGTCTGCCAATCTTGCGCCTGGGGAACTCGCCCAGCCGGGACTGCTCAAATTGATCTGCACGAACCCGACAAATGCCAAGTTCGTCCTCGATCAAGTCCTGGTTCCGGCGGGCAGCGACCATCAGACGATCGCCGATCTGGCTGGCCTGACCGTCGCGGGCGGACCCGGGATACAGAACATGACGCTGGCGCGGCTGGTGTTCGAGCGCGGCGGGGCCGCCGGCGCCAATGTGGTCGAATTGCCGTTTCCCCAGCATGTCGGGGCGATCGTCGCAGGGCAGATCAGCGGCGCCTATTCGCTCGAACCGCAAGAGACGGTCGGCACGGTCAACGGCACGACACGCATCCTCAAGGCCGGCGTCATCTCCAAATATATCCTCGGCGACCCGCTGGCGCCCTGGGATGGAGGCGCGGCGAGCCTTACTTCGGCATTCATCGACGCCTATCCCGATACCGCCGGGGCCTATATCGCGGCCTATCGCCGCGGCGTCGAATTCGTCCGCGGCAATCCCGACGAGGCCCGGCAGTATTTCGCGGGCTATACCCCGCTGAAAGGCGAGGTTGCCGCGCGGGTGCCCATGTCCGATTATGCGATGTATGACGAGCTGGATTCGACAAGCATCGGCTATTTCCAGACCTTCTTCGATCTGTTCACCGACAGGGGCATCTTGGCGTCGGCCGTTCCGGTCGAGACGATGATCTACGCCGGCTAGAGTAATAGCCGATCTGATTGGATCGGCTATTACTCTGCGCTTCTTTGATTGGAGCGAATTCTGATCGATCAAATGATTCCATTTGATCGGAAAGCGCTCTAGAGCACTTCTTCTTTTCGTTGAAACAGAGAGAAATGCTCTATCTCTTTGTTTTTACGCAATTCCGGATGCAAAACCGGTTCCCACTTTTGCCACGCCGGTGATGTCTGTGGCATTTTCAGCTCCGCTTGCTTCGCAGATGAAGCCGCAGACCACCTCGCCGCTCGCCAGGATCACCTTGCCAAGTCCGAGCGGCGCCGGGATGCCGGCAAGGAAATCGCCCACCCGCGCAAGGGGCATCGCCCAGACTTCGAGCGCGATCCCCGCGCTCTGGCGTTCCGAGGTATGGATCATCCCCGGACGTGCTTGCCCCTCTCCTGCGAGGGCATAGAAGCGATAGAACGGCGCCGAGCGCGTGGCTTCGAGCAGATACGCCCCGCGCGAGGTCAGCTGCGGGTTCAATGGCAAGCCCGACAGATGCGCGCCGCAGACCGCGAGTTTCATGAACCCCTCAGGCAGATCGGAGGCGGGAAGACGGTCCGGCAAGCACCATCCGGTCGCACCGAGGCTGCGTTTGCCTGCGCGCTCAAGGCAGCCGGAAACGCTCGCCAGCAGCGCATCCTGACCGGAACGCGCCAGCAAGGTGACGCTGCCGGGACGCCCGTCCGTACGCGCTGGCGTCGGAACGGCCAGTCCGCACATGTCCATCAGGTTCACGAAATTCGTATAGGTGCCCAGCTTCGTGTTCGGCGTTACCGGATCGGCTTCCAGATCGGCTACGGTATAGAAAGTCGGGACGCTCGGCACGCAGAGCAAGTCGAGGGCAGCCAGAACGGGTTCGACGCGCCGTTTCAACTCCTGCAATCGGTAGAACCCGCGGAACGCGTCTGTTGCCGAAAACGTCCCCGCCTTGCCGATGATCTGGCGGATGACAGGGAGGATCGCCTCCGGATCCGAGACCATGAGGTCCGCGATCACGCTGTTGCGTTCCGCGACCCAGGCACCTTCGTAAAGCATGTTCGCGATGTCATAGAACGGGGTAAAGTCCACCGGAACGATCTCATGCCCCTCTTCGTGCAAAAGGTCGAGACTCGCAGCAAAGGAGGCGGCCTGAACCCGATCCCCGAAGAAGCGCAGACTCGTTCCGTCCGGGACGCCGATGCGCAGCCCCGGACGGACCTTGAACAGATCGCCGGCCAGTATCGGCCTGGCATAGGCATCTTCCGCATCGTAGACGGCACCGACACGGTAGACGGCATAGGCGTCCTCTACCGTCAGTGCGAAGACCGAGATCGTTTCGATCGAGCGGCAGGCCGGGACGGATCCCCGCGCCGACCATGCGCCGAGCGACGGCTTGAGCCCGACGATATTGTTCAATGCCGCAGGAACGCGGCCGGATCCGGCGGTATCGGTGCCCAGTGCGAAGCTGACGATGCCGTGGGCAACGGCCACGGCCGAACCGCTGGAAGATCCGCCGGGCACGATCTCGGGATCGAGCGCATTCTTCGGGGGCACATAAGGCGTGCGGACGCCGACCAGCCCGGTCGCGAACTGATCGAGGTTGGTCTTGCCGATCACCAGCGCTCCGGCCTGACGCAGCAGGGAAACGACGAAGGCGTCCGCAGCCGGTTCATTGCGCCACGCCGGGCAGGCGGCGGTCGTCGGCAATCCCGCGACATCGATGTTGTCCTTCACCGCGAAGGGAACGCCCCAAAGCGGTAGCGCAGGATCATAAGCGCCCAATGCCCGGGTATCGGAGAGAACATCCGCCTCGTCCCGCAGACTGATGAAGATCCCCGGATCGGCAACTTCCGCGATGCGCGCATAGACCTGCCGGACGAGCTCTTCCGGCGAAACGCCCGCAGCATAGACAGCCTTCAGTTCCCGCAGCGTCAACGGAATGCTCATTCGATGCTCTCCTTGCCTAAATCATTTCTGCGTTTCGTTGAAACGCAGAAATGATTTAACTTTTTAATTTAACGCGTTTTCTTCACGCAAACCAGTACCCACTTTGCTTGAAAACGCTTTATTCCGCGGTTGTGGAGTGTTCCGAGCGAAATCTCTATTGCTAATTTTTCATAAAACAGGTGCATTCAATGCACCGCTCGGGAGGCCGCGATGAAGCATCTTCAGGATTTCAGATATATCGAAGCGATCATGCGGGCCGGCTCGATACGAAAAGCCGCCGATGACATGAACATCACAGCTTCGGCACTGAACCGGCGGATCCAGCGCTTCGAAGAGGAATTCGGCTCCCCCATCTTCGAAAGGCTGCCTCCCGGGAGAGGCGATCATTGACAAGCCGGGCAAGGGCAGCTTCTGCGCAACCGATCTCGAACTGGTCCTGCGTCTGCATGGTATCGAGAACATCGTGCTGACCGGCATCACCACCGATGTCTGCCCGAAGAGCCGCTGTTGAATGCCTGCGCCCCGCGGATGAGCGTTGCGGATAACCTTGCACTGCGCGACTTCGACGGTGACGGGCGCCGGTTCCTGCTCGATCGCCGCCGGATAATGCGCCGGGCGAACGAATTGATCCGGAATTTCGACATCCGGACCCGCAACCCGCACACTCCGGTGCGCGACCTTTCCGGCGGCAATGTCCAGCGTGTGGCGCTGGCGCGGGAACTGAGCGGGAATGTGTTCGCTGCTGGTGGTCGCAAACCCGTGTTTCGGTCTCGATTTCTCGGCTGCACGCGCGATCCGGGACCGCATTGTCCAGGTTCGCAATACCGGTACGGCAGTGCTGCTGATCAGCGAGGATCTGGACGAAATCCTCGAACTTTCCGACAGGATCGTGGTGATGGCCGACGGCCTGTCGCCTGGCAGACCTCGGCCACCGGAGCGGATCCCGCGATCCTTGGCCGCTACATGGCGGGGCATACGGCATGAATACGATCACTGATACGATCACTGATACAATCCCTGCGCGACCTTTCCCCTTCCCGTTCGAACGCGAGACCCTGGCGCTTGTCGTCATCGACATGCAGCGCGATTTCCTCGAAGAAGGCGGTTTCGGCGCGTCGCTTGGCAACGATGTCTCGCAGTTGCGCCGCATCGTGCCCACGGTGGCCCGTCTGATCGGCGGGTTCCGGCGCGCGGGCCTGCCTGTCCTGCATACGCGTGAATGTCACCACCCGGATCTGAGCGACCTGCCTCCGGCAAAACGGGATCGCGGCCAACCGGCACTGCGGATCGGCGAGCCGGGACCAATGGGGCGGCTGCTCGTCGCGGGTGAGCCGGGCGCCGATATCATCCCCGAACTTGCGCCGCTGCGAACGGAGGTCGTCGTGGACAAGCCCGGCAAAGGCGCCTTCTACGGCACCGAATTCGGGGTGGTGCTGCGCCACAGGAACATCCGGCAACTGGTGTTCGCCGGCGTCACCACCGAGGTTTGCGTCCAGACGACCATGCGCGAGGCGAACGACCGCGGCTTCGACTGCCTGCTCGCAACGGACGCGACAGCGAGCTACTTCCCCGCTTTTCACGACGCCACGATCGAAATGATCGTGGCGCAGGGGGGGCATCGTCGGCTGGGCGGCGGAAACCCACATGATATTGGAGGCACTCCATGGCTGACCCGAAGGCCCTTCCGGCGCTTCTGAGCGGTGCGTGGCGCGATCTGCCCTACGAGCCGTTCCGAGACGGGGTCGACGTCCATTACCTGTGGCGGCAGCGGGATGCCGAAGGCCCGGTCTGGGCCTTTCTGCGCTACAAACCCGGTACGTTGGTCCCGCGTCATCGCCATACCGGGCTCGAAACCATCGTCGCGGTCGATGGCAGCCAATCGGACGAACGTGGTTATTACGAAACCGGCTCCGTCATCTGCAATCCGGAAGGAACGGAGCACAGCGTCTGGACGGAGAACGGCTGTACGGTCTTCATCCAATGGAAAAGCCCCGTGCTGGTCTTGTAGTGCGGCCGCCGCCCCGGGAGGAGCGGCCGGTCACTTGATGATCTTCACGCCGCGGCTGGCCAGTACGGAATCGTAGTACTCGTCTTTCTTCCGATTGTCCTCGACAACGGTCGGCCAGTCGTCCTCGACCTTCCATTCGCGGACAGTGCCGCACTTCTCGATAACCGCGCCGACGTCATCCTGCGGTATGCAACAGATGCCGTCTTCGTCGGCGACGATGACATCTCCGGCATGCACCACGACACCTCCGCAACTGACCGGAACGCCGATCTCGCCGGGACCGCGTTTCGGTCCCGTGGCCGGATGCACGCCGCGGCAGAAAATGGGAAAGTCGAATGACTTCATCTGGTTCAGATCGCGATAGAACCCATCGAGGACCATCCCGGCAACACCGCGCTTCTTGGCGATCAACATCATCTCGGCGCCGCCGCAGCAGTAGGAGGCGTGGCCCCGCGCATCCACCACCAGCACGTCTCCGGGTTCGGCCAGCGTGATCGCCTTCTTCAGCATCAGATTGTCGCCGGGCGGCATCTTCACGGTGAAGGCTGGGCCTACAAGCTTGCGCATCGGCGTGTAACCGGGCCTCAACAGCCCGTCCATCGTGTACATCAGTCCGACCCAATCGCTGATATCGGGCACGGAGAAGTCATGGAAACGTCTCGCCTTCTCCTCCGGCGTGCGGTTGAAGGATGTGTCGATCTTGAGACCGACGATGGGATATTTTCCGTTCCAGTCTGGGTTCTGTTGCTGAGTCATTTCTTCCCCCGTCCTCTAGAGCGCGCTTCGATGAAATGAGCTAGCGTCCTTCGATAATGAACGTGTCATACGGTGACGACCACATAGTCATCCCGCAACTCCACTTCGAAGGTTTCCGCCTTGTAGTCGCCCTTGATGAGTTCGCTGCCCGATCTGACCTCCGTCGGATACAGCTTGACCTTGGTGTGCAACGGGTTGAACCAGGACTGACCCGTGCGGACGTCGAACTCCCAGCCGTGCCAAGGGCAGCGCAACATCTCGCCCTGACGCGAGTATTCGATCAGCCCCGGTTCCGAGCTTTCAGCAACTCCTGTGAGAACACCGTGGCACAACGACGCCGCCTGATGCGGACATCTGTTCAGAAGGGCGAAGAACTCGCCCTTGACGTTGAAGATGACGATCGGCCGGCCGGCGATCGTCTCGAGACGGCGGGTTCCTTCCGGGAACTCCGACACTCGGCAGACGACGATCTTCTTCATGCAGCCGGTTCCTCCGGGATATTCATGAAACGCAGGGCATTGTTGCGGAACACCAGCGCCTGCTCCTGATTGGACATCCTGAAAGGAAATGCGTAGCGCGGATCGTCGAAGTCCCAATGCGGATAGTCGGTCGAGAAGCACAGACGGTCCCAGCCCAGCCAGTCGATGGCCTGACGCAGATGGTCCGGCTCGTTTACGTCCTCCATCGGCTGGGTCGAGAACCAGCAATTGATCTTCACATAATCGGATGGCCTGCGCTTCACGTGCGGCACTTCCGAACGCAGCCGTTCCCACAGCCTGTCGAGCCGCCATAGAAAGGCCGGCACCCAGGAGAAACCGCCTTCGATGAACATCACCCGCAGCGTCGGGAACTCTTCGAACACGCCTTCCATGATCAGGCTGGCGAGCGTCGCCTGCATACCGATGGAAACGAGTTGATGATGCTCGACATAGTAGGAGCACCATCCGCCCCCCGGAACGGAGGGATGGCCGTTGTGGCCGTGCGTATGCAACCCGATGGACAGATCATGCTCGACCGCTGCCCGATAGATCGGCCAATACCTGCGCCTGCCGATCGGTTCAATGCTTCGCGGAGAGAAAGAGATCTGGACGAAACGCTTGTCGTCGCCGTGCTTGTGGATTTCGGCCACGGCGTGTTCGACATTGTCGTTGCCGACCACGAGGGAACCCTTGAGGCGCGGCTCGGGCTCTATCCACTCCGCGATCTGCCAATCGTTCAGCGCGCTGGTGATTGCCGAGCCGTACGCGAGATTTCGCTGGCTGGCGCCGTTCGGATAGAGCACTTGCAGGATGCCGAGCTCGATGTCGAACAGGTCGAGCAGTTGCTCGCGCATGAAATCGAGATCCGACCCGGGAGGGCCGCCGCTCGGCGGGTAGGCATCACGACGCGAGATGAACGGGGCGCTCTTGGGATAGAGATCGCCGGCCGCATAGGGCATGCGCAGGAAATTTCCGTATTCATCGAAATGCGCATGCCACTCCCTGGCAAGATATTTCTTCAAATCCGCAGGACGCTTGAGCAGCGGGTGCACGTCGCAGTCGATGATTTTCGGCTTGGTCTGGGGACCTGCCTTCGTCGAGGCGGAGGAAACCGAAACGTTCATTATTGGACTCCTCTCAGGCGATCATAGGTGGCCAAGGGATTTTCGATGGCGATCTTGTGCTTGAGCGCATCGGAAATGCCGGGAGCGAACACCGCGTCACCATCGAACTGCCAATGTGGAAAATCGCTGGCATAGAGCAGCATGTCCTCCGAGCCGATCTGTTCGAAGAGCGCGGTGATAACAGTGCCATTGGCCGGCACGTCCAGCGGCTGCATGGTCAGCCGAACCCTCTCGCGCACGATGCTGCTGGGCGGCTGTTCGACCCATGGTACTTCGCTGCGCAACGCCCGCCAGGTATTGTCGGCGCGCCACATGAAACTGGGCAGCCACGATACCCCCGACTCCATGAGCACGACCCGCAGATCGGGGAATTTTGCGAATACGCCTTCATAGACCAGACTCAGAAGCTGTCCCTGTATCGCATGCGACAACGTCGCATGGTCTTCCAGATAGAAGGACGGCCATCCCGTGTAGGTCGGTGCGAAGCGGTGGGCGTGTCCCGCATGAATGCCGATCGGCAGGCCGTATTTTTCTGCAACGCGGTAGATCGGCCAGTATCGGCGCTGTCCCAGCGGCGTGTCGCCGCCGCTCAGAAACAGGATCTGCACGAACCGGGGATCATCGGCGCGCCGTTCGATTTCCTCGATGGCCATTTCGGTGTCCTGCACGGGTATGACGATCGACGCTCGCAGACGGTCGTCGAGCTCCAGCCACTCCGCCACGATCCAGTCGTTGATGGCCCGGCAGATGGCCGCCGCCAGATAGACGTTGAAGACGATCTGTCCGCCATAGACGACGTTGCAGATAGCCGCCGATGCATTGAACCGGCCCAAAACCTGATCGCGCAACATCTTGAACCTCTGGCCGGTGCCGTCCTCCTTCAGACGCCAGTCGGGCCGCACGGTGATGTCGTATTTCGGAGGATAGGTCGTAATGTCAAACGCATCCATACCGCGCGTCGTTACCTGATCCTGCCAGTACGGCTCCAGATAGGGCAGCAGCGCCTTCATGCCGGGCAGCATCGGGTGAACGTCGCAATCAATGGGTCTCAGTGTCATCGTCAGCCCTTCCAAGACTCTCCAGCTTGCCTGTGAGCAACGAACTCCCAGCGCTGCTCGCTCCTTGCGCGGTGCCGAAGCATCACGCCACCGCCTTCACAAGTGTCTGCACGGGGTACGACACATCCGCGATCAGCGCGGGATCGACATATTTTCGACTGCGGATGAGCATCCTTCCGGCCCGTACGTCACGCGGGGCATTGATCCCTGTCACCCCGATCACGAGATCGGCGGTGTCGAACGTCCATACCGAAAACGCTCCGTCGGCAGTCGAGCCCCTGACAACTGCCGATGCGGCCCCCTCCGCCGAACCCGCCATCTGCAGGTTGATGCCGTGCTGGTCTGTCCAGAACCAGGGAACCGGATCATACGGCACGCGCTGACCCGCCATGGACCGTCCGACGGCACTGCCGTGGTCCTGGGCATGTTGCCAGTTTTCGAGCCGCACGTGCCGCCCATGGCGCGCGGACCAGAATGCCGCTACGTCTCCGGCCGCGTAGATGCCGGCAATGGTCGTTTCGCCGAACTCGTCGACGAGAATGCCGTTGGCTACCGCGATCTCCGCCGAAGCCGCGAGCGCCGTATCGCGTTCCGTACCTATCCCCGCAACGACGACATCCGCCGGGACGAAGTGTCCGCCCGCTGTGACCACGCCTTCCTCACGGATTTCCGCGATGCTGCTGCCGAACAGGAAACGCACACCATGCTCTTCGTGCCGGGTGCACAGCCATTTCCCGACTTCGGTGCTGACGGATCGCGCCATCGCTCCCTGGCCTGCCTCTATGACCGTCACGGCGCAGTTCCGCGCGATCGCTGCCGAAGCTATTTCCAAGCCTATGACACCTGCGCCGATGCATACAACCCGGATTCCGGGATTGAGCCTTTGTCTGAGAACGCGGGCGTCCTCCAGGTTCCTCAGATAGATCAGTCGCTCATTGCCCGGCACCTCCATGCGGCGAGGCCGGCTGCCGGTTGCAATCAGGAGCTTTCCAAAGGGCAGCGCCCGACCATCATCGAGGGAGACGACCCGGCGGCCCGGATCGATGGCGCTCACCCTCACACCGCAGATCAGGTCAATTTTCTTCTCGCCATAACGTTCTAACGGGTGAAAATGGGCAGGCGCCGGCATTTCAGTGCTTGTCAGCATCTCCTTGGACAGAGGTGGCCGCTCGTAGGGTGGTTCGTTCTCCTCACCCACCAGCGTGATCGAGCCGTGATGGCCGGCGTTTCTGAGCGCCATGGCGGCATGGCTTCCCGCCTGCCCTGCGCCAACGACGACGATGTCTGTCTGTGACATTCTCGCCTCAACCTAGTCCCGTCGTTCACCGGCCGGCAGCCCGACCAGAACCTTCTCGCCTTCCACGCGAACGGGGAAGGTGGAGATGTCTTCCTCGATCGGCGCGCACAGACCGCGGCCTGTCCTGATGTCGAACTGGCCGTTGTGGAGAGGACATTCCACGGTGTAGTCGTCCAGCCACCCATCGGTGAGCAGCGCATAGGCATGCGAGCAGATGTTGTCGGTGCAAAACCATTCGCCGTTCACATGATAGAGCGCCAGCGACCGCCCGTTCAGTTCCACGGGGAGCATCTCACTCTCGGCTGCATCCGCCACCGAGGCGGCCTCTATCCAATCGACACTCTCACTCATGAGTTCCACCCTTGTTGCTGGACCAGCACCACGGATCCGGCGTGACACGCGCATTGTTCATTCCCGGCCGGACGGCCGGCGGTATAACCGGTCGCAACGCTATTCCTCCGCCATGATCGCATCAGCCTTCCTGCGGAACTTGGGCAGGCTTGCCAGCACGATCAGCAACGCAGCGGTGAGCAGGAGAGCCAGCGAGATCGGGCGGTCGAAGAAGATCGATATGTCGCCCTGGGAGATCACCAGCGAGCGCCGGAAGTTCTCCTCGAGCATCGGCCCGAGAACCAGCCCCAGCATCAGCGGTGCCGGTTGACAGTCGATCTTCCGCAGCAGATAGCCGAACAACCCGAACAGAGCCGCCAGCAACACGTCGAACGCCGAATAACGCAGCGTGAAAATGCCGATACAGGACACAACCAGAATGATCGGAAACAGGTACTGGAACGGCACCATTGTGACCCGCACCCAGAATCTGACGAGCGGCAGGTTGAGGATGACCAGGATGGCGTTGCCGATCCACATCGAGGCAATCAGCCCCCAGAACAGCGCGGGGTTGGTCGTCATCACCATCGGCCCCGGCTGGATGTTGTGAATGGTCATGATGCCGAGCAGCAGCGCCATGGTCGGACTACCCGGAATGCCGAGCGTGAGGGTCGGAACGAAGGCGGTCTGAGCAGCCGCGTTGTTGGCGGCCTCCGGCGATGCGACGCCCTCGATGGCGCCCTTTCCCAGTTCGTGACGGTATTTGGATGTACGCGCTTCCAGTGCGTAGGCGAAGAAGGATGCGATCGACAGCCCGGCCCCCGGCAGGAGCCCGGCTCCGGCTCCCAGTCCCGTACCGCGCAGCGTTGCCGGTATTGCACGCAGGAAGTCCGCCTTTGTCAGCCAGAGCCTGAGGTCCTTCGTCAGCAGGCTCTTGCCGCCTTGCGTGTTGGCGAGGCCGGCAATGACTTCGCCGAAGGCGAAGATGCCGACGGCGACGACGGTGAAGTCAATTCCCTCCCATAGTTCGGGGAACCCGAAGGTGTAGCGCATGACCCCGGTGTTCAGATCCGTGCCAACGAGCCCCAGCAGCACGCCCAGCAGGATCATGCCGATGGATTTGAGCGCCGAGCCGAAACTCAGCGATGCGGCTCCGACCAGCCCGAGCACCATCAGGGCAAAGTATTCTGGGGAATTGAAACTCAGCGCGACCCGCCCGAGCGGGATGGCAAAGGTCGCCAGAACAAGGGTGCCGACACATCCCGCGAAGAAGGAACTCAACGCCGCAGTGACAAGCGCTACGCCTGCGCGGCCCTGCCGGGCCATCTGATAACCATCGATCGCCGTGACCACCGACGACGCTTCGCCCGGCAGGTTGACGAGGATCGCGGTCGTCGAGCCACCATAGGCGGAGCCGTAATAGATGCCGGCCATCATGACCAGCGCGCCGACGGGCTCGATGCCGTAGGTGAACGGGAGGAGCATCGCGATGGTGGCCAGCGGGCCAAGACCCGGCAGCACTCCGATGGCTGTTCCCAGTACGCAGCCGATCAGCGCATAGAAGACGTTGTCCAGCGAAAGGGCGGTCTGGAAGCCAAGTGCGAGATTCTCGATAAGGCTCATCGCTGCGCTCAATCACCGAAAAGGGTCGGCCATACCGGGATCTGCAGCCCCAGAATGTAGCTGAATATCGCGACGCTGATCACCAGAGCGACGGCAATGGTAACAAGCGTCGCTTTCCACGTGACGTCGCGCCCGGCAAAGCTCGACACGAGGGCGACGAGGCTGATGGTCACGACAAGGCCGGCAGTCCGGATAAGCAGGCCGAACAGAACGACCGAAAGCAGGACAAGCAGCAGACCGCGGATGTCCCAGGCGCTTATCGGCTTCGGCTGAGGATCCCTGAAGGCATGTATGAGCACCACGGCACCGATCGCGGCCAGAGCGAGCCCCACCCAGAAGGGGAAATAGCCCGGTCCCATGTTGGCTGCGCTTCCCAGGCGGTAGTTCGAAGCGCCAGCGGCGAACCCGCCGCCGAGAATGATGAAAAACAGGCCGGAGGCAGTGTCTGTCTGATTTCTGATTTTCATGCCCGATGTCTTCCGTATGATGTCTTCCGTATGGGCTTCGCGCATGCGCGATGATGCGCGAGGCTCCTGCACGGACGGGTTGGCTATTGCGCCTCCAGGCCCAGATCTGCCTTGCTCGCGATCTCCTTCCACTTCGTCAGTTCATCGCTGACGGCAGCCGCGAATTCGTCCGCGGTCATCACGGTCGGCGTAGCGCCGTTCTTGGCGAGGAACTCCCTGGTCTCGTCCGACTGCATGATCTCGTTCACCCGATCGTTGATCATGGCGACCGTCTCGGGCGGCGTGTCGGCCGGAGCGAATACGCCCCACCATAGTTCAACTTCAGAGCCGCCTACGCCCGCCTCGGCCGGAGTAGGCAGATCGGGCGAACTCCGCACGCGCTCGGGGCCTGTCACCATGAGGCCGTTCACCTGACCGGCACTGATGAACGACTCCAGTTGCAGGAAGCTGCTGAAGAACATATCGATCTCGCCACCCATCAGGGCGGTCAGTGCCTCGTTGCCGCCCTTGTAGTGCACCGGACGCGCATTGATGCCTGCGACATCGTTGAATAGCTCGGCACCGAAATGGTTGATCGTGCCCGGGCCGGAAGTCGCATAGAGCAATTCTTTGCTCCTGGCGGCCTCGATGAGTTCCGCAACCGTTTTGGCGGGCGTCTTGGGACCGGTGACGAGACCCATGGGCACTTTGCCGGACATGGCGACAGGAACAAGATCAGTGGCGGCGTCGTAGGGCAGATTGGCCTGGGCGGCCGCAGTCGTTGTGAAGGTATTGGACACGAACAGCAGCGTCTGCCCGTCCGGGGCTGCGTTGGCGACATACGCCGTGCCGATGGCGGTGCCGGCTCCGGGCTTGTTTTCGACGACGACCGTCTGACCCCAGAGTTTGGCGAGATGATCGGCCAGATACCGGGCCACCATGTCGTTTCCGCCGCCGGGGCCGAAAGGCACGACCATCGTCACGGGCTTGGACGGATATTCCGCCAAGGCAGGCACACCGAAAGCCAACGAGAGCCCCAATGAAACTGCAGCAAAAAGGTAGGTACGCGGCATGGTCAACACTCCTCCCTTGATTTGTTGATTGATTATCAGTTGTTATTTAATTTATACAATCTTATATGGATATTGTGCCAACACAATACCGATATTTACCAGAATATAATTCTGGAAAGGGTGCAGTTGATCGTTTTAAGTTTTTTATTGCGAATGTTATATTATCGTGTTATTGTGTTTTTTCTTCAACGCAGATTGCCCCGTATGTCTCGTCCTCCAACAAGGTACCTCGCAGAGCACATCGGACACACGTCCGATGCGCATCTCCTGACTCACCCAGTGAAGCAATTTGAGCGATTTTCGATAGCAGCAGTTTGACCTCAACCGTATCAGTACACATGGACGATACAGCACAGCCCCCATCCACGCGTTATCAGCAGATTGTTGACCTGATCCGTCATCGAATCGAGACGAACACGCTAAAGCCGGGAGACAAGCTGCCGTCAGTGCGCAAGCTGCACAGGTTGACGGGCTTCAGCATGACGACCATCCATCATGCCTATTCTCTTTTGGAAGGCGACGGCATCATCGTCGCGCGACCGCGCTCCGGGTTCTTCGTCGTCGAAAGTCAGCTGGAGGCGACAGCCGATGCGGCGGCAGAGGACAACGAAATCCAGTCCAATCATCTTGTGTCGGTCGATGAGATGGCCTTTCGGGTCACCTCGCTCTGGCATCGTCATGAATTGGAGGCGTTTGGCGCGATCTATCCGAGCCGGGATCTCGGCGTGCGGCAGAAGATCGATCAGCATATCCGCCAGATTCTCCGTGTACGCGGTCGCGCCTTTCCGGAAATGGATTCGCCGGAGGGAGATCCGCTCTTGCGGGAAGTCATCGCGCGCCGCGCGGTGCTGAAGGGTATCATCGTTCGACCGGCCGATGTTGCGATCCTCGGGCGCGGCATCCAGGGATTGGATCTCTGCATTGAGGTTCTGACCGCACCCGGCGATCTGGTGCTTATAGAAAGCCCGTCCTTCTTCCCGGTCTTCGCGGCGCTCCAGCGGCGGCAGTTGCGCGCAGTGGAGATTTACTCGCATCCCAAGACCGGAATTGACGCGGATCAGTTTCGGCATCTGTTACATAACAATCCGGTCAAGGCTTGCATTCTGATGCCAGTTCATCATTATCCCACGGGCATCACATACTCGGCGGAGACGATGCAGAGCGTGGTCACCACCGCCAATCGCATGGACGTGCCTATTATTGAAATCGACCTCTTCGGTGAACTGACGCACTGCGGGGAGACGATGTCGTCCCTGAAGCAATACGACACCAAGGACCAGGTCCTGCATTTCTCGACTCTGGGCGGCCTATTGGCCTACGGCTACGGTGTAAGCAGCGTCATTAGCCCGCGTTATCAGCCGATCCTCACGCAGCGGCAGTTTATGGCGGTGCTTTCCAGCGGCGAAGGGATTATCCAGCATGGCATCGCGGAATACATCATCAAATCCGGCTACGATCGGCATCTGCGGCAGGTGCGGGCAATGCTCGCCGAGCGTATCAATCACGGCCTGCAACTGATTGCCGAAAATTTCCCTGCTGCCTGCACCGTCCACCGACCGATGGGAGGCTTCATGTGCTGGGTGCGCGGGCCGCGTAACTTCGATTCGATGAAAGCGTCAAGAATCGCGTTTACCAATCAGATAAGCCTGCCGCCGGGGCCGATGTTCTCTGTCACAAACTCGTTCGGCAACTTCATAGCGCTCAATCTTTCCTTGCCCTGGACGGAGGAACGCATTCGCAAACTCAAGATTGTCGCATCGTTGATGCGGGACTGAGCGACCACGAAGAAACGCAGGAACTTGCGAGAGAGCGGCCCGTTGCTTCCTCGAAGCGAAGGGGCCGCTCTGACGATTCCCGTCGGGCCCAGAGCGCTTATCGTTCAAAATTAGGAAGTTGGAGCATGTTGTCGTTTTCGTGAAAAGACAACATGCTCTGGCGGGCCGTGAGTATCAGCCGGGACGACCGCCGGGTGCGACCGGGCGCGGTGTATCCTTCGTGCTCGGAGGCAACGTCGGATACACCACCTGCGGCTGATCGCCGGTCAGGGTGTGCAGGAAGGCGACGATCGCCTTGACCTCGTCGTCGTTCAGATCCTCGCCCAACTGGCTCGTGCCCATGATGGCAACGGCCTGCTCGAGATCCCACACCTGGCCGCTGTGGAAGTAAGGCGCAGTGAGCGCGATATTGCGCAGCGGACCGGCGCGGAAGACGTATTCATCGTCGACCGTCTCGGTCACCGTGAAGCGGCCCTTGTCGTTTTCGGGCAGGATATTGGCGCCGGGCCTCTCGACGACCCCGAACGGATGGTAGCTTTCGCCGCCGACGTTCTGGCCTCCGTGGCAGGCGACGCAGCCCTTGTTGATGAACAGGTCCAGACCGGCCAGTTCCTGCTCGCCCAGCGACGATTCGCCCGTGAGGAACCGGTCAAAGCGCGAGTTGGGGGTCACCAGCGTCACTTCGAACGCTTCCAGGGCCTTGGCCATGTTGTCGAAGCTGACAGGGCTGTCGTCGCCGGGGAAGGCCGTCTTGAAGAGATCGACATATTCCGGGATGCTCTTCAGAACTTCTTCCACCTTGCCGGGCGTGTTGTTCATTTCCACGCTGGCCTGCACCGGGCCCTTGGCCTGGGCCGCCAGATCCTCGGCACGGCCGTCCCAGAACTGGGCGATGTTGAAGACTGCGTTGAGCACTGTCGGCGAATTGCGCGGGCCGGCCTGCCAGCCGTGGCCGATCGAGGTCGAGATGTTGTCGGCACCGCCCGTGCCGACGCTGTGGCAGGTGTTGCACGTGATGATCTGGCTCGACGACAGGCGCGGTTCGAAGAACAGCCAATGACCGAGCTGGATCTGCTCCTGGCTGACGTTGCGCGCCTTGATGACTTCCTCGGCCGTGGGAACGGGCTGGAACAGGCTCTGCGCGGTAGCGCGCAATTCCTCCACATCGATGGATTGCTGGGCGAGCGCCGGGGCGCCGGCAAGGAAGGTACAAGAAAGCAGAAGTACGAGGTGGGTGCGCATGATGGCTCTCCGTTATTGAACCATTCCAGTCCGTGAACAATTAAATGATTCCAGCTTATAACCGTTCTGAGTTTTAGAGATTGCGCTGAATCAACACGTACGACTTTAGTTTTGGGGAATCCGGCGGCTGCCCCTGGACTTCCGGCAGCGTTGCGCGCGGGGCGCGCTGCTGGGGGCGGCTGCGCCGAAGGTGGAGGCGGCCTGCACAGGAAACGCGCGGTTTCGGCCAGGGTCTCGCGGACATTGCCGCCACCCGGAATCCGTAAAGGTTCGAATTAAAACGAGTGCAATTGCGACAGCTCAAG